>JASEEX010000061.1 GCA_030019415.1 Thermodesulfovibrionales bacterium
GATTTGTTGGCCTCAAGGACTCATTTTTTAGGCTCAAGTTGTTGAACGTAAGTAACCATGATGGAATGTATTTTCTGGCTCTTGATAGGTCTCTTATTTATTGCTGGGTTGGCTATCCCTTAATTCTTAGTATCCTTAATTTCTTCTGTACCAAAAGTATCAAGAGGGAAGATTATTTTCCTAGCGTAACGGTTTTACTTACGGTCTTCAATGAGGAAAAGGTAATTAGAGACAGGATCGAAAATCTCCTTTCCCTTCATTATCCGATGGAAAAGTTCGAAATTCTGGTGGCCTCTGATGGCTCGACAGATAGAACTAACGAGATTGTCAGAGAATTTGCTGGCCGAGGAGTACGGCTTTTCGTATCCGATCAGCGCAAAGGGAAAAGTGCAACCCAGAATGAAGCAATAAAGGTGGTAAGTTCCGACATCTTGGCCTTTACCGATGTTGATACAACCTTTGATCACCACTTCCTTCAGAGGATGGTTCGCTCCTTTGCCGTTCCATCAGTGGGATGTGTGAGTGGACAGCTTCTCCTTAGAAGAGGTAATAACTCAGTATCAGAAAGTCAGGGATTTTATTGGAGATATGAAACTGCTCTCCGAGCAATGGAAAGCAGGATGCGTATTTTGTCAACGGCTAGTGGACAATGCATGGCTATTCGGAGAAGATTATTTAAACCTCTGGATGGTCGATATGGGGACGATTGTATTATTCCCTTGGACGTTATCTTGCAGGGTTATCGGGTTGTTCATGAACCTGAGGCAGTTGCCTATGATATATTTCCATCTTCAATTGATGGTGAGCTAAAGACAAGAATCCGCATGACCATCCGTAACTGGACAGGTACCTTCAGTCGAAGGAAGCTCCTAAATCCATTTAGATATCCTTTGATTTCTTTTTCCTTAATTTCTCACAAGCTACTGCGATGGCTTACCCCTTACTTTTTACTGACTATGCTGATTTTGAATCTCCTATTGATTGGATATCCCGTGTATCAACTTTTGTTCATGTCACAGGCACTCTTTTATAGTTTAGCTCTCATTGGTTTCATCCTGGAAAGAAAGGCCATACATCTGCGAATATTTACGATTCCCTTTAGTTTTTGTCTGGCCAATGTGGGGATGTTTCTTGGCATATTGAGGTCTTTTCTACGCTCTAGAATTATTGTATATCAGGCGGACAACTAAAAAGAATTTAAAGCACTCTTATTAAATTTCTCCACCAGCGAACCCATTGTCAAGTATGAAGTCTCAAGCCTCAAGTGAAGTAGAGCGTATAAAAGAAGCTTATGGCAGACGGAAAGAAAGAATCAAAGCGGATTATTATGCCATTTCTCATCCTGCTAATCAATTTATCGTTTTTCAGCGTGAGAAGAATATTCTTAAATTGCTTTATAAACATAGATTTAATACTCTCTCTGATATAAAGATTCTTGATGTAGGTTGTGGAAACGGTGGAGTTTTAAGAGAATTTATCAAATATGGTGCAATGCCTTATAATTTATATGGGATTGACCTTTTGCCAGATAGAATCGAGTCAGCTAAAAAATTAAGCCCTAATATTGATTTCAAATGCGGAAATGCAGAGAGTTTGCCTTATGATGACAAGTTTTTTGATATTGTTTTATGTTTTGGTGTCTTTACTTCCATCTTCGAAAAAAACATGAAGCAAAATATTGCACGCGAGATGCTTCGGGTATTAAATCCCAACGGGATTATCCTCTGGTATGATTATTTTGTTAGCAAGCCTACAAATCCAGACACAAGAGGCGTGAGACGAAGAGAGATAAAGGGATTGTTTCCAAATTGTATTTTTGATTTTCACCGCATTACCCTTGCTCCACCAATTACAAGGCTATTAGCACCTCATTGTGTAATAAGAAGCAAGAAGCCGTTGCCATTTTGATTTGATTAAGATTTATTTAAAAATGTCTTTTTTATCATCTGTAGATAGATAACGAATAATCAATGTTTTTTAGAAAATGAAATTTTATAGTGTTGTTTAAAAAGTGAGCATTAAAACAATAAAAACTATCCATGACCAAATTGTAATCCCTTTTCACAAGGCATATATTACTGACGATGAAATTTCTGAAGTAGTGGATTCTATAAAATCCGGCTGGCTTACAATGGGGCCAAAGACTGTTAGGTTTGAGGAGGAGTTTGGCCAGTATATCGGTGCAAAACATTCCATCGCTGTAAACTCATGCACTGCAGCATTGCATCTTGCACTTAAGGCGATAAATTTACAGAAGGATGAGGAGGTTATTATTCCAACAATGACATTTACTGCTACAGGTGAGGTTGTATGCTATTTCAAGGCAAAGCCAATTTTAGTAGATGTTGATAAAGAGACACACAATATTGATCCTTCTAAAATTGAGAGGGCCATCACGTCTAAAACAAGAGCTATCATCCCTGTCCATTTTGCAGGCCAGCCCTGTGATATGGATGGCATTATGCAATTAGCTAAGAGCTATGAGCTAAGAGTAATCGAGGATGCTGCACATTCTCTCCCTGCCTGGTACAAAAGCCAGAGGTCAGAGGTCAGAAGTCAGAGGTCAGAAGTCAGAAGTCAGAAAAAAAAGAGATATTGAAAAAATAGGTACTATCGGTGATATAACATGTTTCAGTTTTTATGCCACGAAGACCCTTTCAACAGGAGAGGGTGGCATGATTACTACCGAAAATCATGAATGGGCTGACAAAATGAGAATAATGAGGCTGCATGGAATTTCCAGGGATGCATGGAAGCGATATTCAAGAAATGGCTCATGGTATTACGAGGTTGTTGACGCCGGATACAAATACAACATGACCGATATACAGGCTGCCCTGGGTATTGCCCAACTGAAGAAACTCGAATGGATGTGGGAGAGAAGAAGGGATATTGCTGAAAGATATACAGATGCTTTCAAGGATTCTGAATTTATTATATGCCCTCATGTCAAGCCTGACAGGCTATCCGCATGGCATCTCTATGTAATAAAACTTAACCTAAAAGCTCTGAAGATAGACAGGGACGGGTATATAGAAGAACTCAAACAACAAGGTATAAGCACAAGCGTTCACTTCATACCGTTGCACAGGCATCCTTTTTACAGGAATTCATTCTCCATGGATGGCAAGAAATTCACCAATGCAGATTGGATTTATGAAAGAAGCATATCCTTGCCTATATACCCGGGGATGACCGAAGAGGAGATAACAAAAGCCATAGAAACAGTTTCTGAAACAGCAAAAAGATTCAGACGTTGAAAAGATTTTTGGATATCATATTGTCGGCTGCAGGGCTATTTCTCTTTTTACCTGCTTTTCTTATCATTGCGATACTTATAAAAATGGATACAAGGGGTCCTGTATTCTTCATTCATCAACGGGTAGGAAGAAATTTTAAACCATTCAGTTTATATAAATTTAGAACAATGATAGATAAAGCGCAGGAGTTAGGTCAGCAAATAACGTCAGGGAGTGATTCATGCATTACTCGCTTTGGTAAATTATTGAGGAAAATGAAGCTTGACGAACTTCCGCAGCTATGGAATGTCCTTAAAGGCAATATGAGTTTTGTCGGACCAAGGCCTGAGATCTCAAAATATATCGAGATGTTCAGGGATGAATACAGAGAAATACTGAAGGTAAAGCCAGGGATAACGGATTTTGCTGCAATTGAATTCAGGGATGAGGAGAATGTGTTAAAAAGATTCAAAAACCCTGAAAATGGTTATATAAAAGAAGTCCTTCCGATCAAGATAAATCTATATAAGAAATATCTGAGGGAAAGAGGTCTTCTAACAGATATGAAATTAATAATGCTGACATTGTGGAAGATTGTAAAGTAATTGATTGTGTAGTAGAGATTTTGAAAACTCTTCCTTAACCCAAACCCATAACCAAATTAGCCAATAACCAACAAAGTCAATCTAACATCATTTGGAGTTTCCTGAGTTTTCAAACAATAATCATATACAAAAGGCTAAGGGCGGTTTATTGTCATTCTGAGCGAAGCGAAGAATCTCGTTCTGAGATTGCTTCGGGATCCTTCTGCTGTTCTCGTCATTGCGGCTTATCCGCAATCCTTCTTTCAGAAAGATACCCGACAGGCGGGAATGACATACAACGTGACCATTACTTATGAATCTTAGTAACTAAGCTAAAAGCCATCTACGAAATATGCAAAAAGGCAGAGATTAAATTTAGAACACTTTCCAGCTTAAGTGTCCTGCTTAATAATGGCAAGGAGCTTTTTAACCAATTGCAAGATGTCCCCTTTGACGACCTATTGGGAAGAAGTACCACAAAGTTCCGCCGACAGGAAGACATTGAATTACTCAGAAAGGATATTACTGGTCATAACATTCTGATAACAAGGGCAGGAGGATCCATCGGCTCTGAGCTTGCAAGGCAGACAGCCAACCTGCAACCAAAAACCCTTATCCTTTATGAGCGAAGTGAGAATTACCTATACCATTTAGAGATCAAGATGCGCAGAGAATTTCCCGAACAAACTATCATACCTATCATAGGTGATATACTGGATGAGAAGAATTTTGATACTGTGCTAAAGACCTATAAGCCTAATCTTATTTACCACGCTGCTGCCTATAAACATGTCCCCATGGTGGAGCGAGCTCCTCTGGAGGCGGTGCGTAATAATATCCTGGGCACCTACTTGATAACCAGGATAGCTATAAAATACCAAGTTCCAAAATTTGTATTGATCTCTACAGATAAGGCTGTGAGGCCAGCCAATGTCATAGGTACCACTAAGAGGATTGCTGAACTTCTGTTGCTGGGATTGAATGGAAATGGAACCAAATTCATTTCGGTTAGGTTTGGCAATGTTATAGGCAGCAATGGTAGTGTTGTGCCTCTGTTTAAGCAGCAAATTGCAGAGGGTGGCCCGTTAACCGTAACCCATTCCGAACTGGACTTCGCCCAGGGGAAAAGCTGCATGAAGAACTCTACTGGCAGGGAGAAGGGATCATTCCTACTACTAACAAGAAGATTACTATGCTTAGAGGAGATGGCTTAAATCCCGATTTCCTTTTTGGCCATATTGCACGGTTAAAAGAATGTGTTCAAAGGCTTAACGAAGAAGAGGCAATTGAAATCTTAAAGATCCTCGTTCCAGAGGCAACAATTGAAAATCATGTGCAAAAGGCTCAAAATTCAGAGCTCATAGTTCATAGCTGATAGCTCATAGCAAAATAGAAATGTTAAAAGTAAAGTTTGGAA
This sequence comes from Thermodesulfovibrionales bacterium, assembly GCA_030019415.1. Classification (GTDB taxonomy): domain Bacteria; phylum Nitrospirota; class Thermodesulfovibrionia; order Thermodesulfovibrionales; family SM23-35; genus JASEEX01. The sequence goes on from JASEEX010000061.1 coordinate 5,241, forward strand.
GCAGGTGTTTTTCAGTCACATCAGATAATGGCCGTTTTCTGGATGGACTTAAGAGGTCATTTTTGTGCACAGAAACAGGCCAGCCCGATTTTCTTTTTAATATTGGTTTCATGTCTGACTCTCCGAGTATAAAAAGGAAAAGAAATCTAAAGCCATTATGGTATGGAAGAACATCGGGGTACTTCAGGTGGAGTAGAAGGCAATTAGATATACTATTTAATGATAAGGAGGTTATTCTTAGACCTTACAATTTTCTACCTGTATTCTTGAGTGTGTTTTATTCCCTGGAGAGGGTACAAAATGCTGAATATCACAATGTCTTCCTCCATGCTGCTGGCATTATCAAAGATGGAAAAGGCTATATCTTTGCTGGCCCATCACAGAGTGGGAAGTCTACCATATGTAAATTCTCCATACCTCAATCTGTCACGTCCCAGGTAACCGATACCACTTCATTCCCAGGTAACGGAGACCACCA
>JASEEX010000062.1 GCA_030019415.1 Thermodesulfovibrionales bacterium
ATGAGGGGGAACTGGAGATAGGGCACAGCTACTACGCCAGTTCTCTACTCTACCCATGACCGACCATGCTGACTGTATCCGTCACCGCCCCTAAAATTGTCATTAAAAGAGAATGGGCTGATGAGATATTTGGGTGGACTGAGGCAGAGGCTGACTCCAAGTGAAGGTCACTTATACGCGATCGTTCCGGTAAGGTACTGAAATTCACAGATGATGAGATTGTTATTGCAGATGAATAACCCTTAACTAAAGTTCCAGGGCGACTTTGACAACCTCATTATCAGAGAACGCCTTTTTAAAGCCCAATTTTTCTGCTAAGTTTATCATCTTCGAATTATTTCTTGAAATCTCCATCCAGAGCTTTTTAACACCTGCTTCTTTTGCTGCCTCAATACAATAATCGCAGAGTTTTTTGCCAATGCCCTGTCCCTGCCAGCGATCAGCTACCACTACAGCCATCTCGGCATTTTCGGGATCCGGTTGTTTGATGAACCTCACGTCGCCGATTATCCTCTCCCTTTTGTTATCTATAATGACAGCTACGAAAGCCATTTCCCGATCATAATCGGCATGACAATATCTTACTAATTGCTCATGGGTCATTTTTTGGATTTGATGGCGGAATCTCATCACAATAGTTTGCTCTGAAGAGGTTTTAAAAAATTCATCTAAAAGGGGTTCATCTTCTGGACGGATGGGTCTTATGAGAACGGTCGTACCGTTTTCAAGCTGAAACTCTTTCACATACCATACAGGATAGGGAGAGATAGAAAGGTGAGGAGGGCAAACCCCTTCTCTGTAATTTTTAAAGCCCTCCAGTATTTCTGCTTCAAGCACGATACCAATATCCAATGCAAAACCCTCCTTGTCTGTTACAAGGAAAGGGTTTATGTCAATCTCTTTAATTTGCGGGAAGTCAACAATAAGCTGGGAAAATTTCACTAAGATTTCCTCCAGTGTTCTCAACGTTTCCTTAAAAGGCTCTTGAGTCTTAAGGTAGTTATAGACTTTTGTCTCCATCATCATCTGTCTGGACAGGGTCTGATTGAGAGGAGGAAGGCCTATGGAGTAATCTTCGACTGTCTCAAGGAGTTCCCCCCCCGTTCCAAAGACTATTACGGATCCAAAGGTAAGATCCTTTTTGGCGCCAATTACCAGTTCAAAACCGTGCTTGATAATCATGGGCTGGATCAGGACATGAGCCTGGGGGTCGCCGCAGGAGCTGGCAACTGCTTTGAGTCTTCTAAAGGCCTCAACCACCGAGGCCTGATCTCTGATGTTTAAAATGACACCGCCCTTCTCCAGCTTATGAAAGATTTTCTCTGAATCAATCTTTAAAACAACTGGATAGCCGATGGCTTCCGAGATCTGGACAGCCTCTTCCTCACTTTGTGCCTTACTGGTAGGAATTACAGGTATGCCATAAGCTAAAAGTATTTCCTTAGCATCATCAAAGGTCAGAACCAGCCTCTTTTTTTCTGAGGCCTTTTTAATTATTCCCTCGGCCCTATTGCTATCGGGCACGAAATCTTTGAGAATTGACTCTGGGGTCTCAAAGAGGAGTCCGAGGTTGTAATCATAACGGTACATGTAGATAAAGCTTTTTACCGCATGCTCAGGAGTCACGAAGGTTGGTATCCCCGCATCATTAAGTAGCTTTCTGGCAGGCATTACATATTCATCTCCCATCCACGTTGTGAAGAGTGGTTTGTGCGGATAGTCCTTTGCAGTTGATGCCACCACCTTAGCAATCTCCTCGGGTTTGGTACTAAAAGATGGGGTATGAATCACCAGAACTCCGTCAACTTCCAAGTCCTTTAAACAGCCCCTGACAGCTATCCCATATTCCCAGGCCGAGGCATCAAAGTGGAGATCAATGGGGTTTTGAATCCTCTTTAAAGATGGCAGGTGTTCTCTTAGATCACCAACTGTCTCTTGAGTGAGATTTGCCAGATCACCGTCCCATCTCAAGAGGGCATCAATAGCCATTACTGCTGGCCCACCAGCATTAGTAATGATAGCCAATCGCTTCCCACTCGGACGGCGTTGTTTGGCAAGAGCTTCAGCTAAATAGAAAAGGTCTACTATCTCGTCTACCCTGATTACTCCTGCTCTTTTGAAAGCAGCATCATAGACCTTATCCTCTACTGCCAGAAACCCTGAATGAGTAAGGGCTACGTGGGCTGAGATCTCAAATTTTCCTGATTTGACTACCATAATAGGCTTACTACGAGCGAAACTCCTGGCAGCGGTCATGAATTTTCTGCCTCTTTTGATAGACTCGATATAGAGGATAATGGCTTTTGTCTCAGGATCAATACCCAAAAAATCAATCATGTCAGTTAAACCAATATCATATCGAGCACCTACAGATACAAAACAACTAAGGCCAATGTTCTTACCCACTGCCCGGTCTAAAAGGGCAGTTGCGAGGGCAGCACTCTGGGAAATGAAGGCTATGTTACCTGGTAGAGGCATCTTCGGGAAAAGACTGGCATTGAGCTTTATACTTGGCCGTATAAAGCCCAAAGAATCCGGGCCCAGGACTGTAAAACCATATTTTGTGGAGGTATGTCTGATCTTTGTCTCAAGAAGCACCGGGTCTTTGGCTCGATCCATGAAGTCAAGGCACGGGATAATTATACCCTTAACACCTTTTTGACCACATTCCTCGAGGGCAGCAGGGACATCTTCAGGAGAGATCGCCAGTATGGCCAGATCTATATCACGTAAGACGGCAGTGATATTGGGATAGGCCTCTACACCCTGGACAGACTCCGTATATGTGTTAATGGGATAGACCGATCCCTTAAAGCCCTGACCCACCAGATTTTTAAAAATACAATGACCTAAGGAATTTTGTTCCTCATTTGCCCCTATAACTGCAATCCTTCGAGGATTGAAAAAATGCTCTAAGTTTCTGATCGGCATGACCCTTACACTCTTCCTTTAACGAGATCATCTATCACTGAGGGGTCAGCAAGGGTACTGATATCTCCGTAGTCCTCTACATCTCCCCTCGCAATTTTTCTAAGTATCCTTCTCATTATCTTTCCACTTCTTGTTTTAGGCAATCTTGGTGCGAACTGAAGTTTATCAGGGGTTGCAATTGGACCAATAACAGACCTTACATGGCCCACGAGTATTTTCTTAAGCTCACTTGATGGCTGAACCCGCCCTTTCAGTGTTGCATATACATATATGCCCTCACCTTTTATCTCATGAGGAAATCCAACTACTGCTGCCTCAGCAACCGCCTCGTGACTGACCAATGCTGACTCAATCTCTGCAGTGCCAAGTCTGTGACCCGATATATTAAGTACATCGTCTATCCTCCCCATGAGCCAGTAATCACCTTCCTCATCAACCCTCGCACCATCCCCGGTAAAGTATCTGCCAGAGAATCTTGAGAAATAGGTCTCTTTTAGTAGCTTGTTCTCAGGGTCTCCATATATTCCCCTTAGCATTCCAGGCCATGGTTTTTCAATGACGAGGTATCCTCCTTCATCGATGCCAGCTGGTGAACCATCCTCTTTCAATATAGCCGGTACTACTCCTGGAAATGGTTTGCTGGCTGAGCCTGGCTTTAATGCTATTGCACCGGGTAGAGGTGTTATGAGAATACCGCCTGTCTCGGTCTGCCACCATGTGTCAACGATAGGAATTTTACCCTTTCCTATATAGGTGTGATACCACATCCATGTCTCTGGATTTATTGGCTCTCCCACTGTCCCGAGTAATCTTAATGAGGATAGGTCATGTTTCGTTACCCAGCCTTTTCCTTCTCTCATAAGGGCCCTTATTGCTGTGGGAGCTGTGTAGAAAATATTTACCTTATGTTTATCTACAATATCCCAGAATCTTCCTGGATTCGGGTATGTTGGAACACCTTCAAACATCAGGGAAGTGGCACCGCTACTCAAAGGGCCGTAGACGATGTAACTGTGGCCTGTAACCCATCCTATGTCCGCTGTACAGAAATGGATATCCTCATCCCGGTAGTCAAATATCCATTTGAATGTTAGATTTGTATAGACCATATACCCACCCGTTGTATGAAGAACTCCCTTTGGCTTTCCTGTGGATCCAGATGTGTAGAGGACAAAGAGGGGGTCTTCCGCATCCACCCATTCGGGTTCACAATATTCTGGGATATCAGGGTCATTCATCTCATCGTGCCACCAGCAATCCCTTTCAGGTTCAAAGTTCATGGCAGCTAATGTTCTTTTAACTATAATGACCTTTTCCACCGTCGGACATTCCAGAAGGGCGGCATCAGCATTTACTTTTAATGGAATAAATCTTCCACCCCTAACACCATTATCAGCAGTAATTAGAAGCTTCGCCTTGCAGTCCTGAATCCTGTCTCTGAGAGCCTGCGCACTGAATCCACCAAAGACAACACTGTGAATAGCTCCTATCCTTGCACAGGCCAGCATGGCAATTGGGAGTTCTGGAATCATCGGTAGATAAATCGCTACCCTGTCTCCTTTTTTGACTCCGTATCTTTTGAGGACATTTGCAAATTTACTCACCTCACGGTAGAGTTGTTGATAGGTATAAGTCTTATATTCACCGGTATCCGACTCCCATATAATTGCAGCCTTGTTCCTTATCGGTGTATCTATAAATATGTCCAGACAATTGTATGAGGCATTTAGCTTCCCATTGACAAACCACTTTATCTCCGGTTTTTCAAAATTCCATTCCGAGACCTTATCCCATTTTTTAAACCAGGTGAGATGTTTTTCTGCCATTTCAGACCAGAAGCTCTCGGGGTCTTCAACGGACCACCTGTATAACCTTTCATACTCCTCAAGGCTTTTAATATAAGCCTTTTCGCTGAACTCCTTTGATGGTACAAATGTCCTTTTTTCAGCCATCAATACTTTGATACCTTCTTTTGACATTTCCCTCTCCTCCTTTATTAGTTTAGCATTTTATTTCTGCATAGGTCGCATCAGGTCTGGGTAATGTGCTGCATAATCTCATTCGTATCCCCAGAGGGATGGCCCTTCTGCCTTTACATTTTTCACATAGGCACTTACTTCCTCCATGTATGCTTTATGGAGGAATTTTGTTACAGTGCCCACAGAATACTCGTGGTTGTCGACCTTTGAGACGGGCATAACCTCAAGGGTTGTACTCGTTATGAATACCTCGGCTGAAGCGTATATATCCTCCTTCGTAAATTCATCCTCTTTTACTCTTACGCCTTCCCTTAAGGCAATTTCTATGACTACACCTCTTGTTATGCCATCAAGTATTCCACACTCAATAGAGGGAGTGCAGAGAATACCATTTTTATAGAAGAACACATTGCTAATGGTGCCCTCAGTTAGCTTTCCATATACATTCAACATTACTGCATCATAGGCGCCTCTTTTTTTCGCCTCGATCTTGGCGAGGATATTATTGAGAAAGTTCAGGGACTTCATTTGTGGATTTAGTGCCTCCCTGGAGTTCCTTTTCGTTTCAGAAATGATGAGGCTTATTCCTTTTTCATAAAAGAACATGTCCCAGATTTAGTTGAAGTAAGAGCGACTCCTCGATAAAATAAGCA
>JASEEX010000063.1 GCA_030019415.1 Thermodesulfovibrionales bacterium
TCTTCATGGACCTCCTCTTTTTTGACCTCAACTGTAACTTAACATGCTGTCCGATCTTCTGGGTCCATTATAGTCCTTTTACCTTATTTAAACATCTTTCTCAACAAGTAATAGGAATCCCAGCATCTAAGGCATAACCTATTACTCGCATAAATTCTGCTTTTTCAATTGGTAGAGATAAACTTTCATCTTTTTCTGTAATCCTTCACAACGGTTTATATTGAGACACGGGATGAAAAATTATATCCATTTTGTTCTCCTTTAGCCAATCAATAAGTGTTTTTTGACAGCAGTTCCAATGCCCTGGCAGGATTAAGTGACGAACTATTACCAAAGGAAATAATCTCTTCCCACAAATTGCTTTTAATGCAGATTTAGCTATTTCTTTATACAAAGGTGCCTGGCTGAGGCTAAGGGCGCAAATATTATTAAAGTATTTAAAGTCAAAAACCATTATATCAACAAGTCCATGGAGGAGGTTATAAAAGATTGGACTTGAATATCCATTTGTATGCCATATTATCGGAAAGTTTAATGCCCAATCAGGGGCATTCTCAAGAAAATCCAAGACTGCCAAAAAAGACTGATCAGGGTTTCCTCCTAAGAAAGAGATATTGTCAAAATCACTGCAAATATACTCTCTCTTTATGTCATCCCAGAGAGAGGGGATAAAAGGCACAGTTTTAACTTTCTTGGGATTTATTAGCTTTCCCTTCTGACAGAACTTACATCTTATATTGCAACCCGCAAGCTCTATTACAAGGGTTCTACCTATCTCTTTTTCCTCCCCAACATGGATAAAATGCTGATAATAATGAGAGGGTCTTCCTATCGGGCATTCACCTGAAAGAATTCTATGCCCATTACATTTATGCCCACACAGGCAGCATCTCTTGATATATGCCCTGAAGAGTCTTCTTTTTAAATCAAAGATACTATGATTGCCGGCATTATTTTTCCCACCCAGAAGGGCCTTCTTTATCTCTTGATCATGCAAGGAGAAAAGTTTAATAGAATTTTGAGGCAAGAGGCCTTGGATCTGACAATCCTTCAAAAGCCTATACCGGGGAGATAATTTATTAAGATGAGTTGAGTGCTTATTTTCCTCCAATTTTATACCTAAGCGCTCTAAGAGTTTTACCTCCAAAGGTGAGGGGTCTTCAACTGTCAATATGCCGTCTTTCCCAACAAATAGCCGCATTTCTCTTTTCATCTTCTTAAATCTTCTTCTGTTTAATGTGAATGTGGTTATTAACCACATGTCTCTTTTCTCTTTGAAGTCCTGTGGTTTTTTTCTTTTCCGGTTCTCTCAGCTTTTGAGAAATAAGCTGCTGTATTATGTCGCACTTCGGTCTTTTAGACCTTCTGGTATCGATTTCTGCTTTTATAGCCCCTTTGCCAATCTTAATATCTACATAGTTTCTCTGGGTACCACGGGCAGTAATTACTTTATCTTTGCCTTTTTCCTCAATAGTAACCTTAAACCCTATCTCTTCAAGGGCAAAGGCTAATTCCTGTGTAGCAAAGCTCTGTATCGAAGATTGGATCAAATCCTTGTTATCTGAGATAATACCAATGCCATCAACTGAATTAACTATAAACAGATTTTCGGAGGTTAAGGGATTGATAGCAATGGATATATCTGGATGACCAAATGAATTAATTTTAAAGCCATTGTTCTTAAGTATTTGGCTGAATCCATCAAAATTATTAATAGGTGTATAGGCCATCTTTAAATTTTCTATTGGGTAGCCACCTTCCTTACACCTTTTATATACCTCTTTACAAGCACTTATTGTCCCAGCACCTATTGCCAGACCAATTCCGCCTGTTACTACTACCGCGGCACCGATAGCAGCACCAATCATCTCAGCTAAACCTGTAGCCGGTGTGGCGATCGGAACACTTCGTACTTCAGACATCGTACCTCCTATTTCTCAGGCGGCAACCCAGCTGGTCTACAATAGGCCCTTGCCCATTCCCTCAATGGATCGTACTGAGACTTCATTGTATCAACACGACCCCTGTTTTCTTCAACCAATTCCATAATTCTTTCTCTAAATCTTGCCTCTTTCGGGCCATGACCATAGTGTTCCGACTCTGTAATTACTTCATTTACCAACCAGACAAGATCCGCTCCTGAAAAGTAGCAGGTTTTGTCTGCCAGTTTTTTTAAGATATCCTCTGATACTTCTACATTTCTTCTTTTGAAGGCTGCTTTACTTATATCATATCTTGCCTGATGAGAAGGCTCCCCAACCCAGTAAAGTTGTGAAAATCTGCCTCTTCTTGTTAAGGCAAGGCCATGTGTCGGGTCAAGATTATTGGCAGAGGCAAGAAGGAATACAGGTGCATTCGTATCGTTTAACCATGTGAATAGAATCCCAAGTGCCCTCGTCATTGTGCCACCATCAAGCTCTTGACCGCTACTTAAGGCCTTTTCGAATTCATCAAAGTAAAGGATGCATGGTGCAAATGTCTCTATAACCTTGCAAAAGTTATACATGTTCTTTTCGGTTTGCCCAACGAGGCTGTTCATGACCGAACTGATATTAAATGAGATTGCAGGATAAGCAAGTTTATACCCAAGATATTTTGCAAGAAGGCTTTTCCCTGACCCTGGTGTTCCTATAAGTAGCCAGCCTTTCTCTCGATCTTGACCTTCGATACAGATAAGATACCGATGGATTTCAAGATCCCTCATCAGAAAGTCCATACCAAAGGGAACATCATCACTCGTAGGTTTAAGAATTGTCATTCCTAACTCGCGGGCAAGTAACTGCTCTTTTTGTCTATGTAGATAGTTAAGGATCTCTTTCTGGAAATCTGTGTTACCTTTGAATTTATCAAAGGCAATACGCAGCATGCGCTGACCACTTGTATATGTAAGTCCAAGAAGAGCCGAAGCCGTCTCTATTTCTTCTACCTTTACCCCTCCTATGGAAGCCTCACGTCTTACCACGGGAATCAACTCCTCCTTTGATGGATAGTGCTTGATAGAGAGGTGATATAAGGTGCTACGATATTTGGGTATTGTGTTCCTAACGGCTCAAGGAACAGAAGGAGTTTTTTTGTTGCCTTTGGGCTGAGAAAGAAGTGGGGTATGAAGCTCCTCACAGAAGGCTGTCCATCTCTTTCATCCAGCCTTGAGGCAATATCCCAGAAGATGAAGACAGCGAAGGCATTTTTGCTTTTCTCTATAGTTTCAAGTGATTGTTCTATTGGAATTTTCTGAGGCTGTCCCCAGTCTGCTTTATCCCAGAGGTACTCTGTTAGCCTGTCAGGCCTTATAAGATAAAGGGCTGGTTTTTCTCCCTCGTTATATAGTGTGATCAGATCAATAATCTCATGGGTAGTATAGACAAAATCGGGCGATTCTACTTTTAAGGCAGCATTTTCGCCCCTTGTTTTTACTCGATTAAATATATCTTGAACCAACTTTGGCAGCATCCTTTATTCCTCCTCAAATACGATTTGAACTGCCTTTGCGGTCTTTAATTCCTCAGGTAGAAAACCTTTGATTTTTACACCTTTTTGATCCATAACCTTTACCCACTCATGCCATTCTTTATATGGGACAAAGAATGCATAGGTCTCGATACCTTTCAGTCCTTCCCAGGGGTAATCCTCTGGAGGTGGCACAACCTCATAGTCTCTTGGATGATAATCAGGCATGCTATGTTTCATATCCGAAAATATTATTAAAATCTGCCTATTCGCCTTTTCCTTATTAAGGAAATACACTGCCTTGTTTACTGCATCTATTAGGTTTGTATATTTAGAAGTTTTATTCTTTAAGATGTTTTTCAATTCATCATAGGGTTTCTGGAGGTCCCTGGAAAGACCGCTCCATATTATCTTGGCATTTTTGTCTATCATTATAAGAGTTGTGTTAGCTTCAGGATATGTTGCTGCCAGATACCGAAAGACATCTCTAACCTGAATCAGGGTGTCGTCTATAAAAGGTTTATAGGACAGTGAATTATCAAAGAGGACTGCTACCTGGACTTCCTCCATAGACTCCTGCTTCATTATTGCTCTTGCCTTCTCAAGCTTCTCCCTGTCGCATGCTGTTAGGCTTAAAAGTAAGATCATTCCTGCAAGCAGTATTTTCCTCACCTTAATGCCTCCTTTGGTTATTCATCCTCTCATAAAATTCCTTTGTATAAATCAGAAATGAGATCTCATCGGTTTCTGGGTCACGCCTCTCCTCTATAACGTAGAATTCAGGGAATCTCCTTGCCACACTTGGTGTTATGGTTTCACTTCCTCCTATGACTCTTACAGGTTGGTCTTCCGGAGAAAGATCTTCAGTGTTAAGCCTTATTTCAAGATTTTCTGTTTCAGAGTTTGATAGCTCCGGGGATTCCCCATTGCCTCCATCTGAAGGAGGATTAATTGCAGGGTCAGGGTTTAAAACTACCTGCCTTGAAACTTCAGTATGCATAGCTGGAGGTTGTTTTGATCTTCTAAATCGGTGAATAGCACTTCTTGTTGCTACTACGACATTATTGAAAAACTGTGTTAAACGTTCTCTAATCCTATAGATAACATAGGCATGTCTTGCCTCGAGCTGACCAAGATTCATTTGAATATGAAGAAAAAAGACTTCTGTCAGAAAGCAAGCAAAAATATGCATTGACAACATAAAATAGGGAAAGCCTGTTACTATGATTTTTCTAAATTCTCCTTCATGCTTTTGCAGGATTGTACTCAAATCAGCGGTTTCTCGTATTACTTGAATTTCCTCTCCGTGATAGACTGGCTGAAAATCAGAAGGCCAGGCAAACTTGGCAACTTGAAGTTTCGCTAAGTTCGCCATCCAGGGAAAAAGAACCTTATAAGTAATAATTGCGCTAAATGCGAGTATTAATAGAGGCTGGATCATTGAGCAAAGTTCCTCCATCGTTTCTTTTGTTTCTATGTTCTGAGTCCTTCTAACAATAATCCTCTGTAAAGAACCTATGAATCCGAGACCATAACGGGCAACCATGAGATTGCCTAAAAAGAAAAATAAAGTACTTAGCGAACCGTATAGTGTTGATGGACTAATCGTGATTCCTATCTTCTCAAAGAGATTACGAAGCTCTCCCGACCACTTAGAAATTGGAAGTGCCATTTTTGCTGCTCCTGATTCAATGTAAATTGTAAACAGAACGGCAAATAAGTCGAAAATTAGCACAGCAAAGAGAGGAAAGAAGACAAGGGTCAAACCTTCAAAATTCAATTGACAAGATAATAAAAATGAGTATAATAATGGCAAATGGCAAGGCAATTACGGATAGAGTTCAACAATGC
>JASEEX010000064.1 GCA_030019415.1 Thermodesulfovibrionales bacterium
ATGGTGGTCTCCGTTACCTGGGAATGAAGTGGTATCGGTTACCTGGGACGTGACATCTATAACTCTCATTATCTTCGCTTTGAATCTTTTATCCCCAAGAATTATCCCTGCCTCAACATTCTTAAACGGATTTTCTTCTCCCCCTATTGCTGCTTCAACGAATGCCCTATATTTCTTCAAGGCATCTGCCTTTTTACTCGAAAAATAAGAGAGCGTATCGTCAGTGTCAACCAAGGAATTTTTCCCTATCTTATCGTTATAAGCCTTATAGCTCGTCCATTGATAATCCTCTGGTTTTTGTACAATCTTGGCCCTTAGAGGATTCAGATGGATGTATCTGCTTAATGTAACAAGGTATTCATCTTTGTCTACCACTATCCCCTTGAATCTCCCCTGGAATAGATGACCACTTCTCTGATATTTCTTGTTTATGTAAACCGTATAACTCGTATTTATGTTCTGCATGATCTGTGATATGTTCGCTTTTGGTGTCTCCATCAAAAGATGGTAATGATTATCCATCAGTGCATATGCGTGGAGGAGATAACCATACCGCTCTTTTGTCCTCTTGAGTATCTCCAAAAATCTTTCTCTATCCCCATCCTCATAGAAAATCTTGTCTCTCAGATTTCCCCTTGATGTAATGTGATAGAAAGCATTGTTGAACTCTATCCGTAATTGCCTTGCCATTTGCCATTATTATACTCATTCTTATTATCTTGTCAATCGAATTTTGAAGGTTTGACCCTTATCTTCCTTATCTTCTTTCCTTCTTAATGACCCTTATCTTCTTTCCTTCTAATTTGATTCTAATAGGCGGACCTCATGCAAATAAATTAAGTGGCGAGATTTGGGCTATGTTGAAAGACATCAAAGGTGGCAAGACAAACAGAGGCCCGGTTAAGAGAGGCCTACTGTTTCGAGAATCTGAGTACAAAATGGGCGTGGAGGGAATAAAAATGTTTTTAAGAGGCGGATTTAGAAAACAATTGGATTGGGATATCAGATTACAATTCTTCGGGTTTGCTGAAACGTGAGTATCGATTTGACCTGGATACACAAGACCCGGGAATTATGATAAGATTAAAAAATCCTCTTGATCCGTCAGGTATGACTTGGGTTTTACTACTAATGGGGTTCGGCGGTCAAGGAGTGAGGGGCGTAGCAGACCTTTTGGTCGACCTCGAAGAAAAGGTAAAAATATTGAATGAAGCAGAAAGTATCATAGAGGCAGTGATAACTGTTCCTTTAAAAAATGGAAAAGCTGATAATGGAAGAAGCGAGGTAGAAATGGTAAGAGCATTATTATAAAAGGTTCTACTGGGATTTGTGTGGATACATATCCAACTTTCCACAGTAGAACAAGATTGCAATTCTGTAATTCTCAAAGTTTCTAAATCCTCTTGCTGCTGATTTTATCTGCTGAATCTTACTGTTTAACCCTTCTGATACAGCATTGGTTATTCTGTGTTTAAGATAAGTCAAAATATTATCAAGATGTCGTTTAAGTATCTTCCCAACATCGGTTATAGGCTTCAACCGGGAATGTGTTGCCCACCAGTACCACTTTTTGAAAAAGTTCCTCGCTGCCTTCTCATAGGTGTATTCCCACAAGTCTGAAAACATCTCCTTAAGTGTCCATGCACGCCCTACCTTCAACCTTTTATTTTTCAGTTCCTTAAATAATCCCTTCTGTCCATCGGTCCAGTTATTAGGGTTGGTAAGCCACAAATACCTCGTTCCCTTAAGGTCTTCTATGCCTTCTTTCATCAAGCCTTTATTCTCTGCCTTCCTAACTTTGTCTACAGCCTCGCACAAATACTTTGATATGTGAAATTTATCATGTACTATGTCTGTCTCAGGCAATAAAGCCCGTACAGCCTTCATGTATGGCTCCCACATATCCATTGCCACCGCTGAGATCCCAGCCCTTTGCTCATCTGGTATATTGTTGAGCACCTCTGAAAGTGATTCTTCTTTCCTATCCTTTGCAACATCAATCACTCGTGGATTATTTAAGTCAGACACCACGGTAGCATACTGATGCCCTTTTAGAAAACTCTTTTCGTCTACTCCTATATATTTGAGTTCCCCATCTGATCTACGACTAAGACCCCTCTGTACTGCTTTGTCTTGTATGTTGTGCACCTCGTCCCAACTGAGATTTAATAGCTCCATTGCCTTTGTTTGGTTCTGACAACCCAATAACACATCTATTGCTAACCGCTCAAATAAAGCTGTGAAACGTGAGTTCCTCTCTGCCCAAGGTACATCTATACTCTTCACCCCATGTTCTGTACAAGCAATCCTCGGTATCCGGCAGTGTAGCATCGTCTGAAACTGCATTGTATCCAGATGCCTCCATTGCCGTTCCTCTCTATGATCATAAATCATATACTTCTTACCACATTCAGGGCATGGCACTTGTTTTTCAGGCGGCCAAGTTACCCATATATCTACTTTTAGTTCCTTAAAATCTATTTTTACCTCCGTTACTTCCCATGGCTCCTTTAATCCTAACAATTGCCTATAAAGCTCTCTATCTTGCATATGTTATCCTCCTTTCTTTGAAGGATAGCTTGCTATATCTCTACTTTACCTTTCAACCCCTTACCACACAGTTCCCTGAAGAACCAAACCTTTAAACGGCATTATGACGAGCGGATTCGTTGCCCTGGATCTAAAAAAGGCAACATACCCTGAAGAGGCATATAATTACCTTAATTCCATTGGCTACAGGATTGATGTAAACGCAAATCTTGCGAGGGATAATATACCTGCCTTTTTTGATGATCTGTCAATTACATTTGAAAAAAGGAAAGAGGCCATAAGGCATTTCTTCCAGACCAAAGACTGGCAAATATTCATCGGCACAATAACAGAGACAGACAGGCTGCACCATTTCTTCTTCCATAATGCCCTCAATGATGGAGAATTTCATGAAGCATTTATTGATTTCTATAAAAAGCTTGATATGTTTTTGGGTAAGATGTATGAAAAGGCAATGAAAGAGAATGCACTTTTTCTAACATGTTCAGACCACGGATTTACTCCAATAAAAACAGAAGTCTATCTAAACAAGTGGCTTATGGAAGAAGGGTATCTGGAAATTACTGTTAAAGAAAAGGGGATAGAAACAATCACTGAAACATCGAAGGCATTCTGCCTTGACCCATCAAGGATATATATTCATCTAAATGGCAAGTATCCAAGAGGCTCTGTGAAAGATTCAGAGTATCAAGAAATAAGAAATGCGCCGGCACAGAAATTAAAGACACTTTCTTTTAATGGAGAGAAGGTCGTCAAAGAGGTATATTTTAAAGAAGATATTTTTAAAGGCCCTTATGCAGAGAAAGGGCCAGATATATACGTGTTGCCTAACTATGGTTTTGACCTGAAAGGTGCGTTTAACAGGGAGAGCGTATTTGGCACTACTCACTTTAAAGGTATGCATACCCATGACGATGCCCATTTGTTTATATCCCATAAGCATCACAATAACAACAGTTTTAAAATTGAAGATATTGCAGGTATTGTTACTAAATATATCCACTAAGATTCATAAACCCAATGAACCCAATAACCTCAACAAACCTTATATCTCCCCTTGAACTTCTTAACTTTGTATTATTCCAACGGCCAGTCTTTTGGCAACAAAGAAAACAAACTATGGCGTAGATTTAATGAACTTCTCTCCTGGGACAATATTCTAAATAAAGGCTATCAAGCTGATTTACGCCCTTTGCTTTTGTACAATACTAACCAGAAAGTCAATAATTAAGTCTGACTCAAACTCATAAAACAACTCGTGAGTATGTTTATGATATAATAATTTTAAAAGAGGCTCGAAATTATATGACTTCACCATTATTAGAACGGATAGAGCTCGATCCAAGAGTGTGTAATGGAAAGCCTGTGATTAAAGGAACCAGAATTCCTGTTACGGTAATCCTCGAGCAATTGGCAGAGGGGGAATCTTGGGATAAGATACTTGAAGGTTATCCTGAACTCACTAGGGAAGATATTCACGCTGCTATCTATTATGCAAGGGTATCGCTTGATCACACTGAAATGAAAGCTGTAAATGCCTGAAAAGCTGAGGCTTTACTTGGATCAAATGTTCCGGGTAGATGTAGCAAAGGCATTACGTGATCAGGGCCATGATGTTATACGTGCCTCAGAAACAGGCAAGGCTCGGGCTGACGACCAGCAGATTTTACAGAGAGCGATATCTGAAAATCGTATTCTCATCACGCTTGATGAGCATTTTGGTGACTGGGTTATACTACCTCTCAGCAGGCATCCAGGAGTCATTCGGCTTAAAGTACATCCAACAACCTCTGAGAACGTTTTAAAAATGCTTATTCCATTCCTAGACCTCCACACCCAAGAGCAACTTAAAAATCATCTCGTGATACTTTCAGAAAAGCGTGCTAAATGGATTCTTACCTCATACCTTGTGCCTGAAAGTATCTCTGCCAGCGGTAGAGGGATCTCCATCACA
>JASEEX010000065.1 GCA_030019415.1 Thermodesulfovibrionales bacterium
CCTTAATCAGCTTGATAAATGAATATTGAAGGTTTGACCCTGATTGGCTGATTCTTGAAATTTATAAGAAAACCGAGACGTTTACCTGTCATCTTTAAATAACTAAGTATCTGAGCTTCCCATACAGGATTTATCTTATTTCTTAGAGTCTTAGTGCCTTTGCGGCAAATATAGGTTTATACTGGCATGAGAAATCTCACAAATCTCTTTGCTGCTTTAAATGTCCTTCTGATCTCTGAAGGGTGCCGAATTTGTTGAGCCAGTTTATAGAGAATGTATCTTGGTCTCAGATAGTATTTTCTTCTTGCATAATCACACCATTGCCTTATTTCATCTTCTGTCATGTCATTCATTCTGATAGTACTGTTATGGCATCCATCCTCTGTTACATATTCTGAATAATCCCTGATAGTTAATAAACCTTCCCTTCTTGCCCATTCATAATCCATTGTGCCGGGATATACCATAAGCGGGAAAAATTGCATCGTGTCATCCGTCATCATTAATGATAAATTCAGGCTTTCATCAAGAGTCTCCCTTGATTCTCCCCTGTTTCCGGCCATAAAGCATCCGTGAACGAGAAGATCAGCTTTTCGTGTATTTCTGGAAAATTCAAGGATCATGTCAGGAGTAATTTTTTTATTAATATTTTTAAGAATCTCTCTATTTGCGCTTTCATATCCAACAGTAACAAGCACACATCCTGCCTTCCTCATCCATTGCATTGTTTCGTATTTCAAATCTACTCGAACATTACAATACCATTTAATCTTAATATTTCTTTTAATTAACTCTTTACAGAATTCAACTACCCTACCCTGACTTCCTGTGAATGTATCATCCTCAATACCTATCTCTCTAATTTCTGGCATATTTTCGACTATCCATTGAAACTCATCAGCAATGTTTTGTGGTGAGCGAACCCTGTATTTCCAACCATGAATTGTCTGGGGATAAACACAGAATGTACACCTTGCAATACAACCCCTTGCAGTCATTATCTGAATCTCGGGATAATCACTGGCGGCAAAGAAGTACTTTCTCGTATCAAGGTGTCTCTTATAAACCTGGCTCACAAATGGAAGTTCATCAAGGTTTTTTATAAATTCCCTTTTCTTGTTAACACAAATCTTATTGCTATTTCTATAGGCAAGCCCATCTATTGAACTTAAAATATTATCCCTGTATGTAATATCCGTCTGAACCCTGTGCATGTTAGCTTCTGACAGTTTTTGAGCAAGCTCCTTGATTGTATAATCCGCTTCTCCAACTGCAACAGCATCGATTGACCCTGAAGTCCCTTTTCTCACCTCTATTATCCCCTCCCCTTGGGGGTTTTTTACCCGTATCCCCCCTTTTTCTAAAAACCCTCTACCTATCTCTCCCTTTTCTAATACATCCCCTTTTATCCCCCCCTTTTCTAAAGGGGGGTTAGAGGGGATTATATCCCCATCATTTAACCTTAACGTCTCCTCCGGCAATGCAGATGGATGCGTCCCCATCAACACAACAAAACAATCCGGAAGCAACCTTTTGATTTCTGCCCCTGTTTTTATATCGCTGTATATACTTGGGGTACTGGTATCAAGCACAGCTATTTCAGGTCTAAAGTCATTAACAAATTGCAAGGTTCTTTCAAGATTATATTCATAAGCACAACTATCTATTACCTTTACATCATGTCCTGCCTCTTCAAGTACACCAGCCACATAACATAACCAGATAGGATAATAAATAGCCCCGCTTTTGGTTATAGCAGGACTCCGGGATGTTCGTGAGAATCTACCATATTCAGTCTTGAACGGTGGGTTAAGACACAGTATTTTCATTGCCTGTCGGAGTTTATTCTAAAAAACCTTCTATCTCATCATCATTAAAGCCAAATTAGCGAAAAATACGTAAAACATAAACCGGTGAAAGTTCTCTTGCACCCACATCAATAGGAACGACTCTTTTCTTCCCTCCAAGATAACGAACATACAACCTAAAGACCCCTTATTTCTCTTATTTCTCTAAGTCCCCAAATCCACTGATCCCGCTATTTCGATCTTTTTTGCATTGCACGTGAAATGTCCCATTCAAATTTCTGTCTGTTAGCATCGTTAATATCCTTATATTTAAAAACACCCGTTGGATAAGAAGGAGGTGATAATTTGCAGAATAGTTCAAAAAAACCGGAGACCCTTCTATAATAATTTTCTGTTGGATAAAAACACCATAAGGCGTTTTCCGCCTCTTCAAAGGTTCTATATTTCGTAATTGGCATCTACTTTTTCTCCCTTTTCCTTAATGAGTTCTTCAAGAAATAAAGCGTCGGCTTTGTCTATAGGACGTACCATATCCCTTTTAAGTTTGTAAAGCGTTTCTACGGTGGCAATCTTTATTTTATGTCCTTCAAATTCTTCGGTAAACCCTGTTGTTGCAACAGATTTTAATTAACTACAGGGTAAATATGGACTATATCTTTTTCTGGAATATATAAAAGAACGGGATTCTTAAGACCTTTTGATTCGGCTTCTTTCAATGCCTGCTCAGGATCATCCCCCACACCTACCACACTATTATCATCAAAACTTCTTAACGCAACATACCGGCCATTTCCATACAGGCAGTACTTTGGCTGAAATTGACAAAAGGAACTCCATAATATCTTTAGATTAATAAGTAAAAAATGGAATTATATAGAGTCTGTCCATAAACTAACGTGTACTCTCTGTCATTCCGGCAGTCCTTAAGCCGGAATCCAGTGTTTCCAATAGGTTCTGGATTCCTGCCTCCGCAGGAATGACAATAAAACTGACTTTATGGACAGACACTATATAGGCGCTGTTAAATGCAAATCTATTTACATTTAGAACTTCGCATCCTCCATAGTTGAACAGAGATATCCCCGATGCAGGCTGATAAACCGCAGCGACAGGCATTAAGGCCGTAGATTAGTCTTATGTTTGACACTTTAGTGCTTTAGTGTTACAATTTGATAAAGGAGGTGAAGCTATATGTCCAGTAAGACAACCAGCGCTCTTCGCTTAAACATTTATATCAATGACCCTGATACCCGGCGACAGGTAAAGACAGCATCTGCAAAGCAGGATATTTCAATTTCTGAGTATTGCCTTCGTGCTATCACTGCGCAGCTTATTAAAAATGGGGAAAGACCTCGGGAAAGGAAACCCCATCTCCTTAAAGCTGCTATAGAAAGGGCCAAAAGGTTCCAGACCGAAGCCTTTGGGAAACAGGTATTTTCTGTGAGTTCTGCTGACCTCATCAGGGAAGCCAGGAAAGACAGGAATACAGTATGAACAAGGCTGTTGTGATTGATGCCAGCCTGGCCACTATGTGGGCAATACCTGAATCCTATACTGCACAGGCTCTCGCTGTTGCATTCCAGTGGGATCAAGAGAACGTTTGCCCCATAGCGCCCTGCCTGATGCTTACCGAGGTGACCAACGCATTGTATAAAAGAGTCATCCGTAAAGAAATAGATCTGACTACTGCTATAGCAGCTTTACATGTTGTTATGGAATTCGGCGTTGAAATTCGTGAAGAGCCAGGGCTTCATTCTCTGGCCATGGAGCTATCTCATCAGCTTGGAAGACACACCACTTACGATTGCCACTATCTTGCCCTGGCACAAATTTATAATTGTGAATTCTGGACCGGCGATGAGAGGTTTTATAACTCTGTTAAAGAAGCAATGCATCAGGTCAAATGGATTGGCAATTACACTCCGTCGCCTGAAGGTTAATATCTTTATGTTCTTCTTCAAGAGACAATTAATTCGACGTTTGTACTGTCCAGCACACCAGCCACATAACATAACCATATTGGATAATAAATAGTCCCGCTTTTTGTTATAGCCGGGCTTCTTGAAGTCCTCAAAAACCGGCCATGTTCTGTTTTAAATGGAGGATTAAGGCAGAGGATTTTCATGACAATCTCTAATCCATAAACTTCCTATGCCAAATCTCGAAACATATCAATGTCCAGAGAAACTTACTGTTATCTTTTTTCCCGTTCAAATGTTCTTTTAAAAGATGATCCACAGCTTCAAGATGAAAATATCCCCTTTTTTCAATAATTTCCTGCGACAGATATTTATCAATAAGTACTGAAAAATTCTCTCTGAACCACCTGCTCAATGGCATCGAAAAGCCTTTCTTTTTGCCGTTTATTATCTCTTTCGGTAATCTCTCTCTCATTATTTTTTTCAATAAATACTTTGTGTTTAAGCCTCTGAGTTTATATCTACTTGGGATAGCTGTTGCAAACTCAAGTAGCTTATGATCAAGAAATGGAACCCTTACCTCTAATGAATTTGCCATACTCGTCCTGTCGACCTTCGTAAGATAATCATCAGGCAGAACTGTTTTTATATCAACTTTAATACATCTATTGATTAAATCATCGCCATTAAATCTTTCAAAGTAACTATAGTGTCACGTCCCAGGTAACCGATACCACTTCATTCCCAGGTAACGGAGACCACC
>JASEEX010000066.1 GCA_030019415.1 Thermodesulfovibrionales bacterium
AATATATTGAAAATATGAACCTCTGGCTTGACCTGAAGCTTATATTACTTTCGGTTCGTAATACCGTCACAGCAAGATGGGATAGAAGGAAAGGGAAGGAAAAGCAAGCAGTTTCATAAATATGACCTCCTTTATATCAAAAACCAATCCTTCCCCCTCGACCTGAAACTCATATTTCTCTCCTTCTGGATTACTTTCCGGGGAAAGTGGGAGAGTAGAGAGGAAAAGATATAGGTTGACTCTATCTGACTGGTAAAGTAAGATATTTTTGTGAGTAGGTAAAATATGCCTAGAATATCTTTCTTTTTCGGGATTGTTATTTATATGTATTATGACGATCACAATCCACCCCACTTTCATGTATCATATGAAGGAGCAGAAGCCATGTTTGACTTTGATGGAAATATAATAAAAGGTTTTATTGCAGCAAGGGCTCAAGGCCTTATTAAAGAATGGTGCAGTTTGCACAAAAAAGAACTTGAGGAAAACTGGCAGAGGGCTAAAGAGGATAAGTCATTAAACTGGATAGAACCTTTAAGATAGGAGGTAGTTATGGATTTTATTCCTCATGTAATAGAGGCTGAATATATGAAGGACTATACTATCAAACTTAAATTCAATGATGGAAGTATAAAGACGGTAAACTTAGAATCTTATATAGAGAGGGGCGGGGTATTTTCTATGTTAAGGGATAAAGAATATTTTAAAAAATTCTTTATCGATCTTAATACATTATGTTGGCCTAATGGGGCTGACATTGCTCCTGAACGGCTATATGAAATAGGAAAAGAGATTTCAGAGGAACCACTCGTAAGGGTCTAAAGGAGATCGATTCTTAAATTCTTTCTTTTCCCTATAAGAAATAAAAACACCATATCTGTCAAGTGATGTTTATAAGGAAATAGAAAGGCTTGCAAAAAGTAAAAACCACCCGAAAGGCAAAGTAACGGTTGATATTCTGGCCTTTGAGACAAGTCCAGTCGTTCTGGATTACTTTAAGGGGGAAGTGGGAGTATAGGGGGAAGAAGTTATGAAGGTGGGGTTGAAGAGAGGTATTCTTTGGTTGACCAAATTAGAAGATCCTCAAGGGCCGTTTGCTCTAATTTGGCTGAAGCATGGAGAAAGAGGAAATACGTTGCTGTGTTTAAAAATAAGCTAACAGATGCGATGCAAGAGGCATCAGAAACACAAAGTTGGTTAGAATTTTGTCTTGCTTGTAAGTATATTGAGGAAACTTCATTTAAAGAACTTGATAACGAGTATGAAAGAATTATATCAATGATTAACTCAATGGAGAGAAATGCTGGAAAGTTCTGCTTCTAAAATCAAAATATCCCAACTTCTCAAGTTCACAACTTCCCATGTTCTCAGCTTCCTCATAGTATAAAAAGAGTTTCTGGATAACATTCAGGGGAAAATGGGAATCACGGCATTTCTATTCTCAATTTTCTTGCATATTTCCCTATTTTGTGGTATCTATTTTAACTATGCACGATGCTGTTGTAATTGGAGCTGGTCCCATCGGTTGTTATACTGCTTATCAGTTGGCTAGGGAAGGTTTTGATGTATTGGTGTTAGAGAAGAATGGCTCCTTTACTCATCCCCCTGCATGCACAGGCATTATTGGTGTAGAAGCCTTTGAGAGATTTAATCTACCTGAAGATTCCATTCTATCCAGCATCAGGGATATTTTATTCTTCTCGCCCTCAGGACTGGCACTCACTTTTTGCCCCGGCTCCACCCAGGCATTTGTAGTAGACAGAATTAAGTTCGATCGAAGGCTAAGAGAGCTCGCATTAAAAAACGGTGCGAGTATCCGACTGGGCACCTCCTGCAAAGAGATTCAGATTAAAGATACACATGTCGAGATCGGCGTCTCTGGCACAGAAGAAAACATTAAGGCGAAGGCTGTGGTTATAGCATCGGGATTCAATCGGAGATTAAGCGAAAACCTTGGTCTGGGAAACACATCAGATTACATTCAAGGCGTGCAAACAGAGGTTAAAGTAGAAGGAGTTAAAGAAACAAGGGTTTATGTAGGGAATGATATTGCTCCTGGTTCATTTGCCTGGGTTGTGGGACTCGAAAATGGCCGTGCGCGTATTGGACTCACTACTAAACATAATGCCTCTATATTTCTGAGAAGATTCCTCGAAAACCCCCTTCTAAGGGGTAAGATAAAAGAAAAAGGCGCAATACTGTATAAGCTCATCCCCATTGGTAGTCTGAAAAGGACTTATTCTGACAGAATGCTCGTAGTTGGTGAGGCAGCCGGACTGGTAAAGACTACCACTCACGGTGGTATTTATTATGGGCTTATAAGTTCTCAACTTGCAGTAGAGACATTAAAGGAGGCCTTCAGAAGGGGGGATTTCGGTTCACGCATCATGAAAAGATACGAGGGGCGATGGAGGGAAAGGCTTGGTGCGGAAATAAAAACTGGCTACAGGCTTCGCAGGTTTTTCTCACATCTGCGGGATGAGCAGATCGATAAGTTTTTTAAGATTGCCATGAATGATGGAGTTATGGATATCGTCTACCAGAAGGTCAGATTTGACTGGCACGGCAATTTAATCTTTTCTTTAGTAAGGCATTCCCCGATCAAAAAATATTTTTCAAAATGGAGATAGCCTCCTCATAGAGCAGCCTCATTACCGCTGGAGTGCAATAGGGAGGGAAGGGCTCCAGATTACAAATCAATATCAGAAGGTGTAATATAGTAAACCCCGCACCATGCTAACGCATGTTGCTGGGACTGCAAGGGTGGGGCTTTAAACCCCACCCTTGCAATAAGGAAAATCTATAATGCCATTCACCCCCCGACCAAAGGTCGGGGCATTCTGGCATGGTGCGGGGTAAAAATGCCAATGGATTTGAATAAGAGGATTTTTCGGTTAAAGGTGGTCAAAAAACCCTTTGTCGAGATTTTTGCGGATGGGGCTTGCAGCGGCAACCCGGGTGTAGGAGGTTATGGTGTTATTTTGAGGTCAAACAACCGCGAAAAGGTACTCTCTGGCTGTGACCCTATGACTACAAACAACCGTATGGAACTAACAGCGGTTATCAAGGCACTTGAAGCCCTTAAAAAACCGTGCAAGGTTAAGGTGGTCACAGATTCAAATTACGTTGTTCAGGGCATTACATCATGGATATTTAGGTGGATTAAAAACAACTGGAAGAATGCTCAGAAACGAGAGGTCATCAACCGTGATCTCTGGGAGAGGCTCCTCAATCTCTCAAATCTTCACGAGATTGAATGGGAGTGGATTAGAGGACATGAAGGTTACACAGAGAATGAGAGATGTGATAAACTTGCAAGGCTCGAAATCAAGAGATGCAAAAAGGGATGGATTGGGCATGAATATTACTAATATCAAAAATCTGACTGGCATGTTTCTGATAGCCGTTCCGGGTTTAAAAGATCCAAACTTTGAGCGCACCGTTGTCCTCATCTGTGAGCATACAAAAGACGGTGCCTTCGGACTCGTTGTGAACCGCATCCTTCTGAATAGCTTTATACCCCTCCTCAGCCGGCTTGATATAAAGGAAGGTGAAATAGACCTGCCTGTATTCTATGGGGGACCTGTTAAGCCCGAACAAGGATATATCCTCTATACACCTGAGGACAGTCATTACACCTCGATAAGGATTAATGATAGCATTGCCCTGACTACAACAGAGGAAATACTTATTGATGTTGCAAGGTGTAAAGGTCCAAAAAAGTGTCTCTTCGCCCTCGGCTTTTCAGGGTGGGCTCCGGGACAGCTCGAATATGAGCTTATGATGGACAGCTGGCTGGTTGCTCCCATGAATAACAAAATTATCTTCGATATACCAGTAAGTGAACGCTGGAAGGCTGCAGCGGATTCAATCGGAATTGATCTGACGAGGCTTGTCTGTAAACACTTAAGTTCAACAACCTCTACACGAAAAGCCTTGATATTAAAACATTTGTCTTT
>JASEEX010000067.1 GCA_030019415.1 Thermodesulfovibrionales bacterium
CGTTTATGTGGGAATTGTACCCCTAAAATCGGTATCGGATTGCTGGGACGTAACATTGCGGCAAAGGCAGGTTTAATCTGACCCCTCTGAGGTATAGAAAATTTAATACGAAACAACGCATCAATGTCAATCACAGGGAACAACAAAACATCAGGAGAAATATCAGGCCTGTCTTCACTGATAATCTCCCAAGGAGTTTTCCCACCTTTTGAAAAATTAGGTCTGAGCATATTAAAGAAATCCTGATATAATTGAGCCTTATCAAAAAACTCAGTCCCTGAGCTGAAGTCCTCTATATCATAAAACTCACTCTCGATGAGTCCATGAGCACTTTCAACATCTGCATTCGCATTCTTCATCCCAGGTGGAATATAGGTATGTCTTGATCCATACCTCTCTTCTATCATGTGTACATACCCTCCATTCTTGATACCCCTTGTTGTGCCACCAAATTCAGATCCATTGTCGCTCTGAAATACTAATTCTCCAGGTTTTACCCCATATCTCTTGAGATGCCCTATATATGCCTCCGTGAAAAGCTCCGCATAAACCTCTGAGCACTCACTGCCATACCCTAAAGCCATGAATCCACTCTTTATGTCTCTAATTGTATATTGATACCGGGGAAGCCCAAGCCTCGTCATCTGAGACCAGTACCTCGGTATGTCGTAAAGATGTTTCGTGTCTTCCAGATGTTTGCTCAATGCCCTGTATCTTGCCTTTATCTCTCTGAGATCGTTCCTCTTGTGATACTTCTTCCTCTTTGTCCTCGACAATTGGTGTTCTCTGAGAATTCTCTTGATCGCTCCCTCTGATGTCTTGATCCCGAAAAACAATCTAAGCCTCTGTGGCCCGTAACAAGGAACTTTTCTTCTGCATCCTACAATATAGGACTCATCAACCTTTGAAGTCTTATGAGGAATATTCCTGAAAACGTCTCTTCTTTCATCCAAACCCTTCATCCCCTCTGACTCAAATCTCCGCCTCCAGAGTTTTATAGTGTTCTTAATACAGCCATATTCCCTCGCTGCCGGTTTGTTCCCATACCTTTGTGCATACCTCACAATATGTAATCTCACATCTGCCTTCTGTACTTTATCTTTTCCCCTCATCATGATACGATACCTGCTAAGCTCCATCCTACCTCCTTTCTGGTCTGCCGAGATTATACTCGGTGTGAGGTAGTGATGGAGCTCTTTTTAACTCATACAGACGTTGCCTCTGTCTTTAAAAATCGCTTGTAGGCGATTTGGCGAAGTCGTTTTCTTCCTTTTTCCCTAAAAATGAGCTTTATGAACTTCTTATAGCTCTTTTTGTATTTCGTCCCCATACATTTCAGATGTATACGAGAGGGGTCAATCTTTACCTGTCCATTTACGGACAAGCTCATAAAAACACTTGACAATAAAATATATTTTTATGAATATATGATAGTAACTTCTAAATTTTCAAAAAATGATTATGTGGTAGAGCCTTACAACTAATAACCTTTGGGTGGAGGTTGTATGAATATTTTACAAGAAGCCGTCCAATTATCCCATAACCCCAACTTAGACAGTCAACTGGTAGAAGGCAGAAAAGTCAGCAAAAAACACCTGATAAACACTTTAAACTACATTAATTTCCAAGATGGTACCATCCTTATAAATCTCAAACACCAGAGATATAGCAGGATTATATCCCTCCAAGCCAAGCCACAGCCATGCCTTGGTGATAGTTTAGACTGTTTCTGGGTTGAAACAGCAGGACTCAAGCAAAAACTTAAATTGTATAAATTTCTACACTTTGTCATTGCCGATGGCCAAAAAATGATTCTGGTTAAACCTGATGTGAAAAGGATAAGCGAGGAAGGAATAGGTTTCGATCTTCCCGAGACCTGTTATGAAATCTGTTCTCGAAAAGTAAGAAGACATTTATGCGAAGGTATCCATGTCGAGCTTATTCAAAACGGCGTAAAATTCCATGGGTCTCTTTTAGACTTCAGTGCCGTCTCTTTCCGTGTTGAAGCATCTGCTGTACCACCACAGTCGTTTCAATGGATCAACCCTGAATCCCCGGTATTTATTATCTTTAAAAATAGGCAAGAAATCCTCTATTCGGGGGAGTGTACAATAATCAGGCAAACCTTGGGCAAGAAAACAAGGGCCTTTATATTAGAACCTCTATATAATCAGGCAAGCAGGTTCGGGCCGAAAGAATGCAGAAGTCCAAGACATAAACTCTCACCCTCCTTGAATATTATCTTTGAACATCCTCTTACTCGAAATTTGATTAACCTTAAGGTCGAAGATCTTTCAGGCTCCGGGTTTTCAGTAGAAGAACATTATGATAATTTAGTACTTCTGCCAGGTATGGTTATACCTCAGATGGAATTAGAATTCGCAAATACCTGTAGGATCTATTGCAGGGCCCAGGTTGTTTACAGAAATGTCTATAAAACAGAAGAGGGTGAAACGTACGTAAAAAGTGGCATAGCCATCTTGGATATGAACATCCAGGATCAGGTCAAGCTTTCAAGTCTCTTACACCAGATGACAGACAGAAAATCCTATGTCTGCACCAGAGTGGATCTAAATGCCCTGTGGAAATTCTTTTTTGAGGCAGGTTTTGTCTATCCAAAAAAATATGCCAGTATGCATACCAATAAGGAAAAGTTTAAAGAGACATACGAGAAGCTCTACATCGAGAGCCCCACGATCGCAAGACATTTCATGTATCAAGACAGAGGCATT
The DNA here is from genome assembly GCA_030019415.1 of Thermodesulfovibrionales bacterium. Lineage (GTDB taxonomy): Bacteria > Nitrospirota > Thermodesulfovibrionia > Thermodesulfovibrionales > SM23-35 > JASEEX01. The sequence goes on from JASEEX010000067.1 coordinate 2,733, forward strand.
ATCCAGGGACATATATCTATGCTCCGTTTTTATGAAAATACATGGCTTTTTCATCACCATGCAGCGAGTGGCACAAAAATCAATCGGGCTGGACTCGTGGTGCTTGACCAGATTGCTCGCTATGTAAATGATTTTTATTGTCTGTATTCAACACACATGGATTTTGTAATCTGCTATTTCAGACCGGACAATAAGTTTCCCAATCGGGTGTTTGGAGGATTTACGAGGGAACTGAAAGAGCCTAAGGGCTCCTCCCTTGACCCTTTTGCCTACTTCTATTTCCCTGCGAAATTTAACCAAAGTAATGCGTTAGTAACTGCTGAACTGGTAAAGACGCAACCCGAAGACCTTATGGAGATGGAAAGCTTTTATGAATACAACTCTGGAGGTCTCATGGTTCATGCCCTGGACCTCGAGCCAGATATGATTGGCAGTAATGAACTCAACAAGGAATACCGAAGGCTTGGATTCAAGAGGGAACGTCACCTCTTCTCGTTGAAGCAAGAGGGAGCACTTAAGGCTATTATTGTGGCAAATCTCTCAGATACAGGGTTGAACCTTTCCAATCTCACCAATTGTATTCATGTCTTTGTCCTTGATTCTGATGACCTCTCTCCCTGTTGCCTCACGTAAAAATCTACACGAAATGACTATTCGTTGCCTCATGTAA
>JASEEX010000068.1 GCA_030019415.1 Thermodesulfovibrionales bacterium
CCCACGGTTGGACTTTAACCAACAAGTCATACGGCATACACGGCATACGGTCAAACCTTCAAAATTCATTTATCAAAGACTGAAATCGTGGACGGGTTCATGAATCGAATAAAAGGTGTCAGGTCTTGACATTTGACTCTCTCACACGAACTGACAGGCTCACAAGCAAACCGGCTAATGTGTTATTTATATACATCGCCCCTGAAGTCTATCTTTTCAACAAACAATAACTGCCGGTTCTTGTCTGGTTCAAATATTATCCTTATCTTTCCCCTCCTAATCCTATAGTAGCCTTCCCACTCTCCACTTAGTTTCTTTATATCAAGATTGATATTCTCACCTTTTACCTTTAATAAGAACTTCTTTAGTTCCTCTCTTACCTTATCACGAATATTATGTTTCTCGATAAACTTTTCAGCATCCCTTGAGTACTCTATCCTCCATTTCATATCTCTATCGTCTCACTATAGGCTATCTCTTTCTCTGCATGCGGTTTACCGTAGAGGGTTTCGATATCTTCCATTTCTTCCTTTGATACATAAGGTATGTTTTTCAGGAAGAAATCTATTGCCTCTTCGTGCAAAACTTCCCTAACAGCCTCTTTTATCAGACTATACAGCTCATCTTTATTAATGGTTATTTCCATTTCTATCCTCCTTTGTTGTTCAAGCTATAGAGCCTACGGGGGTAGCTGGGGGATCAGGTCTATTTTCTTGACATAATTCATTAATCGCCCCCTCCTAATGACTCAGTTAAGCAGTCATAAATCTTCCGGCTTAAGCCCTGTATGCTTTGCGATGCGTGCCAACATGCGTGGGCCGATTTCCTCATTATCATGAAACGCAAATATATAATCTGGCCAATCAGGATGCGAAAGAACACGGTGTGAACCGCTTTTATGACGTTTAATGCTCCAGCCAATCCGCAACAGCACTGCCAATACGGTTTTTGCCTTTACTGCTGGCCATCTGCTCATGCAGTAACTGAGAAAACATCGTCCATTTCAGGCACAGTTTCACCGTTCTCCATACGGTCAGCAAGCACCCGCAAAGATAAAGCCTTGACACGAGCAATGGCTTCTTCACGGGTATGACCGTATGCAAGTACTCCAGGAAGGTACGACACTTCTGCAATCCAGCGCCCATCTTCCTCTTGTTCGATTTCAATGATTAAATTCATCTGCATACCTCCCGATAGATGAAATATTATATCTCATTCGCTTCATCCTTCACAAATGTCGATAGAAACAATAACAAATTAGGGACAGCGACCATTTATTTCTTGCTCCGACGTCTCCCTATTGGTAACGCCTTTAATCTTCTGCCAAGAAGTTTCTCCATTGTCGTTATAAAATCCTCATCCCCACATGGTCTGCCCAATAGTGTTTTTCAGTCCGTCCTGCTTCAATAACCAGTATATTTTCGTTTCTCATTTTATCTCCCCACAACCATCATATTCCAGTCCTTCTCTGTCAATCTCAAGAAATGGATAAAAGTCAACTTTCTCAAATCCTGCTACCTCAAGGAAATATTTTATCTCCTGAGGGAATAAGAAACGCATAGGATGGGATTCAAAGGTCTCCTTCACTTGAGACACTTCCCCCGAAACAAGTTCGGGGTCAGGGTGACAGGAGAGGGATATCCTCAACACTCTGAAATTCACATAAACAATGTGGTTAATAATATCAAGTTCAGGTTGGGTAAATCGGATAATCTTTTCGTTTGCAAATTTCCCCCCACCCCCGAAACAAGTTCGGGGCAGGCTCTGACCCTCTCCCACAAGGGGAGAGGGGATTACTTGGCTTTCCGTTTCCGAAGGAAGGTGAATAGATGGGGGCATGGAGATTTCTTTAATCCGAGGAGTGGGTCTGTCAGATAGAACCGCAAATCCATGCCAGCAATCAAATATAAATAATCCACCGGGAACAAGGCTTTCTTTTGCCAGTTTACAAACTTTTGCAATCGCATCATTAGTTGTCTGGTAGCTCATTACAGCAAACATAGAGATTACCGCATCAAATTTTCTGTTTAATGATACGCCTGTTATATCTCCTTCTATAAATTCAATAACAAGCCCTGCCCATTCGGCTTTCTTCCTTGCAATCTCAAGCATTGATGATGACCTATCAATTCCAGTGACTTTATATCCTCTTTTTGCAAGTATCAATGCATGTCCTCCTGTCCCACAGCCAAGGTCTAAAATTGTTTTTGGCTTGCATTTATATTTCTTGAAGATTGCCTCTATAAAATCACACTCCTTTTCATAATCCTTGTCCTGATACAAAGCGTCATAGGCGGTGGCGTATGTTTCTTTAAAAGTCATTGTGAACCCCGTCTTATTTTTTTTCTTAAAGGGTTTATAACTTTTGCACCTATATATTCAGCGACTGTGCAAAGATTTTCATCTGTTGAGACAAAACGCCAATTATTCTCTGAAATCAGGCTAAAACACCCAAGGTGTAATGCATCCAGTGTTCTTAGTCCGTAGTCTCTTCCATGTTTCTTTAACAGGTCTTCCCCTTCCTTCACAATTGCATGACCTAAAGGCTCAATATTAAAACGGCTGAACTCCTCTTCAAATCCCTGTATTGCTTCAAGTAGCATCTCCTCATTTATCTCTTTATTCCTGTACCTTCTGTGTAGAACACTAATAAATTCCAACCTTACCAGTTCCAGAACCCAGATTTCATTTTCTTGATTATTTAAAAGTTCTGTAACTATTTCTGAACCTTCTTCAATGTGGAAAAATTTCACAAGCGCTGAAGTATCAAAGAAAAGAATCATATCCTGTCTTCTCTTAGTAAAAGTATATCATCACTTAATGCCCCTTTACATTGTGCTAAAGCCTTTCTAACCCTCAGATAACCAAGCTCTTTTTTGATTTTAGGCTTTTTGGGTTTGGTTTTTAAAGAAATTATTATTTCATATAGCTTCATTAACTCAGAGGGGCCTAATAATTCCAATTCTTTTATTGCCTGTTCTTTTATTTTCATGTTAATACCTCCTGCACTTTTTTTGTTACCTCTATTATATGATTTTCTGTATTAATAACAAATTAGGGACAGCGACCATTTATTTCTTGCTCCGACGTCTCCCTATTG
>JASEEX010000069.1 GCA_030019415.1 Thermodesulfovibrionales bacterium
AAAAGCAAGCAGTTTCATAAATATGACCTCCTTTATATCAAAAACCAATCCTTCCTTTTTGGACCTTAAACTCATTTAGGAACTTACACCTCCGAGGTGTAAAAAAGGACGGAGGTTGATACTGTATGAGGAAAAATATTTTGGAAGACGAAAGAATTTATCATGTATTTACAAAGAGCATCGCAAAGTTTCAGATATTCAGGAGGAAGGGGGATTATGAGAGAATGAAGGGACTACTGAAATACTATCAGATAGAGAATCCACCGCTTAAATATTCTTTATATTCGGAGTTAAAGGATACAAAGAATTATTACCGGAAGCACTATGAGGAGAAAGATAAATTGGTGGATATAATTGCATATTGTCTGATGCCCACTCATATTCATATTATACTAAGAGAGCTAAAGAGAGACGGGATATCAATTTTCATGGGGAATATTCTGAACAGCTACAGCCGGTACTTCAATATAAGGAACAAGAGAAAGGGTCCACTATGGGAGAGCCGATTCAAAAACATTGAAGTTGGCACTGACGAACAACTGCTTCACCTGAGCAGGTACATACACTTAAATCCTTCTACTGCAAATCTGGTCGAAAAGCCGGAAGATTGGGAGTTTTCATCATACAGGGAATATATCGCGGAGACAGATGACGAAGATAGGCTCTGCAATTATTCCGAAAACATTTCTACAGGCCCTGCAGATTATAGGGCGTTTCTAAATTCACAAAAGGACCACCAGCGTGAACTAGCAAAGATAAAAAACCTGTGCCTCGAATAATCACCTATTCCTTACACCTCCGAGGTGTAACCTCATCAGAAAATCTCAAAGGACATCAAAAAAGGTTCTATTTTAAACTCAAGTTAGATGCGGAAAACGGCTCTTGAATGGCTCTTCCGTTTGCCCCAGGAGCGAGGGGAAACAAAAAAGGAAGTAGTGTGGTGTCTCAAAAGTTCTTACTATTTGTCATTGCAAGGGACGAAGGCCCGAAGCAATCTCAAAGCGAGATTCTTCGCTTCGCTCTGAATGATAGACTTATTACGTTACGGTTGTAAATCAAAACCTAACCCCTAACGCCAATGACCTAAAACCATAACCTTTTTGAATCTATAAACAGATCATCCATAAATTTTAGGGGATATATTATAATAAATTTCAGTTATCAGCCCTTTCGCAGCAGTAAGGAGGTAATAAGATGGGTATCAGAACAGTGGGACGGTATATTGTGACTGATCCAAAAATTTGTCATGGGCAGCCAGTTTTCAGAGGTACACGCATTTTGGTTGCTGATGTTCTTGAACAAGTAGCCAGTGGTATGGCTTTTGAGGCAATTATTGAAGAATGGCGTGGAGCATTAACAAAAGATGCAATTGCTGAAGCTGTTAAGCTGGCGAGTAAAGCTCTTGTTTCACATGCGCCTGAACTCGCTGTAGCTGGTTCGTGAACATCCTGGATGAAAATATTCCAGAAAGCCAAAGGCAGCTTTTACATTCCTGGAGAATTAAGTCTAAGCAGATCGGACATGAGATAGGCCGTCAGGGAATGAAAGATGCTGAAATTATACCTTTCCTTCACAAACTCCGCTCCACAAATTTCTTTACGCGTGATTTAGGTTTCTTCAGGCGTCAGCTTTGTCATTCAAACTACTGTCTGATTATTTTAGATGTAGGTCAATATGAGGTTGCGAGTTTTATTAAACGTTTTCTTCAGCATCCCAAGTTTAAAATCAGAACAAAGCGAATGGGTAAGGTCGTCCGCATAACCCATATCGGAATGCAGGTATGGCGGCTGTACGCCGAAAAAGAAGAAGAGATAAGATGGTTCATCCCCTGACCACAGATTGCAATAGAAGGTAAAGCTAGGACCAAGGATCTGAATCAGCCAATCAGGGTCAAACCTTCAATATTCATTTATCAAGCTGATTAAGGAGACTAAGAGGTAAGGACAAAAATAGGGACAGCGACCGTTTAAAGCAAGCACAGTTTGACAGCGAAAATAGGCGAAAATAAGCAAAAAACTCGCTTTCTTAGGAAAGTGAGTATGATAAAATTGTTAAGAGAATGGTTGGCACTGCTACGACCTTTGTGCCAAATCAGGTTATGCAAGAATGTTGAAATGAATATAGAGATATTACCGAATGCATATAAGGCACGAATAGACCGTGAGAAAATTATTGAATATCTGTTATTTGAATCTCATCCTGATGGTCGGGCTAAAGCAGCCTTTTTTACTAAGTTTGGATTCACGATAGAACAGTGGGAAGTATTAGCAGAATCTTTAAGAAAGCATGGAATGACCAATCCTGTAATTAAAATAGTTGAATCTGGATATAGTATTCGTTATTGTATAGATGGTCCTATTGAGACGCCTGGAGGTGTTAGACCCAATATCAGGACCGTCTGGATTGTAGAAGAAGGATCTACTGAACCAAGATTAATAACTGCTTATCCTGTATAGGAGGTAATCATGATAAAAGAACATGACCGTATTGTTTTACTTAAAGATGTTCCTGAAGAAGGACTCCGGGCAGGTGATGTAGGGACCGTTGTTCATATATATCGTCAAGGTGAGGCGTTTGAAGTAGAATTTATGACACTCGATGGTGGGACAGTTGCGATTGTAACTTTGTCTGCATCGCATGTGCGTACAGTAAGTAATAGGGACATTACCCATGTGAGAGAGCTTGTAAGTACGTGAACCAACAAGGGTAATTTAACATTTAAAAATTTAGGGACACTTTTAGACAGGCTCCAATCCCCATATTTACCCCGCACCACCAGAAAGCCCCGTCTGTGGAGACGGGGATGAATGGCAGGATATTCCCGAAGGGTATAGCCCCAAAGCCACGGGTGTAAACCCCTTCACCTTTGTAAAGGTGAGGGGTAAACCCGTGGTGCGGGGTTTACTGTCCGGGAGTCGAGGGGTCTAAGAGTCTGAGAGGCAGAGATTCTGAGAGACTAAGAGAGTAGGAGATTAAGGAGACTAATTGAGACTGGGAGACTAATTGATAGAGGAGGCAATTATGGTTGGTGATGGACGCAAATATGCCATGGGATGGATTCCTGATTATCCTGATCTCAGGGATTA
>JASEEX010000006.1 GCA_030019415.1 Thermodesulfovibrionales bacterium
ATGGTGGTCTCCGTTACCTGGGAATGAAGTGGTATCGGTTACCTGGGACGTGACAGCAGCGACAGCCTTACTTTAATTGAAAAGATTACACATAGAAAGCAACGTTTGTTTCAGTATCCGATCCCTGCTGAGTACTTCCTGTAATTGTGATTTTTAGATATTGCCTCGCAATACAACATTACGGATGGTAATCAACAATGTTCATCTCGACACGAATTCCCGATTTTCTTTATTTCAGCGAGTAATTGCCAATACCTAAATCTAGCACCGATATTTTCGAAAAAAAGCGTCTTGTTTGCTTAAAAGCATAACAATATGCTATTCTTTATCAAGAAGCTTAAAGGAGTATTTTGTTCTATTATTAACCGCAAAATATTCAGCTTTTGCGGTTTTTTTATGACATTACCTCCTTAGACTTCAAACTTAGACTTCAAACTTAGACTTCAAATACTTAAAAAGGAGGTATGTCAGTATGGCAAAAGGAACCGTAAAGTGGTTCAATGAGTCAAAGGGTTTCGGCTTTATCACTCTAGGTAAATCGATTGTCCTACCTCATGTCCGTTATGTAAATCATGGAGGGCGTATTAGTATGATGTTTCACACTGAAGTTATAAGAATTAATGGACATTATCATACGTTTGGATGTAACAGAATGGATGTTTCGGGTTTTTGTCTGGGACATAGGATGAGCAGGGAAGAGTTTTTGGAAAGATATTGTGGTGGGATAGAACCAAAATAAAGAAAAACAAAAATGGATAAAAGCTCTGAGATTAAAAACCTAAGAGTTTTTATCAACAAAACAGGAGGTTGAAATAATGAGAAAAATCTATGTTGGGAACATTCCATTTAATGCAACAGAACAAGATATCAAGGATCTCTTCTCAGGGTATGGTAAACCATTTATGGGGAAAACACTTACTGTATCTGAAGCAAGACCTCAACAGCCAAGGCATGGCTTTCAGGAGAGAAGGGGTGGCTTTGGTGGAGGCATGGAGAGGAGAGGCTGGAGATAGCTGTTGTGGAGATTAAAGTCAATGAGAATAACATTGAAAGAGCATTGAAAACCCTCAAGCGTGAACTCCAGAAAGATGGTCTTTTTAGAGAAATCAAAAGGAGAAGTTTTTATGAAAAGCCTTCTGAAAAGAAGAAACGGAAACAAAGAGATGCAAGAAAGAAAAGAATGAAGGCTCTGAGATTTAGAAACGTATCTAACGTTTAGATAAACCTACAGATTGTTGTGAAGAAACTTTTTAAAATTTTGGGTCTGTAAAAAAAAATACCCCCGAATGCTTATGGAGGTGGATATGAAAGCACTTCTTGAACTAATGGCGAAGTCTCTGGTAGATAAGCCGGAGGAGGTTGCAGTGGCCGAGGTAGAGGGAGAAAGAACCGCTATTTTTGAATTGCGTGTTGCTACAAGTGATATTGGGAAGGTTATCGGAAAGCAGGGAAATACAGCGCGAGCAATGAGAACAATACTGAGTGCTGTTGGTACTAAGCTCGGCAAGCGTTGTGTTCTTGAAATATTGGATTAAACTGAATAATACCCAAAAACTAAATTATAAATGAGAAAGGCTGGTCTTTTCAGTTTGTTCTTATATAAGTAACTTAGACTTAAAAGCATAGAGGTAAAACCAATATGTTTTATTTTCAGTCTTATACCAGCTACTATTTGGACAGTAATAGGTAATTTTAAGGTAGGTGAAATTCTGATATAAATATTCAGGATAAAGAGGAGGTTAGAATGAATATCTACGTAGGCAATCTGTCACGCGAGGTTACCGAAGATGATTTGAGGAAGGCTTTTGAAGCCTTCGGGCAGGTTACATCTGTCACTATTATTAAGGACAGGTTCAGTGGTGAATCAAGAGGATTTGGATTCGTTGAGATGCCAGCCAAAGCTGAAGCTCAGTCCGCGATCAGCGGTCTGAACGGCAAGGAGTTAAAGGGAAGAACACTTAATGTTAATGAAGCTCGCCCTCGCTCTGAAGGCCGTCGAGGTGGAGAAAGACGAGGTGGCGGGCGGCGTTTTTGATAAAGAGGCTGAGGAGGGAGCAATCCCAAGCAAAATGAAGATTACTTCCTGAACTTAGCATTTTTTTAGCTCGTCACCGTAGAGCTTTGTCTAATTTATCCCTGTCTGTCATTGGTTATTTCACAATATATCCTTCAATCAAAATGTCTTCACCGATGCGTCGTACCGCAATATCCCTCAGACAGTATGCCTCTTCAAGACTCCTATATGACTTTCCACCAACAGCAGGAAATGACTCTTTCCCACCAATAATCTTGGGTGCGATGAAGAACATCACCTTGTCAATAATTCCTTCTTCGAGGGCATGGGCATTCATTGAGGAGCCTGCCTCTATCAGAACTGATGTGATTTCCTTTTCCCCAAGCTTTTTCATAAGCCAGTTAAGGTCAAGCTTTTCTTTAAAGTAAATCATCTTTATGCCTGATTTTTCAAAATTATTTGTCTTTGAATTTTCAGCCTTTGTGACAATGATTGTCTCAGGTGGTACCTGAAGAACCTTTGAATTTAATGGTATTTCAAGATTAGGGTCAATGATAATCCTGCAGGGATTTCTGCCGCCTTTTATCCTTGCCGTGAGCTGAGGATCATCTGCCTTAACCGTCCCTATAGCAGTCATTACTGCATCAACACTGCTTCTCAGGTGGTGAACCATCTTTCTCGATTTTTCAGATGTTATCCATTTAGACTGCCCTTCAGGGGTGGCAATCTTCCCATCGAGGGTCATGGCAATCTTTAGTATCACAAAGGGTTTTCCTGTAGTCATGTACTTTATATATACCTCATTAAGTCTCTCTGCCTTGTTCTCGAGAATACCTGATCTGACTTTTATACCAGCCTTCTGAAGCTCTAAGATTCCTCTGCCCGAGACCTTTGGATTTGGGTCTGTCATACCAATAACTACTTCTTTTATACCCGCACTAATGATAGCCTCTGTGCAGGGAGGGGTTCTTTTCTCTGTATGGCAGCATGGCTCGAGATTTATATAAAGGGTGGAACCCCTGGCATTTTCTCCGGCCTTTTCTATAGCGAGGGCCTCAGCATGGGGAGTCCCAGGCCTTCTATGAAAATCCTCAGAGATAATTCTCCCCTTTTTAACAATTACAGCACCCACCATGGGGTTAGGGCTCGTCATACAGCGTGCCTTTGCTGCAAGCCTAAGGGCACGCTTTATATAAAGTTTGTCATCCATGAATAATAGAATACCATAATTTTTTTTTACTTCCCACTACTTACTTTTTTTGATATAATGACTACCATGAATCAGGTATGGATAGGATTAATAGTAGTTGCCGTTCTTGCGACGGCCGGTTTTCTCATTCCACTGCTCATAGAATTGAGGAAGACGGCCCGATCTCTGAGGGAGTTTTTGAAGACAACAGGGGAATCAGCTAAAGCATCACTGGAATCTACTAAAACAACACTGGAAGAACTACAGCAGACACTGAAGAGTCTCAGGAATGTATCAGACGACATCAAAGATGTAGCGGGTGATATTAAGACATTCTCGGGTGCTGTAAAAGATGCCGGGCAGAATATAAGGCATGTTAGTAGCCTGTTAGAGGATGTGACATCCTCTGCCCTAATAAAGGCTTCAGGCCTTAGGGCCGGAATAAGAACAGCCCTTGGAGTTTTATTGAATAATCTTTTAAATAATCTCTTTAAGAAAGGAGGTAGACAATGAGAGAGGAAGGTGGGTATAGTGCAGGCAGTATGTTTCTTTCCTTCCTGCTCGGAGGTATTGTGGGTGCAGCCCTTGCATTGCTTTTGGCACCCCTGTCAGGCCGTGAGACAAGACAGAGGGTAAAAGAACTTGCTGAGGATGTGAAGGGTAAGGCAAAGGATTATGCCGAGGATGTAAAGGAAAAGGTTACATCCACTGTAGAAAAAGGTAAGGAGCTTTTCGAGGAGAAAAAATCCGTTATAGCAAAGGCTGTTGAGGCAGGTAAGGAGGCTTATGAGAAAGAGAAAGAGAGGCTGTCTAAGGAATAAATGCATGAGGTATCGATTGCCCTTAGCCTGCTCGAGATTGCAACAGGATACTGTAAGAGGGAAGGGTATAAAGGTATAGAGTCGATAAAGGTTAAGATAGGAAAGGCCTCCGGTGTCCTGCCCCAGGCCCTCTTTTTTGCGTTCGATGCAGTGAAGGCCGGTACTATCGCAGAGAAGGCATGCCTGACTATAGAAGAAATACCCATCAGCGGTTTCTGCAACAGTTGCAGCAGTAATTTCAGTGTGGAAGAGGCATATATTTTATTTTGTCCAAGGTGTGGAGATACCTCATTCCGAGTAGAGACAGGACGGGAATTAGATATTTATGAGATGGAGGTATTCTGATATGAGAGGAGGTTTAACGGGGTGAAGATTAAGGTTGTAACACGAATCATGGAGGCGAATGACAGAATTGCTGCCGAAAACAAGAAGTTTTTTAATGAGGCAGGTGTTTATGTTATCAACCTCATGAGCGCCCCCGGAGCGGGCAAGACCTCCCTAATAGAGAGGACGATTAAAGAGTACCAGGGTAAACTGAGAGTAGGCGTTATAGAGGGTGATATTGCTGGTACAGAGGATGCCCAAAGGATAGGAGGCCTCGGTATCCCCGTCATTCAGATAAATACAGGTGGTGCATGCCACCTCGATGCTAATATGATTAACGAGGCAATTGTTGGTTTATACCTTAAAGACCTTGATCTCCTTATCATAGAGAATGTTGGAAATCTCGTCTGTCCTGCTGAGTTCAAGGTCGGTGAGGACATGAAGGTTATGCTTCTTAGTGTAACAGAAGGGGACGACAAGCCCCTCAAATATCCATTGATGTTCCAGGAATCGTCTGCATTGGTCTTGAATAAGATTGACCTTTTGCCTTATACAAATGTGGATATCGGAAAGATAAAGAAGAATTCATTATCCCTTAACCCAACTTTGAAGATATTTGAGGTTTCATGCAAGACAGGCGAAGGTATAGGCGAATGGGCGGAATGGTTACAGTCACTCGTAAGGTGAAAATTAGCAATTATCAATGCAAAATTATCAATAAGTTTTAACTTGATAATTGTTAATTGATAATTTTAACTTGCAATTAAACCTTTGAGCATGGGATCTCGCAAAACTGATTTATGGTTAATGAAACCCAGGGTGAAGATATTAGTCAGGGGAATTGTCCAGGGAGTTGGCTTCAGGCCCTTTGTTTATAGCCTCGCCAGAACTTTGAATCTCAAGGGCTTCGTGATGAACTCATCCAGGGGTGTTACTATCGAGATAGAAGGTAACGATAGCTCCACCTTTATCGAGAGGCTTACCAGAGAGGCCCCACCTCTTTCACAGATAATGGAAGTTGATATAATTCCCATGCCCTATCATGGTTATCAGGATTTTCAGATAGTCAGGAGTGAGGACGAAGGGAGTTTCACCCTCATTTCTCCAGATGTCTCGTTATGCGAAGACTGCTTGAGGGAGCTGCTGGATAAGAATGACAGACGTTACCTCTACCCATTTATAAACTGCACGAACTGCGGTCCAAGATATACAATAACAAGATCCATTCCTTATGATAGACCAAACACCACCATGTCTGTTTTTCAGATGTGCCCTGAATGCGAGAAAGAATACCATAATCCAGAAGACAGGAGGTTCCATGCCCAGCCGAATGCATGCCCCATCTGTGGACCTCAGGTCCAGTTAAAAGTTAAAAGTGAAAAGTTAAAAGTTGATGAAAAAGAGAATCCACTAAGGGAAACAATAAGACTTCTAAAGCAAGGATATATTGTTGCCATAAAAGGGCTGGGGGGGTTCCATATAGCTTGCGATGCAACTAACGATGAGGCAGTAAAGACGTTGAGATTAAGGAAGAGAAGGAGTAACAAACCCTTTGCCCTGATGGCTCCTGATGTTATAACAATAAAAAAGTTCTGTGAGGTATCTGAGGAAGAAGAGATGCTCTTAATTTCTAACAAAAGACCGATTGTGCTACTTAAAAAGAGGCAAAACTCTCTTCCTGATGCAGTTGCACCGAATAACCCCTGCCTCGGCTTCATGCTTCCCTATACACCGCTGCATTACTTGCTTTTTTACTATCCGACCCCCCCTGTGCCCTCCCTTGCTAAGGGGGGGATTGGAGGGGTGAATTTCGATGCCCTTATCATGACGAGTGGCAACCTCTCGGAAGAGCCTATCGTCATAGACAATAATGAGGCTCTCTCTACGCTTTCAGGCATTGCTGATGCCTTTCTTATTCATAATAGAGATATTTTTATGCGGGTTGATGATTCAGTAGTAAGAGTCATCAGTCATCAGTCATCAGTCATCAGTCAAAAACTTTCAACTTTCAACTTCCAACTTTCAACTTTCTTCATTCGTCGTTCACGTGGATATGTCCCTGACCCCATTCCCCTTCATGAGGATGGCCCCGAGGTTCTCGGTTGTGGAGCTGATATTAAAAATACCTTCGCCCTTACAAAGGGAGGTTTTGCGATACCGAGTCAGCATATAGGTGATATGGAAAACTACGAGACATTAAACTTTTTTGAAGAGAGTTTAGAAAACCTGAAAGCTGTTTACAGGGTAAGTCCTGTGGCTCTTGCGTATGACCTTCACCCAGGGTATCTATCAACACAATGGGCATTGCGGCAGGAAGATATTGAAAAGGTAGGTATCCAGCACCACTATGCCCATATTGCTTCTGTGATGGCTGAAAAGGGGATAAAGAGGAGGGTTATAGGTTTCTCCTTTGATGGAACCGGTTATGGCACTGATGGAAATCTCTGGGGTGGAGAAATTTTAATTGCCAATATAGAGGGGTTCGAAAGGGTGGGTCATTTTAGATATATTCCCCTTCCAGGGGGTGAAGTGGCAATTAAGGAACCGTGGAGGACGGCCGTAAGTTATATCTGGAGTATGGCTCACGATAAGGCAATAGAGTATCTTGAGTCCATAGGCTTTCTTGAAAGATATGGTCATGAGATGATAGGAAACATTTTGAGGGTTGTCGATAAAAAACAATTTTCACCCCTTTCATCAGGAGCAGGGAGGCTCTTCGATGCGGTCTCAACCATACTCGGGATATGTGACAAAAATACCTTTGAAGGAGAGGCAGCTATTGCACTTGAAGCCATAACGAGACCTGATGTAGTCGATGACTATCCTGTAGATATAAAATTCAGAGAGGCCATAGAGATTGATTTTTCCCAGACTCTTTTGAGGATTATAGAGGATTTAATAAAAGGAGAGGGTAAAGGTTTTATTGCATCTCTTTTCCATAACACCGTAGCCACTGCTATTTTTAGAATTGCGCAGAAGCTCTCTTCCCTTTACATGATAAAAGAAGTTGTTCTAAGCGGAGGGGTATTTCAGAACATTTATCTCCTCGAAAGGACCATCGCAAGGCTTAAATCCATAGGAATGGAAGTCTATGTCAACGAAAAGGTTGCATGTAATGATGCCGGGATATCCCTCGGCCAGGCATATATAATCAGGGAAAGGATAAAGGCAAGAAAATAAAGTTTAAAGTTAAAAGTTAAAAGTTAAAAGTTAAACGGATAAGGTACTTTTGATGAAGAACATAATAAAAAAGATAAGTGATTTAATGGATTCCATCGGCAGACCTGTAAGGCTCATGGAGGTATGCGGGACGCATACTGTAGCAATATTCAGACATGGCATAAGGGAGATTCTCCCTGAAGGCATTATCTTCCTGAGTGGCCCAGGCTGCCCTGTGTGTGTTACCCCGATAAAAGATGTGGATACTGCTATTGCTATTTCGAAGATGAATGACTTTATCCTCGCTACCTTCGGAGATATGATGAGGGTGCCTGGAAGTAAGCAATCTCTTTATCATGCACAGGCAGAGGGTGCTGATATAAGGGTTGTCTATTCCTCAATGGATGCATTAAAACTTGCATCAGAAAATAAAGAGAGGAATATTGTATTCTTTGCAACAGGTTTTGAGACAACATCGCCATCTGTTGCTGGAACCCTCTTTGAGGCAGAAAGGATAGGGGTTGATAATTTTTATATATACTCCGCGCATAAGACAATTCCTCCAGCCATTAAGGCCCTCCTTGATTCTGATGATGTTAGGGTAGAAGGTTTTATTCTCCCCGGACATGTGAGCACAATTATAGGGAGCAGACCCTATGAATTTATAGCATCTGATTATAGAGTGTCCTCGGTCATAACAGGTTTTGATGCAGAGGACATACTTCAGGCTATTATGATGCTCCTTGAACAGATTGCATCTGGCAAGCCAGCTGTGGAGATTCAATATAAGCGTGCAGTGAGAGAGGAGGGCAATCCGAAGGCCGTATCTCTCATGAATGAATACTTTGAGCCACGCAATGCGAACTGGAGGGGAATAGGGATGATTCCCCGGAGCGGATTGAGATTGAGGGATAAGTTCGGACGCTGGGATGCCGAAAAGTTATTCCATATTGATATTCCAGATTCTAAGGAACCAAAATCCTGCATCTGTGGCTCTGTCATAAGGGGAGCCAAGATACCGACAGATTGCCCCCTCTTTGGAAGGGCCTGCACTCCCGAAAGGCCTGTAGGTGCATGTATGGTTAGCACTGAAGGAAGCTGTGCAGCATATTATAAGTATTCAGGGGTATATCGTGGATAGAATTCTCCTTGGTCATGGTAGTGGTGGAAGAATGATGCACCAGTTAATCAGGGAACATTTTGCCCCTGAATTTGAGCTTAAATCACTTAATGATTCTGCTGTCCTTGAGGGGATAAATCATGGAAGGATTGCGTTAACGACAGATTCTTACGTCGTCTCTCCTATATTCTTTCCTGGAGGAGATATCGGAGATCTTTCCGTTTATGGTACTGTGAACGACCTTTCGATGGTTGGGGCAAGACCCCTTTGCCTTACGGCAGGTTTTATTCTTGAAGAGGGCTTCCCCCTCGAAGATTTAAAGAGGATTCTATCTTCTATGTCAGAGGCCGCAGAAAAGGCAGGGGTAAAGATAGTTGCCGGAGACACAAAGGTAGTTAATAAAGGCAAGGGAGATGGAATATTCATCAATACATCCGGGATCGGAATAATCGAAGAGGGGCTTGATATATCGCCTTCAAGGGTAATGCCTGCTGATAAGGTTATTCTAAGTGGCCTTATTGGAAATCATGGAATTTCAATTATTGGAGAAAGAAATGGCCTCACTTTCGACCCACCCATATTGAGTGATACAGCACCCCTGAATAGTCTCGTCAGGGATATGCTGAATACAACTAAGGAGATACATGCCATGAGAGACCCTACGAGGGGAGGTCTTGCAACATCCCTCAAAGAGATCGCAGGGGATTCAGGATACTGTATTGTGATTAAAGAAGAGTCTATACCTGTTCCGTCAGGAGTAAGGGGGGCATGTGAACTCCTCGGCCTTGACCCACTTTATGTAGCCAATGAAGGGATACTTGTTGCAATAGTAAAACCTGATGTAGCAGAATCGCTTGTTAGTATCATGAGAAAACATCCGCTGGGTAAAGAAACCCGGTTAATCGGATATGTGCAGAAGGCACCAGCAGGAATGGTCTTACTGAAGACATCTATAGGTGGCACCAGAATAGTTGAGATGCTCTCAGGAGACCAGTTGCCGAGAATATGCTGATGGTTGAATAACCAATAACCAAATCCCAATGACCAAATAATAACCAATGTCCAAATTACAAATAACCAAAAATTTAGAATTTAATTATGGTCTGATATTACTGCTTCAAAATTTGAAATTTGTTTGGAAGTGTTTGGTTATTGATTATTGGAATTTATTTGGTGATTGGTTATTGGAATTTGGTGATTTAACTCTCTTGGAGGTTTCATATGTTACTGGGTGTAAATGTTGACCATGTGGCTACTATAAGACAGGCAAGAGGAGGCATCGAGCCTGACCCTGTTATGGCCGCAACCTTAGCCATACTTGGTGGCACAGATGGAATCACAGTTCATCTCAGGGAAGACAGGCGTCATATACAGGACAGGGATTTGAAGATGTTAAAGGAGTTTGTACCTGTTGAATTAAACCTCGAGATGGCAGCAACAAAGGAGATGATAGGCATCGCAACTAAGTTAAAGCCTGATCTGGTTACACTCGTACCTGAAAAAAGGGAGGAGCTTACAACAGAAGGCGGGTTAGATGTGACCTCACATAAAAGAAATATCCGGGATGCGATAAAAAAGATTCACGATGTCGGTATCCCAGTGAGTCTCTTCGTAAATCCCGATTTTGAGGCTATTACTCTCTCAAAGCAGATAGGAACAGACATGGTAGAGATACATACTGGAATTTATGCAAATGCAAAAGGGAAAGAACAGGAAAAGGAATTGACTCGTATCATTAATGCAGTCGGACACGCACTGGATACCGGTCTTGCGGTCAATGCAGGGCATGGCCTTAATTATTTTAATGTTACAAAAATAGCCTCTATACAGGGCATAAGGGGGCTTTACATAGGACACAGTATTGTTTCAAAGGCAGTGCTTGTAGGAATGGAGAGGGCTGTTAGGGAAATGAAGGAGTTAATAAAAGAGGCTACCCGCTAAAATCTCAAGAATGCACCAATTCCTCCGGCATCCAGTAATTTCTTATTTTCTGCTACTACTTCAACCAGAGCACCCTGCCCTATTGCCTTTTCACCTGCAAGATCAACTATATAATCAACTATCTCCATCTCACCTTTACAGTAAGGACAGGGTTCGACTTTTTGGATAGTCAAAAATCCGCAAGATGAACAGGAGTATCCAGATGTCCTGAAATCCTTTATTAAGACTAATTTCATCACCTTCTGTTCCTGCAGGGCATTAAGAACATTTTCTAATCCCAATACAGCATCTTTATTCTTCATAGCCCCTGTAATCAGTGCTTCTACTGTTTCCTTCTCTTTCTTTTTCTCAAAGTCAAGAACTATCGGTTCTACCCTAGCCAGAACCTCAGGACTTTTAGCAAACATCTCTATCTTTACCGTTCCTATAACCTTATCGAGAATTGTCTTGTGTAGCATATCTTTGACCATGGAAACGGCTTCATCAGAGCCACCTATTATCAGCCTCCCGATATATTCTCCACCGAGGAATGAATCCAGTTTTTCTATTACCTCTTTAAGGTGCATGCCTACATGATAATCTATATGCCGCGCATAGTGATTTTGAGAAAGGGCAAACCATCCACCCTTTTTATGTTTTCCGGGAATGTCAGGGGTGTGGACCTCACCGTATTCTACAATCTCACGAAGGTGAACCACAAATATCCTTGCGGACTCTTTATCCACGAGCAAAACTGCATACCTTTGGTAATTATCCAGAATATCCATAAGAGGTTTTGTATAGGGAGTCTTATCAACAATCAATTCATTCTTTACAGGGATACCGAGATGGTATTCCTTCCAGAAGGAATTCACAGTGGAACTCAAAAGGGCGAGTCCCTTTTTAAACATCCTTTTATTTGTAAGGACGTAATTATCAATCCTTTCCAGGTCATCCTTTACTCTTTTATATATAGTCTTATCCAGCGACTCTACAGTGTTCTTCATCATATTTTTGAGATGCACCGTATAGTCTCCTTTTTTATTGAACATGGGATCAACATTGAGATAGAGACTAACAAAATAACCACCCTTTCTCTCCATAGATGTGATCTCTTTCAGTTCTGCCCTGCTAAGCATTTTGTCCTCCTTCTACACTCCTGAATATCTCGATAACCGATACAAACAGTGCCAGTACCAGTGGTCCCATTATAAGACCTATCAATCCAAATAACTTTATTCCTCCAAGAATACTAAAAAAGATGACAAGAATGGGCATCTTTGTTCTGCCACCTATTATGATGGGCTTTAAAACATTGTCTATCAAACTTATCCCAAATATCCCCACAATTGCAAGGGCTATTCCTTTTACTACTGCACCCTTTATAAACAAATATATAACGGCAGGCACCCATACTGCAGATGCGCCAATAAGCGGGATGAAGGAGGCAATGGAAGTGGCCAATCCCCAGACAACAGGTGTTGAGATTCCGAGTATGAAAAAGGCAATCCCGGCTATGGTTCCCTGGGCGATCGAGACAGCGACGCCACCATAAATTGTTGATATGACAATATCCCTTATCCGTTTTACCAGTCTATCCTTCTGTTCTTCTGAAAAAGGCATGTAATCACGAGCCTTACTCAGAAATTCAGGTCCATCCCTCAGAAAGAAAAAGATTGAAAAGGCCATAAAAACAAAGTTTAATGAGGAAGTTACAATATTAGCTACTCCTTCCATAATTCTGCCAAACACCTCTTTCCCAAATCGCGATATATTATCAGCAATAGCCTTATTGAGTTCTGCTTCAGTGATATTAAATAGAGATAGTAACTTATCGAATATCGGCTTGATACTCGGATGCTGTAACAGATCTTGTAATGCCTTAATCCTTTCAGCTTCCAGATAATCTGTTAAGGCTCTAAGTTCCTTAATAAGTAAATATGTGAGATATGAAAAGGGGCCAAGAATTATTAAAAGTATGATACCGAGGGTAATAAGGGATGCTACCGATCTCCATTTTATATATTTAGTAGCAAGGGCAAAAAGGGGATAAAAAACTGTAGAAAGGACGATTGCCCATGCTATAGGAGATAAAAAGGGCCTTAATATCCGGTAACTTAAAAAACCCAGAATTAATACGAGGGCTATCAAGGCAAAAAGGTAAAACCTGTCAGTTATCATAGAAACCTCTTTATTATATATACCATCTGCTGACACTGCAACACCTCCAAATCCGTTTGTTAGACCACATCAGGCACTTGGCTATAAAACTCCATTGCAATTTCTTAAAAACAAGGAGACCCCCGTTAGAAAAAAGCCCGCCCTGTTAGATATAAACATAAAAATAACCCGTTAGAAATATTTCTTCTAACGGGGTTTACACAGCTTTCCCTGTATGATAGAATTTTCTATGAAAAGGTTTTTCATGATTGGCCTTTCCCTCTTTTTTGCCTGTATACTTTTCATAATGCTCAGAAGTGAGAGAGAAAGCAGTGAAGACTTAAAGATAAAGGGGAATTCTTTTATCGACGGTCTCAAGATCTTACATGAAAAGGATGGTAATGCTATCTGGGCGCTAACTGCCCGGAAAGCGGATTTTACCGAAGGTGAAAACATGGTTGAGCTCAGTGATGTTACCGTTGTCTTTCAGAAAAACGGTATGAGACTTTATGCTGATAAAGGTATATATGATCTTTTTACCCGAAACTTTGCTACAGAAGGTAAGATAAGGGCTGAGGCAGAGGATTATACAATAACAACCGCCTTGATTGATTACGAAGCCTCTTCTGGAAAGATTAAGACAGAAGACTCGGTAAAGGTTGAAGGCAAAAGATTCAAGGTCGAGGGCAAAGGCATGACGGTAGATTCCGAACAGAAGTTGAGGATACTTAAAGATGTCAAGGCAACTTTTTATAAGTAGTCTTTTAATTCTCTTTTTACTATCAACAAATGTCTTCTCTGAAGAAAAGGCCCAACAGATAAAAGGTCCAATAATCATAACTTCTGAGATGCTGACAGCGGATAACAGGACCCATACCGCGCTCTTTGAAAATTCTGTCGTTGCAAGGACAACAGATATGACACTTCATGCAGACAGGATGCTCGTCTACTATAATGCGGATACTGGAAATATAACAAAGATTGAGGCAGAGGGAGGTATTAAATTAATTAAAGGGACGAGGGCTATTACCTCGAAGGAAGCTACCTATTGTGCCGATGGAGAGAAGATCATCTTTATAGGAGAACCGCGTGCTGTAGAGGGTGAAAATGTAGTCACAGGCAGAAAGATAACATATCTTTTGAATGAAGACCGCTTTCTTGTTGAAGGCAGTAAGGTCTTTCTGAGAAAACAGAAAGGACAATAAATGCATCTATTAGAGGCAAAGGGACTTTTAAAGACCTATGGCAGAAGGTATGTCGTCAAGGATCTTAACCTTTATCTCTCTACGGGTGAGATCATAGGCCTTCTCGGTCCTAATGGCGCAGGTAAGACAACCACCTTTTACATGATGGTAGGGCTTATAAAGCCCGATAAGGGAAAGATCTTCCTCGATAATGAGGATATAACCGGGCTTCCGATGTTCAGGAGGGCAATGATGGGGATAAGCTATTTGCCCCAGGAATCATCCATATTCAGGAAACTTTCAGTTGAAGATAACCTCAGGGCAGTACTCGAGATAAGAGGGCTTCGCAGAGGTGAGATTGAGGCCGAAGTGGACCACCTGTTAAAGGAATTCAACCTTGTAGAATTCTCGAAAAGGGATGGTTACAGGCTCTCTGGAGGTGAGAGGAGGAAGACCGAGATAGCAAGAGCCATTGCGATAAAACCCTTGTTCATACTCTTTGACGAACCTTTTACGGGCATAGACCCCATTACGATCGTAGAACTCAAAAAGATGCTTAATTATCTTAAAGGCAAAGGCCTCGGGATATTGATAACAGACCATAATGTAAGAGATACACTTTCCATAACAGACAGGGCATATATCATGAGCAACGGCGAGATACTCGAAGAGGGCATGCCTGATGAAATTGTTGCAGATCCGAGGGTCAAAGAGGCATTTCTCGGCGAGGAGTTCACACTTTAATGGCCCTTCAAAGCAGGATTGAGCTGGAATTAACGCAGAAGCTGATACTCACGCCTCAGCTTCAGCAGGCAATAAAACTACTGCAACTGCCCCAGCTCGAACTCTCTCAGGCACTCAGTCAGGAACTTATAGAAAATCCTTTCCTAGAAGAATCTATTGATGAGATAAACACAGAAGATCTAACACAGGAGGAAAGGGACTCTATCGAGATTGAAGAGATAAACGAAGATGCGGAGGCTCCTCTTGAAAGGCTGATGAACTTTATGGTAGACGAATACTTTGAAGAGAGGGGGAGTAATGGAAGAGACCTTGGTTATTTCAATCCGGGCACTGTAACCCCCCCTCCATATGAGCGGCTTCTTACCAGAGGACCAAACCTCTACGACCATCTCTTATGGCAACTGAGACTCTCGAATGAGCCTGAAGACATAAGAAAGGTAGGAGAGATCATGATAGGCAATATAGATGAAAACGGATATCTGAGGGAATCTATTGAGGAGCTCATAGAAGAGGCAAAGACTGACATGGAGACAGCAGAAAAGGCGCTCAGATTGATACAGAGTTTTGATCCCCCAGGGGTAGGTGCGAGGAACATCACAGAGTGTCTGCTTTTACAGCTCGAGGCACTGGACCTTCAGGGGACTCTCGCTGAAAAGATAATTATTAACAACATGGATGAACTCGAAAAGAAAAAATATATGCGGATTGCACAGCAGCACAACCTACATATGAAGGAGATCATGACTGCTGTAAAGATTATCGAGGGGCTTGAACCTAAACCTGGCAGAAATTTTACCCACGCTACTATAAACTACGTTATCCCCGATGTATACGTGATCAAGACACCTGATGGATATCAGATAGTTCTCAACGATGAGGGGCTACCGAGATTAAGGATTAGTAGTTTTTACAGAAAACTCATTCGACAGAAAGACGCCTTCCCCAAAGAAGATAGGCAATTTCTCGTTGAAAAGCTGCGATCTGCAGTCTGGCTTCTTAAAAGTCTCGAGCAGAGGAACAGGACAATATACAGAGTAACGGAGAGTATCCTGAATTTCCAGAAGGAGTTTTTTGATGGGGGCATAGAATACATCAAACCCTTAACCCTCAGGGATGTTGCTTCAAAACTGAATTTGCACGAAAGCACAGTAAGTAGGGTCACATCAAACAAATATCTGTCATGCCCACATGGTATTTTAAGCTTCAGATTCTTCTTTAATTGTGCACTCCATGGCAGCACGGGAAACATTTCATCTACATCCGTAAAGAGTATGATAAAGAAGATTGTGATGGAAGAAGATTCCAGAAAGCCCTTGAGTGATCAGCGAATAGTAGAGATGTTAAAGGGCAGCGGCATCATAGTCGCCAGGAGAACCGTGGCAAAATACAGAAAGGAAATAGGAATCCCATCACAGGCTCGGCGGAAGAAGTTCACCTGATTAAAGGAGGAAGTCATGAATATCATTGTGACAGGAAAACACCTTGAAATCACACCAGCTCTAAAAAAATATGCTGAAAAGAAGATTAAAAAATTCAACCGTTATCTACCAAACATATCCGAGGCCATCGTTACGCTCAGCATAGAAAAGTACAGACATAAGGTAGAGGTTCTTCTCAAGGTCAATGGAGTCCTCATCCAGGCAGAAGGGATTACAGGTGAGATATACTCTTCAATCGATGAGGTAGTGGAAAAACTCGATAGACAGGTAAAGAAATATAAAGAGAAACTCGTCTCTCATAGGAAGAACGAAGGAAAGGCAAGCGGGACACAGCTTGAGGCTGCAGCTACAGCAGAAACTGGCAGGATTATAAAAAATAAAAGGTTTGAACTGAAGCCTATGAGCCCAGATGAGGCCGCCATGCAGATGGAACTTCTTGACAAAGACTTCTTTGTCTTTACAAATGTGGGTAGCGGAGACATAAATGTTATATACCGAAGGAAAGATGGCAATTTCGGCCTTATAGAACCGCTGAGAAGTAAGAAGTAAGATATTGGTAAAGCCGATTATTGTCATAATCACCGGGCTCTCTGGCTCTGGCAAGACCGTTGCACTGAGAGCCCTTGAAGATTCTGGTTTTTTTTGCGTGGACAACCTCCCTATTACACTTATCGACTCCTTCGTTTCAATCATATCCAGCAACAGGGAGATTAAAAAAATAGGAATTGGTATTGACATTAGAGAAAAAGGATTTTTATCTGAAGTCAGCGATGTCCTGAAAAACCTCAGAAATAAATATCGGACAGAAATCCTCTTTCTCGAGGCAGAAAAGGATGTACTTCTGAGGCGATTTAAGGAGACCCGCAGACCCCATCCACTTGGAGGGGATATTGAGGGGGCCATTCAGATCGAAAAAGAAAGACTTTCTCCCCTGAGGGGGACCTCCGACAGGGTCGTTGATACATCCCCATTTACACCACATCAGTTGAGACAATTTGTGACGTCTCTATACGAGATACAGAGAGGCAAAAAGGCGATGACCCTTGTCCTTATCTCCTTTGGCTTTAAATTTGGCACACCCCAGAACATTGACCTGCTCTTCGATGTGAGATTTCTGCCCAATCCAAATTTTGTTCCCGAATTAAAGCCACTGAAAGGGATGGATAAAAGGGTCTCTGACTATATATTTAAAAAGCCAGAGGCAAGGGCATTTATGACCAAGGTAAAAGAGTTTGTGGACTTCCTTATTCCACTGTATATCAGAGAAGGCAAGTCCTATCTTACAATTGGTATCGGTTGTACAGGCGGCATTCATCGTTCTCCTGCTATTGTAGAAAAACTACGAAGCCACCTTAAAAAACATCCGATAGACCTTAACATCATCCATCGGGATATAGGTTGATATGGTATACCTCGATAACAATGCAACACCAGTTGACCCTGAGTGGAAGAAGAATCGCTCAACTTAGGTATAATTAGGTATAATATAGTTTAAGGAGAGGTGGCCGAGTTGGTCTAAGGCAGCCGCCTGCTAAGCGGTTGTGGGGGTAAAACCTCACCCAGGGTTCGAATCCCTGCCTCTCCGCCAGCAACTTTTAACTCATGACTAAAAATTAGGGAGGATTGGATGAAAAAAAGGGTGTTAGCAGTGGCATTGTGTTTTGTTTTAGCTGGTTCAGTAAGTGTATGTAAGAAGAAGGAAACTCAGCCACCTGTCCCACAGGCACCGGGTCCTATAATGCAAGGTCCGATGCCACCAGAGGCACAGCAGCCGGTTCCAGGCCCTGGTATTATTACAATGCCAATGGGTAAATCACAGGTAGTAGTACCTGATTTTGTTAAGGGCAAATGGAGTGCGGTAAAGATTATTGTTGAAGATAAGATTATAAAGAAAACTCGGGAATACACAGTAAATCTGAATAGCGATTTCAAAATCCCGAATTCCAATCTTAAGATCCATGTTGGAGAGTTTCTACCTGACTTTAGGAAGTATGGATTTATTCTGACCTCAGCGTCCAACAAGCCCAATAACCCGGCAGTAGGCATCAGGGTATTGGAGGGAGACAAACAGATATTTCCTACACCCGGGAAAAAGTGGGGATGGTTATTTTCTGAGTTACCAGCAGTACATACAATCAAGCATCCGAGATACAACTTTATGCTGAAAGAAGGGGTTGCAAAGAAGGGATAAAGAACTGTGCGCCCATAGCTCAGCTGGATAGAGCGTCGGACTACGAATCCGCAGGTCGGGGGTTCGAATCCTCCTGGGCGCGCCATAGCAAATTGGTATATATGAAAATGGGATCTGTGTGTGTGGGATGGGAGGCGATGATGATCTTTTCAGGTTTCCATCCTGGCATTTCGAAGTTACAGCTTATAACCTTAGCCCCAGCCTTGAGTTCCTTGGAAAGCTTTTCTCTCAACCTTTCCATCACATCAGGGAAAAGATAGCAGAAGACTATATCTGCCTCGCTGAGGTCTGCCTTCCAGAAGTCCTGAAAGTGGATGGAGACATTTGCTTGGCAGAGCCCCACCCTGAACCTGGATAGTAGATAGGCCCAAGGGTTTATCTCGAAGCCAATGGCCTTTACTTTATATCTTTTCGCTGCAGCTATCAAGAATCTTCCGTCCCCGCATCCCAGATCATAGACTACCTGCCCGGGATGCATGGGTATGACCTCTAAGATCTTTTTTATCTTTGAGCGATGGGTAGTAGTAAACATGGCCCCTCCCGTCTTGAATGATGATAGACCAGTAAGGAGGGCAAAGGCCATCTTCAGGGCAGCGAGAACTACCAAAAGGCCAAGAGAGATAAATATAATCTCATCCATCAGGATATCTAAACCTATGATGTGCCTAATGCACAGAGCATGAAAAGCAAGGGTCATAAGCCCGTATTGAACAAGGACCTAAAATATTAGCACAGAGACAGTCCGGTGCAATCACCAAGAGGAAATAATTTTTCCGTCCTTCATTAAGAGTAACCAGTCTGCGAGTCTTTTTGCCTGGGCCATGTCATGGGTTGCAATGACAACAATTGACCTTTCCTCTTTTTTCATTTTCAAAATAATATCTTCTATTATTTCTGTATTTTCTTGATCAACAGATGCTGCTGGTTCATCAAGGAAAAATATTTCAGGCTCAATAACCATCGCCCTCGCAATACCAAGCCTCTGTGTCTCTCCGCTTGAAAGGGTCAGTGCATTCTGATTCTTTTTATGAGTCAGTCCAACAAACTCCAGTGCCTTATCAACTTTTTCCTTTATTTTAGGCCCTTTCGTTCCCCTTATCCTCAGCCCATAAGCCGCATTCTTAAATACCGTAGTGTTAAAAATCCCAACTTTCGGCAATAAAAGGGTTATCCTGCGTCTTAGTTCAATGTCTCTCTTTAAAATATGTACCCCTGAAAAATAATTAACTTCCCCTTCATCAGGATCTTCAAGAAGGCCACATATCCTGAAGAATGTTGACTTGCCACTACCATTAGGACCTATCAGAACGTAGGTTCCACTTCTATCAAATGAAAAGGAACAGTCTTTTAGGACAGGCTTTCTGTCGTAACTCTTATAAATATTTGAAATAATCAATTTTAGGTCCATATAGCAGTCTCTACTACGCCTTTTTTCTGAATCAAATATAAAAACATGTTTATAATAAATGATAACATTAGAAGTATAATACCAAGTGCGAGGGCAAGTTCAAAATTCCCCTTATCCGTCTCAAGGGCAATGGTCGTGGTCATAACACGTGTATAACCAGCAATATTGCCACCTACAATAAGTATTGCCCCTACCTCAGCCATCACCCTCCCAAGGGCAGCAATTACCCCTGACATTATCCCATACCTTGCTTCTTTCATAATAGTAATCATCACCTGAAAAGGTGTTGCACCAAGGGTAAGTGAAGCCTGTTTAATGAGAGGCTCGATTTTTTTAATAGCTGAGTGGGAAAGGGCAGCCACGATAGGAAAGGCAAGAATGCTCTGGGCAATAATCATTGCTGAAGGTGTATAGAGCAAGGCCATGAAGCCGAGGGGTCCTCTCCTTGATAGTAGAAGATATAGAAAGAGTCCAACAACGACAGGTGGAAGACCCATAAAGGTATTCAGGAGGCTGATAATTAATCCCCTTCCCGGAAATCTCTTCAATCCCGTCAGGGCACCAATCGGCAAACCTAAAACTGTTGCTATTATAAGGGCTGTACCAGAAACCCCGAGGGACAAAAATATAATACTTAACAGCTCTGGATCGAGAGTAAATATAAGGGAAAAGGCCCTTCTAAAACCCTCTATGATTGGGTCCATGCCAAAACCATGATACAAAATTAAAGGTGTAAAGTCCCATAATAGCTCAAATAACCAATCATCAATAACCAATCACCGAACAAGCTCCAACTGCCAATAATTAAACATTAAAATTCAAAATCCTAATATCTAAATCCTAAACAAATTCAAAATCCTAAATTCAAATATTTAAAATGTTTTGAATTTTGTATTTTGAGCATTTGTGCTTGTTTAGAATTTAGGATTTGGGATTTCGGATTTAAACCCTTTAGGATTCCGAATTTGGTATTTCTTTTCAGCATGTTTGGTTATTGTAATTTGGTTATTGGTTATTTTGCTGCATTGGGAATAAATAGCCGATTGCCATGTTTATCTTTAAATGATGCTATGGCCTGCTGTCCTTCCTTTGATATGATCCAATTGATAAATTCCATGGACTCTTTATATTTAACATGTTTATGTTTTTCAGGATTGACCGCCATGACCCCGTATTGATTGAATAATATCGGGTCGCCTTCAAGAACTATAATCATTTCGAGCTTGTCTCTCTCTCTTGTTGTAAACCATGTGCCCCTGTCTGTTAGAGTATATGCACGTTTTTCGTTTGCAATCCTCTGGGTCTTTTCCATTCCCTGACCTGATTCGAGATACCATTTATTCCCTTTTGGGTCAACACCTGTTTTTTTCCAAATTTCGAGTTCTTTATTATGGGTCCCTGAATTATCTCCACGCGAAACAAAGGGATATCCAGTCACTGCGATTTTGCGGAATGCATCAGAAGCAAGTTTCATCCCTTTTATTTTTGCAGGATCATCTGAAGGACCTATAAGTATAAAATCGTTATACATGACGTCATGGCGATTGACAAAGTATCCTTCCTCAACCGCCTTTAATTCCAGTTCCTTTGCATGAACGAAGACCATATCTGCATCGCCCCTTTTCCCTATCTCGATGGCTGCACCCGTGCCAACAGCAACCACATCAACCTTAATGCCCATCTTCTTCTCAAATATGGGCAGAATGTAATCAAATAATCCAGAATTCTGGATACTTGTAGTTGATGCACAGCGGATCCTTGTTTCTGGAGATACCGTGCAGGCGAAAAAACTAAATATAACTGTTACTAATACTAAAAGACCCTTTGATAACTTCATCTCTTCCTTTTCAATCAGGAGTTTTTCCTTCTTACCTCATCCATAACCAAAAAATATGCTTATCAAAACCCTCCCAGAGAATCTGGTAGGTCTCCGGAAAAGAGCGTGTTAAAAATTTCTGGTATAAGCCTTATTTCAACAATCACCTTATCGTTCTTAATCCTGTAATATACTTCGAGGACATCATCCCTACCATGAACAAAAGGATAATACAGAGGCCTCAATTCATATCCAATAGTATTTCCTTTGTCATCAATAATCCTGCTTAATTGAGAGCGCCAGAAGGAATTGTGAAAACTTACAAATTTTTTCGCTTCATTCAAGGCCTCTTCAGCAGGGCTCTCTCTTTTTATCTTATAATCAAACTCAGGTGCGTAAGGCTCAAATTCATACTGGTCTCCTTCTTTATCAAGGAAGGCAATGGTTTCTAAGTCGTTAATATGTCTCCCTCCGTATAATACCAGTGTAAAGAACCCTGTAATTTCTTCTTTTCTCGCCTCTTTTGTTTTTAAGTACTTTGTAACCGCAAGAGAATCTTCGGCTGTGAGGAATAAGATGAACATAAGTATCACTATACGGATATTAACAATCTTTCTCATGGTTCCGCCTCTGGTATAGGTTCATTAAACCTCTCGAGGAGTTTCAGGCTTTCTCCGAGGTTCTCCATATCATTAATCTCGAGGATGACCCCGATATCCATCTTCTTCTCGAGAAGAAACCCGAGTGCTCTCAATTCTCTACAACCTTCTAAAAGGCCCCAATGGTCCCTGAGACCGCCATTATGTGGGCCATTATATCTGTGAATGTGTACAAAACTCAATTTATCAATTATATCTGCTTTAAGTTCCTTTACAAATCTAACTGAGTCTATACCTGCAGCCTCAACATGCCCTATGTCGAGGGTTACAGAGTTTGCAAATCGCAAGCAACTGTAGTTTAGAAAAAATATTGGAGTGAATACCCCCCATACCCTGAGCTTCCTTTCTTGACTCTGTTAAACCTTAGTAGACTTTACCACCGATTTGTGCAGGTCGTCGACGTGGTTCTAACAATGATAGAGCAAAATCTTTAGTCAACAATCAACTCATCTAATGATCGCTTTGGAACATGGTGAACACCCTCGCTATCCCTCCAATACTTAATATCTCCTTCTGGACCAACTCTTTCGATCAACACTTTCTCTTTTGGCTTCCCAAGAGCCAAAACCAAAAGTATTTCATATCTTTCTGGAATATTAAGAGCAGTTCTAAGTTCCTCTCTTTGTATTGAGCCAATTATACAACCTCCTAAATCTTTCTCTCTGGCACCCAGAAGAATACTTTGGGTAGCGATTCCAGCATCATATCCAAAGAAAGAGGCAATCTTTTTGTCACCAAGGATAATGATATAAGCAGATGGTCTTTCTCCCTCAGGTGGACGCCAGTCTTTTAGATAACCAGCCCAACTAAGACAAGGGAATATTAGATTGTTCTTTTCAGGATCGCAAGAAAGGATATATTTTAATGGTTGTAGGTTCCCTGACGAGGGAGAAAGCCTGGCCAGATCAATTAGCTCTCTTAAGGTTTGGATACCTATTTTAAATTCCTGATAAAAACGGCGACAGCTTCTATTTCTTTGAATCAAATCTTTTAACATAACGTCTCACCTCTCTCAGATAAGCTATTAATAATCTAAAATTCCAAAAGGCTATTAAATTAAGAGTCAATCTAAGTTTACTCTATATAGTGGTTCTAAGTATAATACCTCTAAATCTTGAAAGAGGTTTTCTCAGATTAGAGGTTTTAGCATATTAGAAATTGAATGGCCAAGGAAGTTAGAAGAAGGAGAGGAGATCGAAGTGGAATAGATTATCCCTTAAGGATAAATATTGACGTTATACTGAAAGAGTTATGAGAATAGGAATGATTTCAGATACTCATACTTCGAGTCTATCTCTTGAGGTATTAGAAAAGCTCAAAAGACGGTTTGTTTCTTACTGATAAAAAATTAGAAAATAAATTCAAAGGAGAAACGATTGATATATATCTTCATGGCCATACCCATCGACTAAGAGTTTTTCCGGGTCTGCAACTCCTCTTATGTTATGGATGAGCCGTTATCCGGGTATTAAGAAATGGACCAGTTCTGACAGTTCAGGCATTTGAAGTTGCAGCCAGCCATGAAGATTGTGTAGCTTTTAGGAGGAGCTGGATGGCCATTTTTCAGTCTCTTATTTACATTATGGCAGTAATAGGCGTAGCAATTTACTTAATTACTTAATAAGCTTTATCAAATCCCCCTCTTTTAATGGGGTTCCGACTTCTATACCATTCAGTTTAGCAATCTCAGGGGCCTTCTCAGCTTCACCCAATTCCTTCTCAGCAATGGAAGTGAGTGTATCTCCTCTCTGAACTTTATAAGTCTTTATTCGCAAACCTCTAATTGCTCCAGCCTCATCTGCCGAAAGGACTCTGAAGCTAAAGATGCTCTGAGAGAAGACCTCCTCTACCCCCTTAAATTCATAGGGTGGGGCAAGCCCCATTAGATGATGGGCCTTATCCCCTTTAAGGATAAAAGCCATCTTTAATCTGACAGGCCCGACCAGCTCTACCCTACCATCTGCTACTGAAACAAAGGCATCAAGGCCATTAATGCGGACTGAGGTGCCGGAGATAAGCCTGAGCCCCTTTTTCCTGAAGAAATCCCTGGCATATACTTCAGCTGTAATCCTTTTAGCCAGGTCATGGCTGGTTAACTCCATAATGTGATCTGCCTTAGGATTTTTCACCAGGAGCCGCCCCTTTTCATTGGTTATCTTCCATCCTTTTGGAAAGGTTACCTCAATAGCAAGGTCCCGATGCCTGAAGACGTTTCCAATAACCGTCCCGTGCCTGGGGTCATCACCATAAAGGAGGTCTTCAATTTTGCCTTTATATTCGTTAGCAAGCCTAATAACCTCCCTCTTGTCCACGAGGTAAGCCTTTGCCTTTTCCCTGTTTTTATCAATCCTTTCTTCTATGGGGGGATGGCTGGCAAAGAGGCCCTCAAAAAAGCTCCTTTCCTTCTTTGGTTCATCTTTCATCCTTTCTAATGTCTGCATGAAAGAGACCGAAGCTTCTGGGTCATAGCCAGCTTTAAAAGCATATTCTATTGCAAGGGAGTCAGCCTGAAGCTCATTCTTTCTGCCGTATCCCTGTAAGATTCCTACAAAAAGGAGGTCGAAAAGATCGCTATACCTTCTCTGAGCCACCCGGTATTCTTCAATAAAGATAGCACCGAGGGTAGAGAGTATCTGATAACTTCTTACCTTGGTCAGCTGATAAACTGCATGGCGGGCAGTGACATGTCCTATCTCATGAGCAAGCACGCAGGCAAGCTCTGCCTCACTGTTTAGCCATGCAAGCATCCCCCTTGTAATGTAGATATAACCTCCGGGCAGGGCGAAGGCATTGACTACCGGGGAATCCAGTATCTTAAACCGATAGATCAAATCAGAACGATGAGAAACCTGTGCCACCTTTTGCCCCACCTGATTGACATATTCCTGCAGCTTTCGATCTTCATGCAGGCCGTATTCCTCTATGATTTTTGGATCCATCTTTCTGCCGATCTCTATTTCTTCCTTTTCACTTACCAATACAAACTCTCGCTCTTTGGTTATAGGGCTAACCGCACAGCCAAGAAGGAGAAAGAGACTTGATCCTATGAGAAAGGCTCCAAGAAAACTTTTTCTGATAAAGTACCTAACTAACCAAACCATAATCTTTCTCTCTCAGGTTTTTTCAAAAGCAGAGAGCCTTTTCACCTGATAATTTCTTCACCGTTTTTCTGTAAATAAATAACTTTTCGTTTATAATTTAAAATCTACAATAGAAACTGTCAATCGCCTGTTACAGCCTTTACGGGAGGATGATATTACAAAATCACAGGGAGTAATCATGAACCCAACCGAAGCGGTTTGCTTTGACTTCCGAGGGATCAATGAAAGCAGCATTTGAATGCTACGGCTGCCTAAAGAAATTGATTGAACAGGCCGCTTATCTTGCAACAAAGGATAGTTCTTTAAGACAGAGGGCAATAAAAAGTGCAATGAATATCCTAAGGAGTAAATTCTCTTACAGCCAGATGCCCATTGTGTTAGCTACAAAATTTCACAATATCATAAAGGAAATAACAGGAAACCCTGATCCATACAGGGAGATGAAAGAAAAAGAAATAGCAACTGCCAGGGAAATTTATCCGAGGATAATCTCCCAATATAAGAATGACCTTAAGGATTGCGTTAAGCTGGCAGTTGTGGCCAATGCTATTGATTTCTTCAGGGAAATCGGGGAAGCTGAAGCAGACCTACAAAAAATTGTAAATCTTACCCTGGATGATTCAGATATCCTTGAGGGAAGACTGAGAGATAGTAGCAATGTTTTGTATCTGGCAGATAATGCAGGTGAAGTTTATTTTGACTTGCCTCTTTTCAGATGGATGAAGCGATTTGCTTACATCACTTATGTGGTTAAGTCCGCAGCTGTTCAAGACGATATAACTATGGAAGATCTAAAGAAAACAGGTCTTGAAGGTGAGTTTGGTAGGATAATAACCACCGGTGTAGCTTCCCCGGGGATAATTTTTGATTTAGCTTCAGATGAATTCAAAAGGGAGTTTAAATCAGCAGACCTCGTATTTGCCAAAGGAATGGGATATTATGAATCCTTATCAGAATTTCCTATGAGGGGGAAAATTTTTTATTGCCTTAAGGCTAAATGTAAGCCAGTAGCAGATTCACTGGAAGTACCCTTAAATAGTTATGTAGCTAAATTCTGTTAATTACTTCTTTACCGGCTTTTCCTCTCTTCTTATTTCGATCGCCATATTTTCCAAATCTTCCTCCCTTACGCAAAATTGGCTGCCTCCTCTACCGCTATTGTTAATTATACAACAGCTTCCCTTTGACCATAATAAGCGCCTCTCCTTTAGTATCTGTCAGGTCTTTGAGTGTCGGCATATCTATGAATTGTAAAATCGTTTTATAAGTCCTTGAGATAAGAGCTTTTAGAAACGGGACAATGAATCATGGATAGAAGGCTTGTATATATGGAATTGATATTTGAGGATACTACTAACACGTTCAACAACAGGAGGGTGGGAATAATAAAATGCTGCATAGAGAGGATGGGGATGTAGATTTGAAAGGTTGTCCCTGGAGAGTTTTATCATTGACCTTGAAACAGCATCTATATTTCCTGTTAATTCACACGCAAAGCGATCTGCCTGCCTCTCAAATCTCCTTGAGATGTAGCTGCCCAGAGGAATAAAAAAGAAGGAGACGATACCGCCTATGAAACCCAGTATGACAATCTTCGCAAAGAACGTATCAGGTTCAATTCGAAACAAATCAGTAAGGAAATCTGTCTGAAGAATTCTGAAAGAGATGTAAATCCCTAAAAGTGAGGTAATCTCAGAGATGATGATGATTTTCAACAAATGTTTCTTCTTCCAGTGGCCTGCCTCATGGGATAGCACAGCAATTACCTCATCGTGGTTCATATTCTGTAGCAGCGTATCATAGAGGATTATCCTTTTAACCTTTCCTATACCTGTAAAATAGGCATTTGTGTGGAGGCTTCTCTTTGAGGCATCCATCTTGAAAACCCTGCTTACCTTTATACCAACTTTGCCCATTATCTCTTTAATTTTCTCAACAAACCCTACTTCCTCTAAAGGTGTAAATTTATTAAACAGTGGTTCGATAACATAAGGTGAAATATACATAATGAAGAGACTGAAGATGAGGTAAAAGCCCCATACCCATATCCACCAATGATTAGGGCTTAGCTGAATCAAACCAAGCGCAACAGATACTACAATCCCGATTAAAATTGTGGATAGCAGAAGTGACTTTAAAAGGTCTTTTATCCATAACTCCTTTGTCATGGTATTGAATCCGTATTTATTCTCTATCTTAAATGTGCTATAAAGGCTAAAGGGGATTGAAAGAAATGTAGCTCCGCAAATCAAAAGGAGAAAGAACAGGATGCCTGAAGGGATAAATGTAAGACCTAAAGAAGAAATCCATGAGTTATACATTCTCAGGAGACCTCCGAAAAGGAAAATGAGCAAGAGGACACTGCCGAACAATGACATAACAAGGGAAAGATAACTCTTTTCAATGGTATAGTCATATATCTTCCTCATTGTTGATTCATCAATGTATCCTTTGAACACCGAAGGAATTTCTGTCTTATGGCTTTTCATGTGCCTCAAATTGATGATGTTAAGCCAGTATTTGAAGACCTGAACAAGGAGGTAACTAAACAGGAGAACTAGTAGATATTTTTGCATGGTATTTTAAATAGCATTTTATCACTCATTTTCTATCCAATTTTTAGTCTTTCTACAATAGCACGAATGACCCTTGAAACAACGATGATCATGAAGGAAGGAAGCCAGATCCATAAAAATTCACTTTTAATAACCATTAAGCCCCATTTACTAAAGAAACCTTTAATACCAATCGGAGAAACCATTATTGGTGTCCAAGGGAAGAAATACCTTTTGCTGTCAAAAGGAAAAAGTAAAGGAATTCCAAGACCTCCATTTGTGAAGGCATCGAGGATACCATGACTTGCTGACAGCAGAAAAAAGAAAATGAAGTAAAAGAACCATTGCCTTGAAAAAATCTCAAGGTCACGGAAGAATGCAAGAAGCAAAATAATACTCATTAGTAAAGCAAAAAATGGTAAGTGGAAGGATTGAGAGAGGGATGATACCGAGGCAGGTGATTGCAGCACCTATAAAAGAAAAGTCATCTGGAAACCTATTGTCTCAAAGAGGAAACCGCCAATAGCTGGTCCAACTACCCAACCAAGAGACATAGTTTTCTGATAGACGCCCATAGCCCAACCTCTTCTGTCTGGGGAAATGATGTCAGCAATGTAGGCATTCGCCGATGCGCCTGCCCTAAAAATCTCATAGAGATAAAGGGAGAACATTGAGTATATTATTCCAGAACAAACCATTAGGGGGAATATACAGGCACATAGAATATAGAGTTTTTTCTTATCCATGACTTTGCCTCCTCATACATTCATGATGAATTAATATGTATTTTTCGAAATTTTCGCCGAATATGCGAATATTGTACGGTCATCCTCTAAAAAATCACAACCATTAGCGGCAGGGATCGGAAAAAGTAAGCTATCAAAAATAGTCTTCTCAATGAAAAATCAAAGGTTTGATAGTTTCAATATTTTTTAAACTCCTCGGGGGCTTTTCCTTCTGGATCGTAAGTCCCGAATGTTTGATCTTATCCTTCGAGGTTAAAATATCATATAAAACATTATGAGTGAAATTATAGTCACCTATGGCATAGACATCATCAAAAGGACAAGGTCGTGAGTTTTGACTGTTATGGAACGCTTATTGATTGGGAAAGAGGTATCTTGGCAGCACTAAAGCCAGTTCTTACAGCTCACAGTGTCTGCGAAGCATCTTAAAGTTGAATTTGACTGGGTCATAACGGCAGAGCGGGTAAGGAGCTATAAGCCCTCATTATCTAATTTCGAATTTGCCCTTGAGATGATGAGGGTTTCGCCTAGAAAGATTTTACACATCGCACAGAGCATTTATCATGATGTTATTCCAGCAAAGGCATTGGGTCTTTCAACTATCTGGGTCAACAGGAGAAAAGATAAAGAAGGATTCGGAGCAACACCGCCAGCAATCGGTCATCCTGACCTTGAAATGCCAGATTTAAAAACATTGGTTTCTATCATATCTTTCTTCTAACCATACCTTATCTTTAATGTGAGGATTATGATTACCAATATAAGCGTTATTCCGTTTGCCAAAATTATAGGTATCTTACCAATCAAAATCCCATAAATTAACCACAGAAATACGCCCATGGAAAATATGGAAAATGTAGCTAAAGAAAGGGCTTCAGTATTCTTCGTTCTTATCACCTTTATTACCTGAGGGAGAAACGAAATGGTGCACAATAAACCAGCAATCAAACCTATCAAAAATTCAACACTCATCACAAATGCTATGTCTTTGATTAACCTTTCTATTATTTTTAACTCTTTAAACATTACCATTGCCATTTTTAAATTAACAACCTGGAAATAATCTCTCCTATATTATAAATGTCCTGTAGATTAACTGATTCCTCCCTACCATGAATATTTGAGTCGCCCCGGGCCACTCCAAAACCAAAAGGAATTGCTCCCCATTTCAGGGTCGAAGAGGGAAGATCGCCTGAACCCATTGTCCCATATTTGCCAGTGGTTCCAGTAACTTCTTTGATTATCCTGGCCAATTCATCCTCTAATCCAAGGAGCAATCCCACAATCGATCCTTTCACATCAGCTGCCCCTCGGCCAAAAATCTTTCCCTCTTCTAATCTCGGGGTAAACGGTTGCCAATCTTCATCGGCAGGGACAACATCGATATGACTGTAGAAAATTAGCCGTGGCTTCCCCGGATTTCTATTTCTTTTGTGGGCAATCAGGCTGAAGCGACCTTCTAAATTATCTGCCTTTCAATTCTGCGGAAGAGAAATTTTTCCAAGCCAGAGCTCTAAAAGTTAGTGTAAAATTTTTAAATAGGCTTTAAGCTCAATGAAACTCAGAGTCCTTTTAAGCTCTTCTGTAATCGAGATTAACAGGACTTTGAAAATAGATGTAGATTACTCGTAATCATCATAGTATATTTGACTATATTAAACCCAAATCCAGCGATAAACGTGCAAACCATTGCTATTGTGTCACCCTGAGCGTGTCGAAGGGTGACACTGATGTCATGGTTCGACTGGCTCACCATGACATTATCGCTTCATTACGACAAATTTATCGCTGGATTTGGGTTAAAGTATTCATGTTCATATATGGAAATCAACGAGGTTGAACCACATGGATAAAAAATTGTGCCCCGCGTGGGTTGGTTATCTCCTTGTCAGTCCGCTGAGAACCTTGATGCAGAATCCTAAAAAAATACTTAGCCCGTATGTGTCTTCAGGTATGAAGGTATTGGATATAGGCTGTGGAATGGGATTTTTTAGTTTACCCATTGCACGGATGGTAGGTTCAAATGGCAAGGTTATATGTGTGGATGTTCAGGAGAGGATGATCAAGTCACTTCAGAAACGTGCCAAGAAAGCAGGGTTGACCGATAGAATTGAAACACGCATATGCCATCGGAATTCTCTCGGTTTGGATGACCTAAATAAAGAGATTGATTTTGCGCTATCCTTTGCTGTTGTGCACGAAGTTCCTAATGTTGTTCAATTCTTCTCTGATATATACAAAACACTTAAGCCGACAGGAACATTCTTGGTAGCAGAACCAAAGGGACATGTGTCAGAAAAAGATTTTGAGATGACCATCTCTATTGCAAAACATAATGGTTTCATAGTTGATAACAACCCTAAGGTATGGCGTAGTCGAGCAGTTCTACTCAGAAAGAAGTGATGACGTTGGAAAGGAATTATTGGTGAAACACAACATTATACTTTCAGAAAACAACTGGTAGTTGACGCCTTGCAGTGGACATAAAGCCAAAGAGTTCCCAAGGATCAAGGTCACATCCAATAACGGGAAGTTTTGGTGGTTCTTCTGGGTTCATGAAATACTCTTTCCAGTTACCTATTATTTCCTTACCCATAGCCAATCCCATTTGATAAAGCCCTGAGCCAGGAAATGGCTTGGGAATTCCAAACCAATAGGAGTCTAAATTGAGCTTTTTGGCAAATTCGAGGGTTCTTTTACAGGAGTTGGCATCTTCGCCGGGATAGCCAAATAAAAAGGCAGCGAAGGTTTCCATGCCATATTTTTTAATCTGTTCACATGCCTCCCGTAGCTGAGAAGTAGTAAAGGGTTTATTTGCTCTCTGGAGAATAGCATCATCCCCTGAGTCAGCGGTCCAGAATTTTACCCTCTCACAGCCATGCCTGGCTATCAATTCAATCTTCTCCATATTTAGAAGATTGGGTATAGAAGTAATTTCCCATTTCATTCTTAATTATCCCGGCTAAACGATATATTTCAGGCATCAAAAATGTCATAGATGTAAATCCAACAATCTCATATCCCCCATCATTGATATATGCCAGAAGTCTGCCATCAGGCATACCTGCGGTATTCAATATGTCTGCCATGTGCCCTGATGCTCTGATCCTTGCTGCTATATAACCTATTCCCAGAGGCGGCGAATTCAGACTTATTTGAGGAATTACTAATAATACTCTCATAAAAAATTATAAATCATCAGGTGCAAAATATTTTTTATTGATGTTTCTTTTAAAGGAAGGGGATCAATGTGGGAAAATGAGGAGGCTTCCCTTTAAATACATGAGCTTTGCTCCACGGGAAATGTGGCTGAAACCCTTTCCTGAACTCTTGAAAGAACCTTTGCAAAACGGTAAAAATAATTAAGCCAAAGCAATAGACAACTATTTATTCATGACTCAAAAGATCCCCGAGAGTTTTCTTTTACATGCCGGGCAGAATTCGTAGCCTTTTCTGTCTGTATCTGCTAAGGTGTTTGAAAAAAACATTACACATCGAGGGTTGTTGCAATGACCTAATCCATAGGTATGACCTAATTCATGAACAGCTTCAGTTAAGGCTCTCTTATAAAAAAGCCCTTTGTCTTCTGGTAAGCCATAAAATCCTTGCCTTAGACGGGTTAGAGAAATTACAGCCACTTTTTTGCTAGCCTCTCCAAAGACGAAATTTAACTGAGGCACATATAAATCGTGATCAACTACTCCTAAAACCTTTTCATATGCATTGTATTCTTTTTGCTTTATAAGGGTATTTAATATAGCCGTGGATAAATACTGATTTCTTTTCTTATCAAAGGCGTAATCAGGCTCAGGCATTCCTTTGCCAATAAATACCTTCCTGTTAAATATCCTTCCTAAATCATCCTTAAGTCTCTCGATAGCCTCTTTGTTTACTTCGCCAATAGGCACCAAAACAATGCCTGCGCCCTGATTCCTTTCCATTGCAAATGAATCAACGTTTGAAAAGATTCTCGGTAAGCGGAATAAACCCAAGCAAAAAGCGATTATAAAGCCTAATTTCATTATATCAATCACGCGTACTGGGTTTAACAATGTTCCGAGTGACTCTACCTTAATACATCTTTAAATGCTTTACCAGCTGTAAACTTAGGAACCTTACGTGCAGGGATTCTTATTTCCTCACCAGTTTTTGGATTTTTACCCTTCTTTCCTTTCTACTGGAGACTGAGAAGGTGCCTAAACCACTTTTAAAATAGCCTCTTTAAAACTTTTTACCTTTTTTGATAAGGGTTTTTCATCAGGAAAGCCCAGGCCAATATTTGCAATTATCCTATAATCTTTGGGTATGCCAAGAACTCTTCTAACATGGTCTTCCCTTTCTCGGGTTCCTGGCAAATAAACAGCATTCCAGCAGCCGCCTAATCCCAAAGAATGCGCCTCAAGCAAAAGTAACATTGTTGCACAGGAACAATCCTCTAACCAGTGGGTACTTTTATTTTCGTCTGCGAGTGCGACTATGACAATAGGTGCGTTTTCTAAAAATCTGGAATAGGGCTGGGTTTTACTGAGCTCCTTTATCTTTTCTATGTCTTTTACCAGAACAAATGACCAGGGTTGGGAATCTTTTGAGGAGGGTGCATAGCATGCAGCCTCTATGCACCTTTTGATTAGTCTTTCATCAGGTATTTCCTTTTTATATCTCCTTATACTTCTTCTGGTTTTTATTATTTCGAAAATATCTCTTTGCATGATATGTCCTATCTACATCCCATTTTTGATCCCCTGAGGAATCCTTATCAGTAGATCTTTTGATCTTCCCCATCTCTTTCTTGCAGGATATTCTATTTTTCTACCAATCTCTTCCGGACTGATAGAGATGGTATCACGCAAATCTTTTCCTCTCTCGGGAATTTCTAGCTCATCCAGAAGTTTCCTTTGAAAATGTCCAAAGAGCCTGTTTAACAATCTCAAGGGGAAAGGTAATCTATAGCCTGGATGATACATGCTTTTACCTTCGCCCCTTTGCCAGCCTTTCTGGAAGGCCCTTCCGACTCCATCATATACCTCACGAGGCTTATCAGATTTCAAGGAAATTTAAATTAATATTAACGCATTAAGTAAAGTGTCATTGCTCGCCCCGTAGATATAATTATCAACGGGGCGAGGAGCGGAGCGACAAAGCAATCCCAACGTCAGAGATTGCTTCGCTATCGCTCGCAATGACAATGTAACACTAATTATTACGTTTACTATAGAGTGGCTAAACGTCCAATCCTCTTTAATATATTTGGATGTGTAGTGAGAAGTTCTGCTATCTTTTCCCCTGCTCCCAATTTTACCTTCATTGACCTCAGAGCCATAAGCTCACCCTGATCAATTGTGCCTGAGTAATCTCTATCAATTGCTTTTAAATCAGCTATCTCATTATGGGCCCTGCCAACATCATTCAAAAAGAAGGCCCTTAATCCTTCCACCCGGTGTAATTCTTCCTTTCCCCGGGCAGTTTCTCTTGCTTTTGCTGAGCCATAAACCAGTTTGTAGAGAGCTGATGCCAGAGAATGAGGTGGGTTTCCCAATCTCACACTTTTCTCATCAGCATAATATTCCCTGATGCGGGAACCGGCTAAAACAAGAAGATTGGTGATGAGGTAAGCCAGCATTGCTCCCACACCAATTAAAGCAGTATAACCTCCGCCTTCTCTTCTTCTGCCAATTCCTTCCCACATGAGGCTCCAGGCAATCCAG
Source organism: Thermodesulfovibrionales bacterium (assembly GCA_030019415.1). Lineage (GTDB taxonomy): Bacteria > Nitrospirota > Thermodesulfovibrionia > Thermodesulfovibrionales > SM23-35 > JASEEX01. Next base: position 34,256 of record JASEEX010000006.1, read on the forward strand.
TAGCAAATCAGAGGTATAACTGAAAGCAAGGTGATAACCATCATGTCCCGGTGTTTGATATGGGCGATCTCATGACCGATTACTGCCTTTAGCTCATCTTTATTGAGTAATCTCCTGATTCCTTGTGTGATGCAAACCCTTCCGTCACCTTGACTCCTTCCAAAGGCAAAGGCATTGGGAATTGAAAGCTGGGAAATTCCTATCTTCGGTTTTGGGATTCCTACCTTCCGGGATAATTCCTCTACCACTCTGTGAAGTTCAGGTTCCTCCTGTTCTGAAACATATTTTACTGCCATCATCATTGATACCAGAGAAGGGCCTATTAAATACTGAATGCCTGTCAGCATCACAGCCAGAATTATATAGCTACTGGCACCTCCTACTCCCAGATAACTTCCAATTCCAGTAATCACTCCATAAAGGATGGCGAACATCGCTACTACCAATAACCACATCTTTAGTTGAAGTCCCATGTCAGTTCACCCACCTATAGACTAATTTTATGAGATTAATAAACTGATGTGAAACAGGTTTTAAAAATATTATAGTAATTACATGACAAGAGGTCAACGTTACGAATTGCCTCATCAAAAATCTTCATCGCCTTTCTATCCTCCAAAAAGTTTTTGTTTTAACCCTCTTGGAATAATAGTACTTGCCAGAAATATTGTATGCAAAAATGACCACAGAAAATACTGTAGTTTCAGGCCTTCAAGGTTCTACTCTCCTTGTTAAATATCTCCAGTCCCGCTTCTTTTAGTCTGTAGATTGTGTGAGGATAAGGGTCGCATGTTTCTTCCTCCAGGGAGTCTTTATAGCCAATTTCACTGAGCTTCTTCAACATGGCTACCCTTTCTTCAGGAGGCATTAGTCTCGGGTCGCTCATGGCTGCCACATGGAAGGATATCTTTTCCTTCACAAGATGTCTGATGGCGTTGTAAGGTAGCTCGTAAAAATCACCTTTTGCACCTGTCCTCCTCTGGAATCCCTGTGGTGTGCCTGCCTTAAGTGATACCCTTACATGGATATTTGTGTATTTAGTCAGTCTCTCGGCATACCCTTCATCAGCACCGAAAAGTATGCCATTTGTCTCGAGGATGAAGAGATAACCTTTTCCTTCAATCAAGTCAAGAAGGCTAAGGAGATGATTACGACAGAGGGTTGGCTCTCCACCTGATATCCTCATCCTCTTTACCCTTTCTTTTTTTGCGTTCTTTAAGAGTTGTTCAAAGGCATTTTCAGGAGAATAGAAACTTCCGAACTTCTCAGGGAAATCCCTCGAAAAATCAACCCAGCAAAAGATACACCTCAGGCAGCAACCGATGGTGTAGCCCGTGGATATGCCTCCATAGACTCCTGTGCAATAGAAATCAGTATACTTTCTCATTGAGCCCTTACAGACAATATCTTCTGTCCATGAGGCAAGGGCAACAGGGTCAAATGGCTCGAAGCCAGGTTTTAAATATCTTGGATATTCCTCTTTTTCCATTTCATCTATTCCTCATTTTACCCTATGCCCTAACTTCAGGAAAACGAAAAATTTTTAGGTTTGTCTTTAGATAAATTTATTGTAAGATTTTATAACGAGGTAAAATTGGCCAATCTGAAGAACATAGTCTTTAAAAGTAAACAAGAAATCAGGCAGGCTGTCTGGGCCTATATGGAAAATAATAACCTTGTTACCTTTCCGCGACCCTGCTATAGAAGGATACCCAATTTTATTGGCTCCCAGACTGCAACAGATAAACTGAAAACCCTTACAGAATGGAAAGAGGCGAGGGTTATATTTTCAGCACCCGATTCTTCTTTACATCCTGCAAGATGCGAGACTCTGAAAGAAGGCAAAATCCTCCTCGTGGCAGCACCAAAGTTAATAGGTTTCTATCTCCTCAAAGATATTTCTCCAGAAAAGGCGTTTGAGGCATCAGGCATCCGAGGATTTCCAAGGTTTGGCAGAGCTATAAAAATAAAACCCCATCTTCCCAGAGTAGACCTCTATCTTACTGGTGCTGTGGCTGTTGATAAGAAGGGAAACAGGATTGGTAAGGGCACTGGTTATGGTAACAGGGAAGATATAATCCTTTCGGAGGCAGGTCTTATAGATGAAAAGACTCCAAGGGTCGCTCTTGTGCATGAAGTTCAGGTCTTTGAGGATTTTTCATATCTTATGGGGGAGAAGGACAGGAGGATACTGATTATTGTTACACCAAAAGAGGTTTATAAAATAAATTAAGGCGGTTTGGTGATAAGCTAATATTAGTCAATTGCAGCAAAATATTTATTAAGCCTCTTTATTGCCTCTATCCTGTCAGTATTGTCTATCCTCGCTGACTGTATTGCATTCTTCACGATCTCTATAGTCTTATCATATGTGTTTCTGTCAACGGGAAAGGGTGTTCCATCTTTTCCCCCATGGGCAAAGCTAAACCTTGCAGGGTCACGATAGCTCGGAGGCTTACCATAAATCAACTCTGATACAAGGCTCAACGCCCTTATTGTCTTTGGCCCGACTCCTTCAATTCCAAGAAGCCTCTCAAAATCCTCAGGCTGCCTCTCATAAGTCTTTGTGAAAATCCTGTAGAGTCTTTTTGTGTCTATGTCAGCTACTGTCACATTATGTCTTTCAGGTAAGGGTAATTCACAAATTGCCTTCACTTCCTTTATAACCCTGTCCGGGCCTTCCTTTGATAAGGCTACAGAAATCTTTCTTGCATCTTCGCTCTCCAGGGCAACCATATTCAAGGTCCTCTGCCTCGTATCACAGCAGATTGCCTTATGTGGCTCTATAACAAAATCCTTAACATCTTCTCCCAGCCAGTGATAGCGTCTCGCTGTCTTATTCACCAGATTCATCCCTTGCTGAATCACAGCCCAATTACCTTTATATGTGAAAATGAAGGCATGGTGATAAAGCTGGTAGCCATCCTGAAGGGCTGTATTGTCAACCTTTGCAGACATTCTGCTTGCATAAATCAGGGGTGAAGGATTGATGGAATATTTATCAGTGTAACTGAGAATATGCTCAGGTGCCCTCCTTGACGTCAAGCCTTTACCCCCAGCCATAAAGATTCCGAGCTCATTCTCCATACCCTTAATACCTTCTTTTAACGCACCTGTTACAGTTGTTGTTAGACCACTGCTATGCCAATCAAAACCAAGCAAACAGCCAAGGGCCTGAAACCAGTAGGGGTCAGAGAGTCTTTTCAGGAGTTCTGTTACACCAAACTCTGTAACAACTGCAATAATGATCTCCCTTGAGAGGGCGGTCATCCTCGAAAAGAGCCATTTAGGAGCTTTACCGTAATGAAGGGGCAATGTTGCAGTACCTGTCCTTGGCATCTTAAAGTTATCTTTTTACCATGTTGTTTTAGGTGTATTCTTGCCTCGGTGAATCGGCATAAAACATTTTACAATATCTTGGCACCTATAGTCTGTACAAAACATACCCAATCCTCTTTAACTGGCTGAATATGTATTTTCTATTCAATCCTTTAATCTTAACTTCACAAATTCCTTTAAGGTTGAAGAGGCCTTCTTAATATCATCACTTTGTGGTAATTTAGAGGTAATCCTGTCTATATAACCCCTTTCTAATAGCAACCTAAAAGATGTCCTGAAATTGAGGTCATATATCCATGAGAGTTGCATAAGTTTAAAATCATTCAATGTCTTTACTTTTGAAAGATAAGCCATCCGCCCTCTATGAATACATGAGAGGACATCTTCTGAATAATCCGTCGTATCTGATAGTCCAAGACCTACTGCAGAGGCCCTTTCTTCTTCAGGACTCTCATAATACTCTATAAATACTCGCCATATATCCAGTTTATCAGCATCCCTTATTAATCTGATGAAGAAAATAATATCCTTTTTTTCTATCTTTGGTATTGAAAAGGCATTGTGGAATCTTACTGCCTGGATGACCAATTCCTGTTCATTATCGGAGAGATTCTGGAGGGTTTTTTCCTCAAGGAGTGTCTGAGCTCCAAGAAGCCCGTGATTAACGGAGATACTATCTCTGAATGTTCTGTATTTTGCATACTGCGGGAATCTTCCGATATCGTGGAAAAGGGCTACTGTTTCAGCCAGCATCATGTCGTTATTGCCGAGAGACAATTCTCTGGCTATCTCTATAGTGTTCTTACATACATTGAGGGTGTGTTCTTCCTTAAGATAGATATTCTTCTGATCCCCCATGTTTGATGAATAGAAAGATTTACAATAATCAGAAAACCAGTTTTTGAAAAAAAATAAATCATCCCGGGTCATCTTTCCTCGAGCCCCCCCAACAGAATAATAACAACATTAGGATCTGAAAAAGACATATCCGTAATATCTTCAGGTGGCCCCTTTGTGATCTTTTCATCAAGGTAACCGAGTCTCTCACAGACAAACATTATGAGCGATAAATTACGGGTGATGGGTGATGAGGTAAGAATTTTTGCAATCTCTGTAGGGTTATTTTCTCTATCTGTGAGGATTGCGATTTTCTTGTGTCTTTCAAGCAAAATAGGAATATCCTTAATTTTATACTCCAGACCTCTTCTCTTTTTAGGGTCCGGGCCTTTGTGAAGACTCATGAGAAAGGCATTATCCCATGGTTCCTTTATCCTCGAAAATGCCACCTGAATGCTTGAAAGATCAGGGATTATCTCCATCATATCTTTCCTGAATTCACTGATGACCCTCCTACCAATACCAAAGAACAAAGGGTCTCCAGAGGCGAGGACAGTTATACCACATGGGGGAAACATAGTTTCCCCCATGGGCCCCTTTTCTTCAAGGGGGATTTCACAAGGGGGACACAGTCCCCCTTGTGTGCGAATTTGTGATTTTATGAAGTTGATGGTCTCATCCACATTATCAATTACGAGCACCCTTTCCTTCACCTTCTCAAACTCTTCATATCCTTTAAAAACCTCGAAAAGCCTGCTGGAGGAAAGTATGAACTCGGAGTTATAGATAATCTCTCTCTGTCTTTTATCAAAGGGCTTGTAGCCTATTCCTATGACATAGATTTTAGTCACAGGATCGCCTTGGATTCGTCTGTTAGGTTCATAATTGACCCCCCTGAAAATTAATTATAATTCATCTTTGATAGTTTTTAGGTGCCATTTCTTTAACAGGATAATGAGTTTCATTGACAGCACCAAGAAAGACTATTTAAACTTAAATTACGCAAAGGATGTAGCCGCAACCTTCAAGTTGCGTGGATTTTAAATAATGTTAAAGTTAAAGTTTTGAAAAGAGTGAAAAAAGAAAGAGATATCTATTTTATGACCCTTGCACTCGAAGAGGCCAGCCTCGCCTTTATTGAAGGGGAAGTCCCTGTAGGCGCAGTCCTTGTAAAAGATGATAAGGTTATTGCAAAGGCACATAACCAGAGGGAGACTTTAAAAGACCCGACAGGGCATGCTGAGGTCCTCGTACTCAGATATGGCTCAAATGAAAATGACAGCTGGCGCCTGACAGGTGCAACACTTTATGTAACAAAAGAGCCGTGCATAATGTGTACAGGTGCAGTGGTGAATGCAAGACTCGGCAGGCTTGTCTATGGATGTAGGGATGAAAGGGGCGGTGCCGTTGATAGTCTTTACAGCCTCCTTTCAGATAAAAGGCTTAACCATCAGGTAGAGGTTGTATCAGGTGTTCTTGAGGATGAATGTGCTTTAATACTGAAAAGGTTTTTTAAAGAGAGAAGATAAAGTTTTAAAGAATGGGGCGGTCTCGAATCCCGCACCAAAACTGGAAGGATGGGAGAGTGGTTGAATCCAGGCGCCTCGAAAGCGTCCAGGTCGAAAGGCCTCGCAGGTTCGAATCCTGCTCCTTCCGCCAAAAAAGCTTTTGGTGCGGGACAAATCCCTGCCTCTCCGCCAAAAAAGTAGCTACTCTCCACCATCTTCTTGAATTCCTGATAATTCTATGGGATAATTATCTTGCAAATCCACGACACGCTCAGGGTGACACAATAGCAATGGTTTGCACGTTTATCGCTGGATTTGGGTTATAATAATGTCATGAGCCAGAAGTTGCACAAGAAAGGGAAGACCTACTAAAAGAGGTCGGTAATGGACAAGAGAGAACTTCTTATCGAAGCGGCAAACTCATGTTCGATAAATGAGTTTCTTGAAGAAAAATTGAAGCGCTACCTAAAAGAGCTGACAAAACTTGAAAAATCCAATCTTTATAAGGCTGTTCTTTCAGAGGTCGAAAGATCACTCATTACAATAGTCCTTAAGGAGACTGAAGGTAACCAGCTCAAGACTGCGAAGACCCTCGGTATAAATAGAAATACTCTGAGGACAAAAATAAAAGAATATAAAATCCGCATATAACCTCTGCAGCCTCTCAACAGTGCCATGCGTTTTAAAATTATAAAGACAGACGGCAATGCACGTACATGTCTTATGGAGACGCGCAGAGGCGTAATAAGCACTCCTGCCTTCATGCCCGTTGGGACACAAGGTGCTGTTAAGGCAGTATCCACTGATGAATTGAAAGAGATGGGTACTGAGATAATACTATGTAATACTTACCACCTTTACCTGAGGCCAGGGCCTGAGACGATCTCGTCCCTCGGGGGTATTCACAGATTCATGAACTGGGATCGAACTATACTTACCGATAGCGGTGGTTTCCAAGTTTACAGCCTCTCTGCCCTGAGAAAGATGGAGGAAAGGGGTGTCCATTTTAAATCACATCTTGATGGCTCAGCGCATTTTATCGGACCTAAAGAGGCAATGGAGATTCAGTCTTTACTCGGTTCAGATATAGCAATGACATTTGATGAATGCGCCCCCTATCCTTCATCTTATGAATACGCACTTCGGTCTCTTGAGCTGACTACAAGATGGGCGGCGCAGTGTAAAGAATTGCAGAAAAAAGGACAGGCACTGTTTGGAATCAGTCAGGGCAGTTTATTCAAGGACCTACGCACAAGAGGTATAGAAGAACTAATAGAGATAGGTTTCGACGGTTATGCAGTAGGTGGTTTGAGTGTAGGAGAACCGAAAGAGGAGATGTATGACATGGTAGCCTTCACAGCACCTCTTCTTCCTGCTGATAAGCCGAGGTATCTCATGGGGATAGGGGACCTGAAAGATGTGCTTGTAGTAGTTGAGGCTGGATTTGATATCTTTGACTGTGTCATGCCCACAAGAAATGCACGAAATGGAACGCTCTTTACGAGTAGGGGTAGGATAAGTATTAAAAGAACGGAATACAGGTCTGACAGAGGACCCCTCGACCCTGATTGCGAGTGTTACACCTGCAGAAATTATTCGAGGGGATACCTGAGACACATCTTTCTTTCAAAAGAGATACTCTCTATGAGGCTGAATACAATACATAATCTTCATTTCTATTTTAATTTCTTCGGGAATATGAGAAAATCTATAATAGAAGGTAAATTTGCAGAGTTTAAGATTAAATGGGAAGGGATTCTCTAATAAAAAAAGATGCCACCATCCAGGTAAGAAAGGTCCTTCTTTATACCTTAATCCTGAACTCCTGTGTTGCCTTTGCAAAGGTCCTCTACGGATATATAACCAATTCCGTTGCTATGATGTCCGATGGATTCCATTCCTTTTTCGATGGTGTATCAAATGTGGTAGGGCTGGTCGGCACCTGGATAGCATTTCATCCGCCTGATGAGAAACATCCTTACGGACATAAGAAATATGAAACCCTCTTCACGATAATCATTGCTATCATGATATTTGCAACATGTTTTCAGATACTGAGGAAGGTCTATCTATCCATCTTTGAAGATCATAAAACAATTGTTACCCAGACCAGCTTCGTTGTTATGCTCATGACAATGGGAGTTAATATCTTTGTGATGCTCTACGAATCGAAAAAAGGTAGACAACTCGGCAGCGAATTTTTAGTAGCTGATGCGATGCATACAAAGAGCGATATATTTGCATCGGTTGCCGTAATAATAAGTCTCGTCTTTACAAGAATGGGTTATTACTTAGCGGATCCTGTTGTAGGAATCATGATTACTTTTTTTATTGCAAGAATCGGCTATAAAATCCTCAAATATGCATCAGATATACTTGTTGACACAGTCTGCATAGACACCTCCGCAGTTAAGTTTGTAGTGAACAGCATAGATGGTGTAAAGGGATGCCATGATATAAGGACGAGGGGCTCAGTAAATTCCGCATATCTCGACCTTCATGTCCTTGTAGATAGCAATCTGTCAATAGAAAAGGCCCACGAGATTGCTGACAACATAGAAAAGGAGATCAAAAAAGAATTCCCCTTTGTTGTAGATATCATTGTGCATATAGAGCCTGACTCATTGGTACATTAAGGTAGCCCTCCCATCAAGGGAGGTTACCCGCGGGTACTACCTATACCACTCATTCTTTTCTTTTGGCACATACCAGTGTATAAAGTCATACCATATGCCCAGTGGTGCCTTCTCTACACCCTTAAACCTCTTGTGAAGTACGGGAAGGGCATCCGGGACATAAAGAAAGGTATAGGGTTGACCATCCGCGAGGATTTCATGTATCCTGTGGTAAATTTTTCTTCTTTTTTCAATATCAAATGTCCTTCTTCCCAGAAGGAGAAGCCTGTCAACCTCCTCATTTTTGTATGAAATAAAATTAAATTCCCCTTCCCTGGTCTTTGAAGAATGCCAGATGTCATAGGCATCAGGGTCTCTTGATAAAGCCCATCCCATAATGACTGCCTCAAAGCGTTTCTTGTCTATAAATTCATGTAACATCGCCTGCCATTCAAGCACCCTTATATTCATATCAATCCCGACCCTCTTAAGGTTCTCCTTTATTATCTGAGCTGTCTTGAGCCTCGCCTCATTGCCCTGATTTACAAGGACGATGAAACTGAAGGGCTTACCGTCTTTACACAAAATGAGGCCTTTGTATTCTTTATGAGATCCCCCTTCTGAAGGAAGGGGTTCCACAGGGGAAACACAGTTTCCCCTGTGCAGTCTCCATCCTGCCTGGGCAAAAAGTATCAATGCCTTCTCGGGATTATACTCGAGGTCTTTTACAGCAGGATTATATGCCCATGATTCTGGGGGAAAGGGGCAAGTGCAAGGGGTACCGTAGCCGAGGAGGACACCATCAATAATATCCTCCTTGTTTATTGAATGGGTAAGGGCCTGCCTGACTCTCTTATCCGAAAACCTCGGGTCAAGGAGGTTATAGCCTAAATATGTATATCCGAAAGAGGGGTATCTAAATTTCTGAAAATATCTATTGAAGAACTCTGAATTTGCCTGGAGTTTAAACTGTGGTGGTGTAAGGCCCATAAAGTCTATGCCACCAAATTTCAGTTCAAGGAACATAGTTGCCATATCTGGGATAATCCTCGCAACATATTTATCAATCCCCGGCCTTCCCTCAAAATACTTATCGAATGCCTCCAGGACTATCTTCTGACCCGTCACCCACTCCTTTAATTTATAGGGGCCGGTTCCGATAGGATTTCTATTGTATTTTTCGGAAGTTATATCTTTTCCATCAAGTATATGTTTAGGAATTATTCCCATAGCCCATGATTCAAGTGCTGGTGCATAAGGCTCTTTGTAAAATACCTTCACTGTGTATTTGTTTAATACCTCGACCTTCTCTAAAGGACCATAATTGCTGCTATATGGTGTTGGAACCTCCGGGTCTATTACAGTCTTACATGTAAACAGGACATCTTCAGCAGTAAATTCTACACCATCGTGCCATTTAACATCCTTCCTGAGGTGGAATGTTATCTGAAGACCATCAGGAGAAATATCCCATGACTCAGCCAGATCACCCGTTATCTTTATATTCTTATCGTATTTCGTAAGACCATTAAATATAAGGCCGCTGATCTCGCCTGAAGCGCTGTCGGAAGCAAGTAAAGGAAGGAGCCTCTTTGCATCGGCAAGAAAGCCTACAGTGATTGTATTAGGTCTTTTAATCTCGGGCTCACGAGTGCATCCGAAAGCAAGAAATAGAAAGTAGGAAATAAGAAGTAAGAGGGATATTCTTCGTCTCACGCTTTACCCCGTTAGAATGCCCCGCTGCTTGCCCCGTGCGAAGCTTTGCTTCTATCGGGGCTTGCAGCGGGGATGAAAATAATTTCCTTTTTGAGCGAACACGGGGTCAATGCCCCGTGTGAGCATTCCCGTTAGAAGGGCGAAAGGTCTTCTAACGGGGTTTACTGTTCATTTTGCTTGTGCAGGTGGTTGTGGTGCTTGAGGCTGTGCAGGTGCTTGGCCTGGTTGCACACCTCTATCCTGAACTGGACCAGATGTAGCTGGGATTGATCTTTTTTCCTCGGCTGCAGGTGTCTTTTTAATGACAGAGCCTCCCTTAGCAGTAACAACCGCTAACAAAAGGGATGTAATCATAAAAATAATTGCAGTGGCGGTAGTCACCTTATTCAGAAATGTTGCAGCCCCCCGGCTTCCGAAAAGTGTCTGGCTTGAACCTCCAAAGGCAGCACCGAGCTGGGCGCCCTTACCACTCTGAAGAAGAACTATAGCTATAAGAAAAAAACAGACAAGAATATGAATTATTAATAGAAGCGTTGTCATTGTTCCTCCAAATTTTAAAATCTATTAAACTTCACTATCCTGACAAAACTCTCGGCCTTCAGGCTTGCACCACCGACGAGCGCACCGTCTACATCCTTGCAAACCATCAGGGAATCTATATTCTCAGGAGTTACACTACCTCCATATATTATACGAACCTCATCACCTTTATTACCATATTTAACCCCGATCCTTTCTCTTATATAGGCATGGGCCTCTTGGGCCTGTTCGGGTGTTGCTGTCTTCCCCGTACCTATTGCCCAGATAGGCTCGTATGCTATGACTATGTCTCCGGTATCAGTTTCGAATAGCCCCTTATCAATTTCTCTCTCAAGGACATCAAAGGTCTTTCCTGCCTCCCTCTCTTCAAGGGATTCACCAATACAGAGGATTGCGCCAACCCCTCCCCTTTTTGCGGCCTTTATCTTTCTGTTTACGATTTCATCCGTCTCGTCGAAATACTGTCTTCTTTCAGAATGGCCTATAATCGCATACCTGCAACCAATATCTGCAAGCATAAGAGGAGAAACCTCGCCTGTATATGCGCCCTTCTCTTCATAGAATACATCCTGTGCAGCAATTATAACATTAGAATTCTTAAGTTCTTCTGCAGCTACCACCAGAGAGGTAAAAGGCGGTGCGATAACAATATCAACATCCGTTACATCTTTTACTTCAGGAATAAAACTGGATATAAACTCTCGTGTCCCGGATACAGTCTTGTTCATCTTCCAATTTGCTGCTATAAAGGGCCTTCGCATTTCGATAATTTAGTTAATATACGATTTTATGTCAAGGTCAAAGGGCATCATATCTTAACCCTTCTAAGAAACGCTGAGTTACTTACAACAGACAATGAGCTTATAGACATAGCTAAAGCTGCAATAATAGGGTTTAAAAGACCAAAGGCAGCGATAGGAATAGCAGCAGTATTATAAAAGAACGCCCAGAAAAGGTTTTGCTTTATCTTCCGCATCGTTGCCCTGCTAAGCTTTATCCCTTTAATGACGTTTCTCAGGTCTTCACTGACCAATATAATTCCCCCTGTCTCCTTGGCAACATCCGAGCCACTTCCTATGGCTATTCCAATGTCTGCCTGAGCAAGGACAGGGGAATCGTTAATCCCGTCTCCAACCATTGCCACAACCTTTCCCTCTGCTTGAAGATCTTTTATAACTTTTGCCTTATCACCTGGAACGACATTAGCTATGATCCTCTCTATCCCTGCCCTTGCACCTATAGATCTTGCTGTTCTTTCATTGTCACCGGTTAGCAAGACAACTTGAATTCCTTCGGCCTTAAGCCCTTTCACTACATCTTCTGCATATCCCTTCAGGGTATCAGCAACGGCGATCAGACCTTTCAGTTTGTTGTCTACTGCCACAATCATCACGGTATTGCCCTTTTCCTCAAGGTCTGATAACTCTGTTTCTCTGTCTTCTATAGAGATACCCCTGTCTTTCATCAGTCTCCTATTTCCTATCAATATCTCCTCTCCATTAAAGTTTACCCTGACCCCGTGGCCGGGCATGGCTTCAAAAGCTTCAGCGTCTGGTATAGTGAGAGCCATCATATTTGCTTTTTTGATTATGGCCTCTGCAAGGGGGTGCTCTGAACCTTTCTCTGCAATAGAGGCAGGAAGGATGACATCCTTTTCACTTCCAACAAAGGCCACTATCTCTGTAACTTTGCGTACCTCTTTTTCAAAATATCAAGGGTGGTTTCTTTTTTCTCTCCTTTTTTAGCACTTCCCACAATTAATTTAACAAGATAAACGATTCCCAAGATAACAAGTACCCAAAAGAGAATCATGAAAATCCACCCGAATCCAAATCCTATTCCCCATCCATAATCCCAGTGCATATAACCTCCTTTTGCGATAGGTTAGCGCTTAACATCTGATCTTTGCGGCTTGTCCGCAATCCTTCCGACATGTTTGGAATCGAAGAAAGATTCCAGACAAGCTGGAATGACAAGAATAAACCAAGATTCTGTACAGATCCTCGACGAGACGAGGACACAAGCCAGAATGACATTTTAGAGACAAATAGAAAAACTAGCAAATAAGCTCTAATAAAAAGCGTTATTTTTTCTTTGCTTTTTGTTTGCTTCGAAGTTCTTTCGCCTTTTCTTTAATTTCCGTCAAGTCCCACTGCATTTCGCTCCAGCCATACCAAAGAGCATAGTCGGGGTTTGCATGGAATGTTCCTTGGAATGTTCTCATCCGGTGTTTGAGAGACATTATAAAGAGCTTCTGTTCAATCACTGTTGGTGCGTCATGGAAAGTGAGCAGGTCAGGAAATGGATAGGCATAGTTTTTTGGTTTTGCAATTATACCGTCCTTGTATAAGGAAGCAACAGTGTTAATCGCTGGTCAAAAGGATTTGTTCTCAATTTAACTTTTCTAATCTAATACGTTTTTCTCTCTCATACAGCAACCCGCTTATTATTAAGATAACAAGTAGGACCTGGATTGGGACAAAGGCAATGTCCTGCTATCGCATCTAATTCAATAACCTCTCCTCTTCAAGAGACTGCTCTTTTACCTGAACGAAGCCGGGAGAGCGCCTCTCTGGCAGCAAGGGTCTGTGCCTCTTTCTTGCTTTTTCCTGCACCCCTGCCGAACTTCTTCCCTCCTATAAAGACTTCAATTGTGAAAATCTTTTTATGCTCTTCCCCCTCCTGTTTTATAACTCTATATTCAGGAAGGGCACCGAATAAGAGTTGAGTCTTTTCCTGAAGCTCTGTCTTAAAGTCGTGGAATTCGTTAGAATGCAGGATAACATCTATTTTTTCTCTGAACAATCTCAGTAAAAGTTCTCTAACCTTTTTGTAACCACCGTCTATGTAAATTGCCCCAAAAAGAGCCTCAATCGCATCCGCCAAAAGCGACTTTTTAGCCCTACCCCCGGTAGCTTCCTCACCTTTTCCGAGTCTGAGGTATTTTCCGAGAGATATAGAGTCAGCAATCTCAGAAAGGATAGATTCCTTTACAAGATAGGATTTAATCTTAGCCATAACTGACTCTGTAAATTTCCTGTCTGATAAAAAGAGATGTTCGACTATTACAAATCCGAGTATAGAATCGCCGAGGAATTCAAGCCTTTCATTATAGGCAACTGCCTTATCCGGATTCTCATGATAGAAAGACTTGTGCGTCAGGGCCTCTATGAGAAGCTCCTTATTCTTGAATACATAACCGAGACGCCTTTCTAATTCAGCAGTATTTTTCAATTTCAATTAGGTTACAATGAGTTATCAAATTTCTTATTTCTAATTTCTTACTTAAATTTCTTAAACAAGAGGCAGGCATTGGTCCCACCGAATCCAAAAGAGTTGGATAAGGCATAATTGACCGTCATCTTTCTTGCTTTGTGGGGGACATAATCAAGGTCACACTCAGGGTCCGGGTTATCCAGGTTTATTGTTGGTGGGACTATGTCATTGTAAATACTTAGTATGCTGATAACCGCCTCAACACCCCCTGCGGCACCAAGTAAATGTCCTGTCATAGATTTTGTTGAACTGACTGCTACCTTATAGGCATGTTCTCCAAACACTGTCTTTATGGCATTGCTTTCGAGCTCATCTCCGTATTTTGTTGAAGTGCCATGGGCATTTATGTAATCCACCTCTGAGGGTTCAACTCCTCCATCCTTTAATGCCATCGCGATACACCTTGCAGCACCCTCACCACTTGGAGAAGGAGCGGTAATATGATATGCATCTGCGGTCATACCATAACCAACTATCTCCGCATATATTTTTGCGCCTCTATCCATGGCGTTTTCAAGGCTCTCAAGTATTACAATACCGGCACCCTCCCCCATTACAAAACCGTCTCTATCAATATCAAAAGGCCTGCTTGCCTTTTCTGGCTCACCATTTCTTGTAGAAAGAGCCTTCATTGCATTAAATCCCCCTATCCCTAAAGGTGTTATTACTGCCTCCGTCCCTCCTGCAATCATAGCATCTGCCTCACCTCTCTGGATAATCTTAAATGCATCTCCGACCGAGTGACTTCCTGTAGCGCATGCAGTAGATACCGCAGAGTTTGGCCCTTTTGCACCGAACCTTATGGATATCTGACCTGAGGCAAGATTTATGGCTAACATCGGGATAAAAAAGGGCGTTATCCTTCTCGGGCCTTTCTCAAGTAAAACAGAGTGGTAATGTTCAATTGTGTGCAGACCTCCCATACCTGAACCGACAATCACACCTATCCTTTCTGCATTACTGTCCATTATCTTCAGACCGGAGTCATCCAGGGCCATTGCCGTAGCAGCAATAGCGAAGTGGATAAAGCGGTCCATCTTCTTAAGTTCTTTAGGCTCTATGTAATCTTCAGGGTTAAAATCTTCCACCTCACCAGCTATCTGCGTCTGAAAGGTGGAGGCATCGAAATAAGTTATCTTTCTGATACCAGATTTGCCATTGATAAGATTTTCCCATGTAGTCTTAACACCCACACCGACGGGTGTTATAAGACCCAAACCGGTTATAACAACTCTTCCCCTATCCATTATGCCGAGGGCTTTTTCTTATCAATATATTCAATAGCATCCTTGACCTTTACGATCTTCTCCGCATCCTCGTCAGGTATCTCGATCCCGAATGTCTCTTCAAATGCCATGACGAGCTCTACTGTATCTAATGAATCTGCACCGAGGTCCTCAACGAAAGATGTCTCGGCCGTAATCTCCGCAAGGTTCACCCCGAGCTGTTTTGATATAATCTCCTTTACCTTTTCTTCTACCATAAAAGCACCTCCAAACTTAAATTTCAAATATCAAATTTCAAATATCAAATTTTGGAATTTGGAATTTGGAATTTCTTTCACATATACATGCCGCCATTCACGTGTATCACCTGACCTGTTATATAGCTCGAATCAGGTGATGCAAGAAAAATAACGGCATTTGCGACATCCTCCACTGTGCCGAATCTCCCTAAAGGAATAAGCCTCTTCATCTCCTCCTTCACACTCTCTGGCAGAACATCTGTCATTGCAGTCTTTATAAAACCAGGGGCAACGGCATTCACTGTTATCCCCCTGTTTGCATATTCCCTTGCTATTGTCTTTGTAAGTCCGACTATCCCTGCTTTTGAGGCACTGTAATTTGCCTGCCCTGGATTACCCATAAATGCAGCTACAGATGCAATATTAACTATCCTTCCATATCGCCGCTGAGACATCTCCTTTATAGCCTCTCTGGAACAAAGGAAGACACCCTTAAGATTGATATCCACTACAGAGTCCCAGTCTTCCTCCTTCATTCTGAGTAACAGGCTGTCTTTTGTTATGCCGGCGTTGTTTATCAATATATCTATCCTGTTGAACTCCTTACGCATATCCTCGAATGCCTTTTTAACCTCCTCTGACTTCGATACATCAAGTTTTATTCCCATGGCCTTGATTCCGAGAGCTGTAAAAGCCGCCGCAGCCTCGATGGCTGCATCAGGGTTTATGTCTGCAACAGCTAAATTGACGTCCTTTTTTGCAAGCCCCTCAGCAATTGCCTTGCCAATACCACGTCCTCCGCCTGTAACTATTGCAACCTGCCCTTTAAAATCCATATAAGCCTCCTTTAAAAACCGGCATTAATTGTAACAAAGTGCCCTTCTCTTTTCCAGTCTTTCTTTGTTGATAAGCATTTCCGATTCCGTGATGACAGGATATAGTATTTGAATTTTCTTAGGTAAATCTGTTATTTTTAGAATAATCGCTGTCATTTCCTTGTACCTGCTTTTTTATAATTTAATTTTATTTATTGCGGACAGAGATAGAGGTAAGGCTATATGAAAGGTAAAGTATATCTAATCGATGTGACAAATAGGGATGGTGTGCAGACATCTAGGATACTCCTTCCAAAGCTCTCCAAGACGATGTTAAACATCTATCTTGATGAAATGGGTATTTATCAGAGCGAGGTAGGTTTTCCTACGCTTAAACATGAGGTCAATTATATAAACGCAAACCTCGAACTTGTAAAACTCGGCGCAATAAAGAGGATTCACCTTGAGGGCTGGTGCAGGGCGATACCCGAAGATGTGAGGCTCACCTTCAAAAACTGCCCTGAACTCAAACATATAAATGTCTCAATGTCAACATCAGAGATAATGATACAGGGTAAGTTTCAGGGTAGAAAGACCTTCAAGGATATTATTAAATCCCTTGTTGAGGCTGTAAAGACTGCAAAGGAGCTCGGGGCAGAAACTGTGGGGGTAAATGCAGAAGATGCATCGAGGACAGAGCTTGACAGGTTGATAGAATTCACCCTTGCAGGCAAAGAAACGGGGGCAGACCGCTTCAGATACTGTGACACGCTTGGTACAGATGACCCCATAACCATATATGAGAGGACAAAGGCACTTGCCCTCGCTACAAAATTCCCAATAGAAATGCACTGCCATAATGACCTGGGGATGGCAGAGGCTGTTTCTGTAGCAGGTGCACAGGGAGCTATAGAAGGCGGTGTTGATTCTTATATAAATACAACTGTCAATGGTTACGGAGAGCGATGTGGCAATTGCGACCTGATATCAACAATTTTAGCACTTAAATTTTCACACAGACTTAAAGATAAAGTCCCCCTCGACGAGCATGTAGACCTCAAGAAGGCATGGAAGATCAGCAGATACGCATCATATGCATTTAATATACCTATACCGATAAACCAGCCGGGAGTAGGTGCAAATGCATTTGCTCACGAATCAGGAATACACGCAGATGGGGCATTGAAAGACAGACGTAATTATGAGCTCTACGATCCTGAGGATGTGGGAAGGGGTGAACCGGAACTCTCAGAAACTGGAAGGATAATAACAACAGGAGAGTATGGAGGCATTAAAGGCTTCAGGCATGTTTATGACAAATTTGGCATTCATTTTCACGATGACAATGAAGCAAGAAGGATACTTGAACTCGTACAGTATGCCAATCTTCACACACAGAAACCTCTTACAGATGATGAGTTGAGGTTTGTTGCTACTTATCCCGAGATTGCACAGAAGATACTCACCGCAAATCCATAATGTATAACATCACATTTATACCAGGAGATGGCATAGGACCTGAAATCTCTGTGGCGACAAAACGGGTAATTGAAGCCACAGGTGTTGATATAAGGTGGGATATCCACGAGGCTGGGCAAGAGGTATTTGAAAAGGAAGGAACCCCCCTGCCTCAGAAAGTCATTGATTCTATAGAGAAGAACAGGGTAGCCCTAAAGGGGCCTATCACCACACCCGTAGGAATGGGTTTCAGGAGCGTTAATGTTACACTCAGACAGAACCTTGACCTCTATTGTTGTCTAAGGCCATGTAAAACCTTTAAAGGTACAAGGACAAGATATGAAGATGTTGACCTCGCCATAATCAGGGAAAATACGGAAGATCTATATGCCGGAATCGAATTCGAGAAAGGCTCAGAAGATACAAAAAAGCTTATAGATTTCATCATTGGGTCAACAGAGAAGATAATCAGACCTGATTCAGGTATAAGCATTAAACCCATATCTGTTTATGCCACAGAGAGGATTGTAAGTTTCGCATTTGAGTATGCGAGAAAAAATAAAAGAAAAAAGGTTACGGCAGTACATAAGGCAAACATAATGAAATGTTCAGATGGGCTCTTTCTTGAAACTGCAAGAAATGTAGCAAAGAGATATCCCGATATCCAGTTCGAAGACAGGATAGTTGACAACATGTGTATGCAGCTCGTGCAGAAACCCGAACTTTATGATGTAATAGTCCTTCCCAATCTTTACGGTGATATTATATCTGATCTGGCAGCAGGTCTTATAGGAGGGCTCGGCCTTGCCCCTGGTGTAAACCTCGGAGAAGAGGTCGCTGTATTCGAGCCTGCCCACGGGAGTGCCCCTAAGTACAAAGGGTTGAATAAAGTAAACCCTCTTGCTATGATACTTTCAGGGGTTATGATGCTCAGACATTTAGGGGAGATCGAGGCAGCCAGAAGATTAGAGGGAGCCGTCGCATCTGTGATAGAAGAGGGAAGATATGTAACATATGACATGAAGCCGACACCAGATGACCCAACTGCTGCAACAACATCAATGGTTGCGGATGCCATTATCGAGAAATTGACCTGATAGTCCAAATGGAAACTGACATTTCACCTATAAGAGAACCCCGAAATAAAATAAAAATTCCGGAACTCCTTAGTTTTAAATTTTTAATTTTCAATATACATGTGGCTTGATATCCTTCTTATCATAATTTTTATCCTCTTAAATGGCTTTTTTGCTGCATCTGAGATAGCCGTAGTTACACTCAGGAGAACACGCATCAAACAACTAATTGATGAAGGCAGGAAGAATGCAACGCTTTTACATAAACTGAGAAAGGAACCAGACCGATTTCTTGCCACAATTCAGATTGGTATCACACTGGCAGGAGTCCTGGCAGCTGCCATCGGTGGCGCCGCTGCAATTGAGATTATAAAACCAGTTCTCAAAAATATACCCGTACCTCTTATCTCTGTGCCAAGTGAGGCGATATCTATAGGGACTGTGGCTGTAATAATTACCTATTTCTCCACCGTCTTTGGCGAACTCATCCCAAAGTCAATAGCCCTTTCCAAGCCGGAAACCGTTGGCCTTTTCGTTGCTCCGTTAATAGACAGATTTTCCAAATTAGCCACAGTATTTGTTCATATCTTGGTAGCAAGCACAAATATGTTGTTAAAACCCTTCGGCAAAAGGGCATTTAGCGAAAGGGGATACATCTCGGAGGAAGAGATAAAGCTTCTCTTAGAAGAGGGAAAAGAAAGGGGCATCTTTGAGGCTGAGGAAAAGGAGCTTATACAGAGCGTTTTTGAGTTTACAGACATCTTCGTAAAGGAGGTAATGATCCCTGCTCCCCAGATGGTTACCATTGGAATTAATATGACTGTTGATGAGGTGAAGACAATCATTTCAGAAGAGAAATTTTCCCGTTACCCTGTCATAGGTAAGGATTTGAATGATATCAGAGGCATTCTTTATGCCAAAGACTTTTCCAATACCCTTTTAAGGACAGGAAGCGTTGATATACGCAGAATCATAAAACCTCCATTTTTCATCCCTGAAACCTTGAAGATAAGTATTCTTTTAAGGGAAATGCAGAGGAAGAGGGTTCATATGGCGATAGTAATAGATGAATACGGTGCTGTTTCAGGGCTGGTGACATTAGAGGACCTCCTTGAAGAGATCGTTGGTGAGATCAGGGATGAATACGATATCGAAAGTCCAGTTATTCAGCTCAGTAATGGCACTATGATAATAGACGCATCCATAAGTATCAGGGACCTTAGCGAGGATTATAATATAGAAATTCCAGAATCACCAGAGTATGACACACTGGGAGGTTTTATTGTAACGTATCTTCAGAGAATACCAAAGACAGGAGACACAATAGAGATTGAAGGCAAGAGATTGAGAATTGTTGAGATGGTTGGGCAGAGGATAGCAAAGGTAAAACTCGAAAAACTGCCAGAAGAAGAGGGACTGCAATGAGGAAAAGGGTATCAATAATAGGTGCAGGTAATGTCGGCGCCACAACCGCACAATTTGTTGTACAGTCAGGAATCGCTGATGTTGTAATGTTTGATATTGCAGAGGGAATACCGCAGGGGAAGGCACTGGACATTGCTGAGGCATGTCCCCTCTGGGGTTCATCATCTGCAATTAAAGGAACGAATAAGTATACTGATACAGCAGACTCTAACATTGTCGTCATTGCAGCCGGGTTTCCCAGAAAACCCGGAATGTCAAGAGACGACCTTCTCCATGCTAATGCTAACGTAATCAGAGAAACATGTATTGAGATTGCAAGGACTTCTCCAAATGCTATTATCATCGTTGTAACCAACCCAATGGATGTTATGACATACCTTGCATGGAAGGCCACGGAGTTTTCCTGCAGACGTGTTATAGGTATGGGCGGCATACTTGATGCAGCGAGATTAACAGCATTTCTTTCATGGGAATTCAATGTGTCACCGGAAGATGTAGAAGCACTTCTTCTTGGAGGACATAGTGATGAGATGGTCCCACTTACAAGGTTTACAGCCGTAAAAGGAATACCGGTAACAGAGCTCCTGCCCAAAAAGACTATCAATTCATTGATAGAGAAAACGAGAAAGGGTGGTGCAGAAATAGTTTCTCTGCTTAAATCAGGGAGTGCGTATTATGCACCTGCTGCAGCAATATTTCAGATGATAAAATCAATCCTTCTCGATGAAAAACGTGTGCTCCCTTGCGCTGCATATCTTAATGGAGAATATGGGGTGAAGGATATTTATGTGGGTGTGCCCGTTATACTCGGGAAAGAGGGTGTCGAAAAGGTTATAGAGGTAAACCTTACCAAAGAAGAAAAGACACAATTCATGAGATCCTGTACATCTGTTAGAAAATTAATAAAAAAACTATCAATATAGGTGGGTGAAGGATGGAGAAAACACTATCAATAGTTAAACCTGATGGTGTAAAGAAAAACCTAATCGGTGAAGTCATGGGAAGATTTGAACAAAAAAATCTCCGGATTGCTGCACTGAAGATGCTCAAACTTTCTAAGGAGGAGGCAATGAGTTTTTACGCTGTTCATAAGGATAAACCCTTCTATGACAGCCTTACTGACTCCATATCAGCAGGGCCTATTGTAGTTATGGTAGTGGAAGGCAATGATGCCATCTCAATGGTCAGGAAGCTGATGGGGGCAACAAACCCGAAGGATGCCGCACCAGGCACAATCAGGGCTGATTTTGCCTCAGATATCGAGCACAATATAGTTCACGGCTCGGATTCAGAAGAATCAGCTTCCTTTGAGATACCCTTCTTTTTTTCTCTTCTTGAGATTCACCCTGTTGTTGCATAAATTGCTATGAGTGTTATGTACGCATATATATTGTTCCAACAACAGGGTTCAATGAAGTATATTGACTTTCTCTGCAAAAAAGTATTACTCTGAATCATTCGAGGGATAGAATGTTTGAGAAGTTTACGGAGAGAGGAAGAAAGGTAATTATATACGCAAAGGAAGAAGCCGAGAAACGTCAAAATGACTACCTCGGCACAGAACATCTCTTACTTGCTATCCTGAGAGAAGAAGATAGCCTACCTGTAGCAATCCTCAAAAGGATGGGCATAACTCGAGAGGAAATTCGTATGGAGGTAGAAAGAAACCTACTTCAAGGGACAGACCTTATGATCCTCGACGATGTACCCTTTACACCACGGGCCAAAAAGGTCCTTGAACTTGCTGTTGAAGAGGCACGGCTCCTCGGGCATAATTATATTGGGAGTGAACATATTCTCCTTGGCCTGATAAGGGAAGGAGAGGGTACAGGTGGCAAGATACTGCGTAACTTCGGTGCCAACCTACTTGGAGCAAGGCAGCTCACGATCAACTTCTCAATAAGGACTCATACACATGTAAAAGAGAGAAGGAGCACAACCCCCGCACTCGACGAGTTTGGGAGAGACCTGACGCTTATGGCAAGAGAGGGGAAACTTGATCCTGTAATAGATAGAGAAGACGAGATAGAACGTCTAATCCAGATACTGGGCAGGAGGATTAAAAACAACCCTGTAATTATTGGTGAACCTGGTGTTGGAAAGACGGCTGTAGTCGAAGGGCTTGCTCAGAAGATTGTTTCGAGTGATGTCCCTGATAGCCTATTAGGAAAACGCATAGTCTCCCTTGACCTCGGTGCCCTGATTGCAGGGACAAAATACAGAGGTCAGTTTGAAGAGAGGCTTAAGATCGTCATGAAGGAGATTATCCAATCAGACAATGTCGTGCTCTTTGTTGACGAGCTTCATACACTTATAGGCGCAGGTGCTGCAGAGGGGTCTGTAGATGCATCGAGCATGCTCAAACCTGCCCTTTCAAGAGGGGAGATACAGTGTATCGGCGCAACTACACCTGATGAGTACAGAAAATATATAGAAAAGGATGGTGCCCTTGAACGCAGGTTCCAGCCGATTAATGTACAGCCCCCTGGTGTGGAGAGTACGATAAACATCTTAAGAGGGCTAAAATCCAGATATGAGGCCCATCACAAAGTCAAGATAACTGATGCCGCAATAGAAGCTGCAGCAAGGTTATCCGATAGATATATCTCTGATAGATATCTACCCGACAAGGCAATAGATGTTATAGATGAAACAGGGTCGAGGATTAAGCTAAAAAGGTATAGCCTCCCTCAGGAATTGAAGGAGCTCGAGGCTGAGATACTGAGGATCTCCAAAGAAAAAAACCTATATGTAAAACTCCATGACCTTGAAAAGGCCTCATCTGTTCGGTTAGAGGAAGAAAAACTCAAAAAGATTTATGAACAGTTACATAGACAATGGAGAGACAATATAAACAAGGAGATACCTTCTGCAATAGAAGAGGATGCTGCATATACAGTATCTAAGATGACGGGTATACCTCTTGCGAAACTTGAAGAAAAGGAATCGGAGAAACTTATAAGGATGGAGGAAGAACTCCACAGAAGGATAATAGGTCAGGAAGAGGCAATAAAGGCAGTCTCGAGGGCGATAAGAAGGTCAAGGGCAGGGCTTAAGTCCAGCAAAAAACCGATAGGCTCTTTCTTCTTTTTAGGACCTACAGGTGTGGGTAAGACGGAGC
Source organism: Thermodesulfovibrionales bacterium (assembly GCA_030019415.1). Lineage (GTDB taxonomy): Bacteria > Nitrospirota > Thermodesulfovibrionia > Thermodesulfovibrionales > SM23-35 > JASEEX01. The sequence goes on from JASEEX010000006.1 coordinate 57,447, forward strand.
TCGCAAAGGCCTTAGCATGGTTCATGTTCAATGACGAGAATTCACTCGTAAAGATAGACATGTCCGAATATATGGAGAGGTTTAATGTCTCGAGACTCACGGGCGCCCCACCAGGCTATGTCGGCTATGAAGAAGGGGGGCAGCTGACGGAAAGGATAAGGAAGAAGCCATACTCTGTGGTACTTTTTGACGAGATAGAGAAGGCACACCCGGATGTCTTCAATATTCTCCTTCAGGTGCTTGATGAAGGAGTGCTTACGGACAGCTTTGGGAGAAAGGTAGATTTCAAGAATACTGTAATTACAATGACCTCTAATATTGGTGCAAGGCTAATCGAAAAGGCAACACCTTTAGGTTTCCAGAAAGGCACACCCGAGGTTGTGTACGAAAAGATGAAAGAGAATGTTCTGAACGAACTTAAAAAAACATTTAACCCTGAGTTTCTGAACCGTGTTGACGGAATAGTTGTATTCCATCCCCTCGAAAAAGAGCATCTACTATCTATTGTAGATTTACTTGTGGAAGAGACAAACAGAATGCTACTTGAAAGGGATCTTATAATTGAGTTGTCAAAGGAAGTAAAGGAGTGGATAATAAAGCACTACTATCAGCCTGTATATGGTGCAAGGCCAATGAGAAGAGCTGTTCAAAAGGTGATAGAAGATCCCTTATCAGAAGAAATCCTCAAGGGAAGCTTTAAAGGCATACATAAGATAAAAGTTGTCCTTGAGGGAGATACACCTACATTTACAGAGGCCGAAGAGACCTCTCTCCTATCCGGAGTGAGCTGATTCAGTCTTAACCATCTGAATTAAGACTTTGAGAAACAAGGCTCTCATCCTTTTTACAATACTACTCCTCGGAATTACCTTTTTGGTGGTACGGCATCAGTACAGTTCAAAGAGAACCATTATCGGCACTGAGGCACCAGAGATTGAGGTAACAGACATCCACAAGAACAGGGTAAAACTTTCAGAATTAAAAGGCTCTCTTGTAGTTATCAATTTCTGGGCTTCTTGGTGCTCCTCATGTGTCGATGAAATTCCCTCTATCGAGGGCCTATTTAAAAATCTGTCAGGGAACCCACAATTCAGGCTCATCACCATCCTCTATAGAGACGATGGTGATAGGGTATCCAGGTCTATGAAAGAAAAGGGCTATACCTTCCCCATCTATAGTGACCCTGTCGGTGCAGCTGCTAAAAGCTTTGGTATTACTGGTGTACCTGAGACATTCTTCATTGATAAGAAGGGAATTCTGAGAAATAAAGTCATAGGCCCCTTACAGTGGGATTCACCACGTGTTATAGCATCACTCCAAAGCCTTATGAATGAATAACCATGGGGAAAATCAAACCTGCTGAGCCAGTTCTCCTTTTTCTGAGTACGCTTTATTCAAGCTCAGATGTATTCGATGGTTCAAAGGCATTACTCGAGAAATATTTTGGTGATACCGTGCTGGTGAGTCCTTCCCTTCCATGGGACTATTCTTCTTATTATAAGGATGAAATCGGCTGGCCCTTATTCAGGCAGTTCATCTTTTTTAAAAACTTTATTGACCCTGGGAAGCTTGCGGATATAAAACTAAAGACCAATGAAATCGAAGCTGCCCTCTCTTCTGAAGGGAAAAGACGCATCAATCTCGATCCCGGTTACCTCACCCTGTCAAAGATAGTCCTTGCATCGACGAAAAACTACGCCCACCGCATCTATCTCGGCAAGGGTATCTATGGTGAGATAACTCTTATATATAAGGGTGGTATATACAACCCCCTCTTCTACACCTACAGGGATTATCAGGATAAAACGTATATTGATATATTCATGAACGCAAGGGCGATCTTAAAGAAGATGCTGGGTTAAGGGAGGCCACATATTGGGGGACTGCCTTGTAAAACATCGTGTATCCTCCTTCTTAATATTGAAATAGAGGCACCAATAGTTGACAGTTTTAGTTGAAAGGTATCTGCTCATTGCGGGACCAGAGTTAGAACGATGATTGCTTGAGAATGGAAGGAAGTTTGGATGGATGTATTTGCCCATGGATTATGGAGTTACGCCATCCTAAGGAAAAGTAAACACAATGAAATTGAAGGACAAGGTAGCAATTGTTACTGGTAGCGCCCGAGGTCTGGGCAAGGCTTATGCTTTACGTTTAGCAGATGAAGGGGCAAAGATTGTGGTTGCTGCTATTATGCTCAAACGTCCAACCAAAACTCGTTTCTATACTAACACTAAATTATCTCTGTGTATCACCTCGTCAGAGTATTTATATCCGAGAACCTTTTCAATCTCTGACGTCTTTCTACCCTTTATTTTCTCAATCTCTGAAGAGGAATAGTTAGTAAGCCCTTTAGCAATACGATTCCCTTTTGAATCAAGACAGTAGACAGCATCACCCGTATCAAAATCCTCTTCAACAGAGACAATGCCTGAAGGAAGAAGACTCTTGCCTCCCTGAATCAGGGCCTTTACTGCACCCTCATCTATGATAAGGCTTCCTTTTGAACGGCTGCTGTAGGCAATCCATCCCTTTCTTGAAGAAAGTCTCCCCTCTCTCGATTTAATCAGTGTGCCATGGTGCTTACCCCTCATGAGGGAACAGAGGAGCCCATCCTTTCTCCCGTTTATTATGTGGACAGTGATGCCGTAGTCCATTACCTTCTTCGCAGCGAGGAGTTTTGAATACATTCCCCCAGTACCCACAATGCTCCCCGGCCCTTTGGCCCTTTCCTCAAGTTCAGGTGTTATCTCCTCAACGTATTCAATGAGCTTTGCGCCAACGTGGGTTTTTGGGTCCTCTGTATAAAGCCCATCAACATCCGAAAGTATTATGAGCCTTTCTGCCTCAATAAGACCTGCAACGAGGGAGGCAAGGTGGTCATTGTCACCAAACTTAATCTCATCCGTAGCAACTGTATCGTTTTCGTTGACAACGGGAATAACGCCATAGGAAAGAAGCGTTGTCAGGGTATTTTTTGAGTTTATGTACCTCTTTCTGTCAGAGAAATCATCTCTTGTAAGAAGTACCTGTGCAACCTTTTTATTAAATTCGCTGAAGCTTTTTTCATAGGCCCACATGAGGCTGGACTGGCCGATTGCCGCTGATGCCTGTTTTACCTTCACATCTTTTGGTCTTTCTCTGAGCCCGAGTTTCTTCATGCCTGCCGCAATAGCACCTGAGGAGACTACAATCACCTCAAATCCAAGATCTGTGAGGCCTGCTATATCTTCAGCTATCGAATGCATACGCCTGGTGTCAAGCCCTTCTTTGGCATCTGTCAGTATGTTACTTCCTATCTTTACCACAAGCCTTTTCATACAATACCTTTTTTCTCTCTTCCTCTACTTTGACTGCAAGATAAGGTAATAATTTTTTAATCCCATCTCCTGTAACTGCCGATAAGGCAAAGAAATCGATATTATTAGTTTTGCAGTATTGCTTAAGCCTGTCAAGTCTCTTTTTGTCAGCTATGTCGAGCTTTGTAGCAACAACAGCCTGATGTTTATACAGGAGTGCAGAGCTATATAATCCGAGTTCCCTGTTAATCTTCTCGAGATTCTCCACAGGGTCTCCCTCGGCCATATTTGAGATATCAATTAAATGCAAGAGTACCGATGTGCGCTCAACATGTCTTAGAAACTGGAAGCCAAGCCCTGCCCCTTTATGGGAATCCTCTATCAATCCAGGGATATCCGCAACAACAAAGCTTCTGAAATTACTGAGCTTTACTACGCCAAGGTTTGGTACAAGTGTTGTAAAAGGATAATCAGCTATTTTGGGTCTGGCAGAAGAGATAACTGATATGAGCGTTGATTTCCCTGCATTTGGCAGTCCTATTAGCCCAATATCAGCAAGAAGTTTTAATTCAAGTATCAGCCATCTCTCTTCACCCTTTTCGCCAGGTTGTGCAAATCTCGGGGCTCTTCTAACAGGTGTGGCAAAATGGGCATTGCCCAGCCCTCCCTTTCCGCCTCTCGCTACAATAAAATAACTCCCTTCTGAATCAAGGTCTGCAATTATCTTCTCGGTATCATCTTTAATGACAGTTTTAATGACAGTACCAACTGGGACAGGTATTATCAGATCCTCCCCGTTTTTGCCGTGCATATTTTTCCCTTTACCGTGTCCTCCACGCTCTGCTCTATACTCGCGTCTATATCTGAGGTCAAGCAGGGTATTCAACTCATTCGTTGCCTTGATGATTACATGTCCACCTCTTCCGCCGTCTCCACCATCAGGGCCACCTCTGGGGACATACTTCTCTCTTCTGAAGCTGACGCAACCCCTTCCACCATCTCCAGCCTCTACATGTATCTTCACATAGTCGACGAATTGCATGGTAGTAGGAATAACAAAAAAGGCGAGCCTTTGGCCCGCCTTTTTATTTGAATCGTAATCTTACTGCTTACTGGATTAACGGATAAACGCTTACCTGTAATCTTGCCCTATCTTTCCTCTCGAAGTTAACTACACCATCAATCTTTGCAAAAAGGGTGTCATCTGAGCCTCTGCCAACATTCAGACCTGGATGGAATTTTGTACCCCTCTGCCTTACAAGTATATTCCCTGCACGGACGTGCTGCCCACCGAACCTTTTAACTCCAAGGCGTTTTGCCTCGCTGTCACGGCCGTTTCTTGAACTCCCTACACCTCTTTTATGTGCCATATTTATCCCCCAAAACTATCTCTTTAATCTTCAAAGATGTATAAGGCTGCCTGTGTCCCCTGAGTTTCCTGGAGGCCTTGCGCGGTTTCTGTTTGAACACGATTACCTTACTTGCCTTCCCTGTATCGTCAACAGTTGCTAAAACCTCAGCCCCACTAACATAAGGAGACCCAAATATACGCCTGTCTTCCTTAGAGACCATAAGAACCTTATCGAGAACAACCTCAGACCCTTTCTCCAGAGAAAGCTTCTCAACTCTTAGGATATCACCAGGGGAGACCTTATACTGTCTTCCACCACTTTCAACTATTGCGTACATTTTATTTAAAATATACCACAACGCCGCAGGAAAAACAAGAGATGGAGACCTACGTTTTATCTCAGCACAATGCCTGCATAACCAACAACACGTTCGTAATCTCCACTTACATCTGCAGATGTAGAATATTTTACAAGTCTTGCAGAATGGGCACCGAGTGCCTTCGCAGCAAATAGCATCGTTGTGGTAGGGAGATAACCACACATGGATATCTTTTCCTTCATCACTATCTCATACAGGCCCTCAGGGTCAAGGGATAGTATCTTATCTATTGCCTTTCCGTCTTTCTGCCTTGCAACATCGTCAGGCACATAATGGCTCATATCCGAGCTTGCCACAACAACGACAGAATAGCCTGTATCCTTCACTGCTTTTGCTATGCCCTCTCCGAGCATTCTGCATTCTTCAATAGAGGCTGAAAGAATAACGATGGGCACAATCTTTGTTTCCTTTGAGAAATACGCAATAAAGGGAAGCTGAACCTCCAGTGAATGTTCAAACATATGTGCCTGGGTGTCTTTAGTCACAATGGGTGCGTTCAGAGCAATGCCGGAGGAAATTTTTTCATCTATCTGGAAAACCCCTGTTGGTATCTCCCACTCACCTGATTCCATCAAGGACATCTGTGCACCAAGGCCTGTATGATTTGGCCCTATCAGTACAAATGTCTCTGGAAAATCTATTGAAGAATAAACAGCCCCTGCAACAGGGCCTGAGTATACTAAACCTGCATGGGGAGAAACTATACCAATTACCTTTTCCTTCTTTGCGCTTCTGTCTACATATTTCTCAACCTGTTGAGTTAACTTAGATACAGTAACATGATAAAATTGGCCTGCAACAGCCGGAGACCTTCTCAAAATGCCTCCTCTATATCCTTATATTCTCTGTCAGTCCGGTTCAGAAACCTTGTGCAGTTCGAAATAAACGTGAGCTTAACTATACCAGTTGGACCGTTTCTCTGCTTTGCTATATTGACCTCTGCCTGTCCTTTATTTGCCGGGTTATCCTTGTTGTAAATCTCATCCCTGTAGAGAAAAAGTATGACATCGGCATCCTGCTCGATCGCACCTGATTCTCTAAGATCTGCTAAAATAGGCTTCGGAGGCCTACGCTGCTCTACACTTCTGTTAAGCTGGCTAACCGCGATAACGGGTACATTTAGTTCCTTTGCCAGGGCCTTGAGAGAACGCGATATCTCGGATATCTCCTGTTCCCGCCTTTCGAAACTTCCCTTTCCCCTCATCAACTGAAGGTAGTCCACTATCACGAGGCCGAGTCCATGCTCCATTTTTAACCTTCTTGCCTTTGCCCGTAGCTCAAGAACGGTAATGCCTGATGAATCATCTATAAAGATCGGTGCCCCTGTGAGGTTACTTGCTGCACTTGTTAATTTATGCCAGTCCTCTTTTTTTATAAACCCTTTTCTGATACTGCTTGAGTTCACCATCGCCTCGGAACAGAGCATCCTGAATGCAAGTTGTTCTTTTGCCATCTCAAGACTAAATATGGCAACAGGCTCTCTCAATTCAACCCCAACATGTTGGGCAATATTAAGGGCAAATGCCGTCTTGCCCATCGAAGGCCTTCCACCAACGACTATGAGCTCCCCCCTCTGAAAACCCGTTGTCAGTTCGTCAAGGTCTCTGAAGCTTGAAGGGACACCTGTTATTGTCTCTTTCTTATCATAGAGATGTTCGATCATCTCGAAACTGCCTTTGATGACCTCCTTTAAGGTAACAAAGGATGTCTTAACCCTCTTGTCCGAGATATCAAAGACGGACTTCTCCGCATAGTCCACAAGCTCTTCGGCCTCAAGATTGTCTTCGTATACCTTGCTGGCAATCTCTGTTGCTGACCTCAGAAGACTCCTTAAAAGGCCTTTCTCTCTGACTATCTTTGAATGATATTTTATATTTGCTGCGGTTGGAACCATATTCACCAAAGAGGATAGATAAGAGACCCCCCCGACAGCATCTAATCCATCACGCCTTTTCAGATAATCTGTCAGGGTTATAAGGTCTATGGGTTCATTCTTATCAAAAAGTTCTATCATCGCATTAAATATCTTCCTGTGGGATTGTTTATAGAAATCCTCAGGGTCGATGACCTCCAGCGCTTTGGGTAATGCCTCGTTATCAATAAGTATAGCGCCTAAGATAGATTGTTCTGCCTCTATGTTCTGGGGAGGTAGTCTATCTAACTGCGAGTCTATTTCCTTCATTCCTGAATAACCTGAATATTAAGTTGTACTGATATTTCGGGATGGAGTTTTATATTTACAGAGTAAGAGCCGAGCCTTTTTATTGGTTCTTCAAGGGAAATCTTCTTTTTGTCTATCTCGATCCCTTCATTTTGAAGTGCCCCGGCAATATCCATAGTTGTTACAGAACCAAAGAGTTTTCCCTCTTCACCAGCCCTTGCCTTGATCGAGAGCGTCATGGTCGAGATTCTGTTTGCGAGGTCTTGAGCAGAATTTTTGAGCCTTTTTGACTTCTCCTGAAGCATCCTTTTTTCATGCTCTATGGATTTTATATTCTTGGTGTTTGCAACTATGGCAAGGCCCTTCGGCACCAGATAATTTCGTGCATACCCACCAGCAACATTGACAATCTGTCCTATCTTCCCAAGATTTTTGACATCTTCCTTGAGAATTACCTTCACTCGGGTCTCCTTCAGAAATTTTATTAATACTACCCTATGGGTTCAAATTATTCAAGGGCTTATTATTTCATTAGATTTTATCCAGAGGGCTTCGTACACCCAGTATATTTTTTGTGGCAACATGGGTGTAAATCATCGTGGCCTGAAGGTTCATGTGTCCGAGCAACTCCCGGATCATCCTGACCGGTTATCGTAAAGGACATCCAGGGGACTTTGAGGGGCATTTGTCATGTCGCGCAGGACATGGGTGTAGATCATTGTAGTCTCGATGCTCTTATGGCCGAGCAGCGCCTGAATCTCTCTGATATTGACACCCTTCATCAGAAGATGGGTAGCAAAGCTGTGACGGAGAGTGTGGACCGTTGCATGTTTTGCGATACCTGCCTTCTTTACCGCATTTGCGATAGCGGACTGGATTGCGGTATCACTGATATGGTGACGCCTAATCTTGCCGCTTCGGGGATCAACTGACAATTTAGCTGATGGAAAGGCATACTGCCAGTGCCACTCTTTACCTGCATTAAGGTATTTCCTGTCAAGCGCTTTGGGTAAATACACTTCTCCGTAACCGGCCGCCAAGTCTTTTTCATGGAGCGCCTTCACCTTTTCGAGGTGGGTGTGAAGTCTTCCTTTGACTGATTGGGGCAGCACCGTTGTCCGATCTTTATCGCCCTTACCAGTTCTTACGGTTATCACCTGCATGCCAAAATCTATGTCCTGTACCCGCAAGCGGGCAAGCTCCATAAGACGCAACCCGGAACCATAGAGCATCTGCGCGATTAGAAGACCCGTTCCCGACATGTTGCTGAACAGGGCTTTCACTTCATCAGTTGTAAGCACTACTGGAAGACGGTTGCCGCGCTTTGCCCT
>JASEEX010000070.1 GCA_030019415.1 Thermodesulfovibrionales bacterium
TTTTTAAATGAGGCAACGATTCAGTTTTATATAGATTTTTGATGAGGCAATTCGGGAGGTTGACATGAAAAGACTCGTTGTTATCTTTTTAATCCTTTCATTTTTAGGTCTTCAGTTGATTGGTTGTGCAACTATGACTGGGACAGAAAAGGGAGCAGCAGTTGGTGCTGTGGCCGGCGGTGTCTTAGGAGCAATTCTTGGTGACACAAAGGGAGCAATTATAGGCACTTTCGCTGGAGCAATTGTTGGTGCAGTTATCGGGAATTATTATGACAAACAGATAGCATCGAGAGTAGAGGCTGCAAAAAGATATGAATATAAGGCAAGGGAAGAAAAACTTGAAATAGAAGATTCTTTAATAGTTCCTAAAGATGTAGCTCCTGGTTCAACAGTAGAGTGCCATGTTCAATATACAGTCCTCGCACCTGCTGAAACACAAAAGATAAAAATTACTGAAACAAGAATACTTGCCAATGGAAATGAAAGGCTGGAGTTGGCTAAAAGAGATGTTCTTAGAGCACAAGGAACTCATCTTTCAACAATGAAATTCACAATGCCAAAGGATATTGCATTAGGGAATTATACTCTGATCACTACCATTACAGATGGAAAACAGACAAGAACTACAAAAAATACGTTAAAAGTGGTGTAAGAAAGGTTTGGAGAAAAGGAATGCTCTTTAGAATCAAAAGATTAAGTGTAGTAATATTTATTTTTCTCACCTCCTTTATCCTCGGTTGTGTAACAGTCGAAAGAAAAGGAGACACAATAGTAATAGACCCCTGGAAAAAGATAGGAGAGAAGATAGGAGATTTCTTTGCGAAGTTAAAAGGGGAGACAACCGAGAAACAGACAGGAGAAAGAGAAGAGGCTGTAAAGAAATATGAATATAAAGGTTTTAAAGAAGAGCTTCTTATTGAAAGACCAATCATAACACCAGAGATTGCAAAACCAGGAGATAAAGTTCGCCAGGAGCTTCGGTTTGCCCTCCTTGCACCAGAAGAAGGAAAACGTTTTAATGTCTCAGAGGTTGTAATCCTTTCCAGCAGTAAAGATACGATAGAGCTTATAAAAAGAGATACAGAGAAGGAACAGGGGATACATTTATCTGCCATTGAATTCACCATTCCTTCTGACCTTGAGCCGGGAGAATACAAACTCCTAACTACGATAAACATTGGTGAACAAAAGAAGACCGTGAGCGGGAGTTTTAAACTACAAGGCTTATAAGAGAAGCTTTAAAAGGAAGTTTATCATGGAACATAAGAAATTTAAATTTCAAGTCACAGGCCTTGGCTATCTATGGAATATAAACCACACATTAAGGGAGGGGGTATGCTAAGAAAAAAATTCTTTGTATCTATTTTGGCCATTTCGCTTAGTGCATTGACTTTAGTCTGGATGGATAAGGTATCAAAATGTTGGGCTCAGCCCGAAATAGCGATTTCTGTGTTAGGTGACCTTATCGAGATAAGAGGTTATTATAAAACCTACCAATTATCTGTCACAGCCGTTGCAAATATGATTAACAAGAGAAATTTAGAAGCTATTAGAAGTGGTTCCATTAATCACTTTGCTTATGACCCTATACCTTGGACACCAGGAGTTGGGAGGCGAATCGTAGAGAGTGAGTTAGCGCTTCAGTGGGGCGTAGTAGAGTATTTAGAGCGGATTTATCGCCAAAAATATCCGAATAAACTAAAGCAAATTGACTCTATAAAAGAGACTCTAATAAAGCAGACTGAGTTTTTAGAAAAAACAAAGCTACACGGAACACGCCACATGGTTGACAAGAGTTTTTATGAGAACCTGACATCGGTAAACAGGAAGTATATTGAAATGTTATTAAAGCCTTTATAGGTATATAGGGAGGTGCAGTTATGGCACATGGGAAGTTTGAATTTAGAGGCACGGGTTTGGGCTTTATATGGCTATTTATTTGGACTATGGGATTGATAATATTTACTGTTGGTATATTTGCCCCATGGGCAGTTGCGGCACAAATGAGGTGGTTGACTGCACATACCAGCATTGATGGTAAACAATTGTGTTTTAAAGGCTCTGGTGCAGGCTTCTTTGCCAACTGGCTTCTAATATTCTTTCTTTCGATTATTACTCTTTTCATATATCTGCCATGGGGGATTATAAGATATATAAGATGGATTGTGAACAATACTTATTTTGCAGACCCGGGAGATGTTGAATATCTTGTTGATGTTAAAAAGGATATTAGAAAGACAGGGAAAGAGTTGTTTTGTCCAAATTGTGGAAGCAAACTTCCTCCCGATGCTCTATTTTGCGAGCAATGTGGAGGGAGGGTAGAAAGATGAGGATGGATAAGAAATTCAAGGTTTTTGCTTTTTGCCTGCCATTAACCCTTTCCTTTCTTGTCATTCCCCTATCATGGGGAGAAATAGATACCGAGAAAGCCATAATTGGCAAATGGGAACAATACGACCCTAAAGGGAATGAAACTCTAGAGTTTTTCAAAGATGGAACTGTATCCACTTTCCATGAAAGTTTTGGATTTTCTGTAGCTGGAGATTACAGATTTATTGATAACAAACATGTGAGAATTAACCTCGGCGGTCTTTGGGCATTAGTTGGGCCTATTGTCTGTAAAGTCTCTGTTTCAGGAAATAACCTTATTTTAACCATGCCTGATGGAGAGGTTGAAAAATACTGGAGAGTGGGAATAAAACCAGGACAAATAGAATCAACAGCGGATAAAGATGAAGCAGTTAGAATTCAAGAGGAGATTGAAAGGAGATTAAGAATACTAAATACCACTACATATACATACCTTCTTGACATTGATTCAATAAGAAGTGCTATTTCAACAACCTGGATGCATTTAACATCTCCAATACGAGGCAACTTAGTAGAAAAGTATAATGAGTTTTACTATGCTGCTTGGGATTATCAGGGTATGGCACTTTCAGCTTTAAGGAAAGCCAGATCATCTCTAAAGTAACAAAAGTAAGAAAAGGGGTCAGGTCTTGAATTTTGACATTGATAGAATACGAGAAATGTTATACAAATCCCTCAAGGGAAATAA
>JASEEX010000071.1 GCA_030019415.1 Thermodesulfovibrionales bacterium
ACCGAGAGGTAAAAATATAATCACAGTCTGTCGAAAATGCCCTTTAAGTCTTATGTCGTATTTTATTTTAAAATAAGCGGCGTAACCGGCACCAAGTTTCTGCATAAATTTGCTAATTCCTCCTTCTTTTAGTTGTTTCACCAACAAGTGAATATGGTTAGGCATAAGGCAGAAGGCCAGAATCTCTACTAACAAATCTCTATTATCGGTCCGAGGAGGCTGGGTGGGGGTCTGACCCCCACTTGCTTGAATTTCTTGTATTTGCTCTCTGAATCTCTTCTTTGCCGCTTGAATTTGGCGCCGTCTTCTAAAAATCTCTACCGGCTGGGTGGTATTGAACTCGTATATTGAGAAAATCCCTCGATAATAATCATCGGTATCTACAAAAAGTAGTTCATCCCTTATTCTTCTTAAGACAATATGATAGATTTCATTATTAACAAATTGTCGAGGTTTCCGTGGCATATGTTTTTTCCAAGCCCTATAATAGAGTTTTTCAAACCTCCAAGGGTTCGCCCCCTGGTGGAGGGGGGTCCGACCCCCTTTCCTCAATCTTTCCTCAATCCCCCTTTCCTCAATCAATCTCTATCACTATCCATAACTAAACTCTGATGTCTTTTTAATCCTTCTACATAATGCTTCTGGATTTCAAATGCTGGTGGAGGGGGTCCGACCCCCCACTTCCTTACAATCAATCTCTATCAGTATCCATAACTAAACTCTGATGTTTTTTTAATCCTTCTACATAATGCTTCTGGATTTCAAATGCGGTTAGGGCCTGATTGTAGATGCGGACTTCGTCGATTGTGCCGTTGAAAAGATAAATAGGTTCTATCCCATTGTTCCACCTACAGCCAAGCCGAACTGGGAATGTTGGTTTTGCAGGCATATCACAAGCAGCTGGAGAGCCAGAGGCTACACCATTGATATAAAATTGTCCAATGCCACCTGTTCTTGTGAAAATAAGATGAGTCCATACATTATATGGGATAACATCATAAGCAGTGCTTGGCGAATATCCTGGAACATACATTGCTCGTCCATTCCCCGTATAAATAGCGTATTGGTTGTCACCTCCACTTAGATTATTCTTTGAAATTAAATACCCAGTAGCTCCATTAGAAGTATTCGGTTTCACCCACATCTCAATCGTAATCGCATCAGTAATATTCAAACTCGGCTTATTGCCGCAATTAACATAACCACTTCCATCAAAATACAAAGCTCTTCCCGTAAATCCTGGCACTCCCTCAGTGCAAGCAACACCGCCAGAAATTGTGCCGTGATTGCTATAAGCAGAGAGGTCAGTGCAGGTGCCACCTGGACAACAATCATTAAAATTCATTACTAAGACAGCATCAGCTCCAAGTTGACCAAAGACACTTCTTGCCACTGGGCAGTTTTAGCCAATTGAGCCCTTTCCCTGGCTCCTTTTAAAGAAACCATAACAATACTTGCTAAAAGCCCAATGATAGCCATTACTACTAATAATTCAATAAGGGTAAATGATTTTTCTCTTTTCATTTTAAGTTTGCCAGATGTTCACCTCTATTCTATGTTGACATCGGACGTCAACATAATTGAGATAGTTCTGTAGTTTTACACAGGTCTGACCTGTGACAACCTTTGATGGATGTTTAAGGTTCCACCTTAAACAATTTTGAATATATCAAAAATTTTGAATAAATGCAATTTTCTTTTTTCTTATCTAATTAGTTTGAAAAAGTTGAAAATTTTTTTTGTCCTCATAGCCCCAGCTGGCTAAGAACTGGGCAATAAAATCCTGAGGAGAATGACTTTCTTCAAGATATTTTGAAAGAATCCAGGCTACTGATAAAAGCAAATGATATTCTTCTGAATTTTCTTCTCTTGCCCTTTGATAAGCGGCGTGGTTGGTGTTAACCAAAATTGTATTTTTAATTATCCGAGCCAGGTCACTTTGGGAAGAATTTTTCTCAAAGCCGATGGTTAAGGTGGGAATTTTTGTTCTTTCTGTTTTTGTTTCTAAACCTTCTCTTATTTTTCTTTTTATTTCCTCTTCAATTTTTTCCTCAGTTTTTATTTCTTCAGGGATTATTTTTATTGATGGTTCGTTAACAGGGCTTAAAATTTCATCCTTGAATACCTTTCGGCGAACGCCAACCAAAGGAGTTAATTCTGGAAAGTTATTCAAAAGATATCTTAAACTCTCTTCAATTTCTTTTTCCAGAGGTTTTAACCTCTTTATATCACTTTCAAAAGAAAACCTTTCTTCTCTCAATTCAGCTAAAATTGGTAAAATTGCGCTCTGGATTGCCTTCCTGAATTTGTAATATTTTTTTAAACTGGCTGAATCTCTGAGAAAATCATTTTTATTAGTGGTTAAAATTTCAGCCAGGGCTGGTATCTCTACTAAGCCAGAGATTTTAAAAGGAGATTTTGGTAAAATTCCCAGCCAATCCCAGCCCCATTTAATAACCTTGCCATAGGTGGAAATGCCGATTCCGGAAAATTCAGGATTGAGTTCGCTTTCTGACTTTGCTAAATAACCAAAGCCAGCTAAACTCTTGCTTCTTTTATCAGTTAGGACACGAAAGCTCTTAAAGGATTGAGGGGCCGGGGAACCTTCCATCTCAATTTTCTTTCCATCAACAAAAAATTCAACCTCTTTTTTATAGAGCTGATTTAAAATTGCTCTGAAAAATTTTTGGTCCAAAAGGGGATAAAAATGTTTCTTAATAGTTTTTAAAATGAATTCCTCAGATAATAAAGGAGAATTTTGGTTCAAAAGTTCAATTATTACGGCTGTTCCTCTGGGACTTTTAATTTTCCCTGAAAAGGGCACAAACTTCCAGGGAGCCCGATTTTCTTTAGCCAGATACCACTGGGTGGCACATCTTGAACCATAACCTCCCTTTGTCTCATGGTGATATGGCAGGTGGTTTTGCAGTAATAAAGGATGTGCCAAAAACAATGGT
>JASEEX010000072.1 GCA_030019415.1 Thermodesulfovibrionales bacterium
GGTGGTCTCCGTTACCTGGGAATGAAGTGGTATCGGTTACCTGGGACGTGACAGTACAGAGAGAATTCAAAAAATTCGTGCAAAAGACCAGGGTATTTTCTGTCACGGGAAGGAGCGTTGCAGAAGCTATCAAAACAAAAGATATCGAAGATAGTATCATCTATAATAATTTTAGACGAATAGCTCCTGAAGGAATTATAATCAGCAGAGACGAAGAATTACAAAAACTTTTTAATGTTGTTTCTCCAGAGGAATTTGTAGAAAAATATAAAAGTGTTAAATTAAGAAAGTCCGATATACCTCTTCTTGACCTTCAAGAAGAATACAGATATATGCTTGAGGATATTGATGAAGCTATTTTAAAGAATGTTGCACAAGCAAAATATATCCTTGGTCCACAGGTAAAGGAATTAGAGGATAAAGTTGCAGAATATATCGGTGTCAAACATTGTGTTGGTGTTTCCTCTGGAACGGATGCCCTGCTTCTTTCTCTCAGAGCGTTATCAATTAAAACAAAAGGGAAGGAGTTTTTTGAATCGGATGACGAGATTATCACCACACCTTTTACCTTTGTTGCCACTGGAGATACGATCCTTCGTTCAGGTGCAACCCCTGTTTTTGTGGATATTGACCCCATGACTTATAACATTGACCCTGTGAAAATTCGCCATGCTCTTAGCTCTATGCCCTCTGCTGATAAAGTTGTTGGCATTCTTCCCGTTCACCTCTATGGTCAGGCATGCAATATGGATGAGATAATTACAATTGCAAGAGAGCATAATCTTTTTGTAGTTGAGGATGTAGCCCAAGCATTTGGTGGAAGATGGAAAGACAAAAAACTTGGTTCAATAGGCACAACCGGGACTTTTAGCTTTTTCCCATCTAAAAATCTTGGAGCATTTGGGGATGCAGGGCTTGTTGCCACGAACGATGATGAAATTGCAGAGCTTGTAAGGATGCTCAGGGTGTATGGTGGAAGAGATAAATACAATGTTGACCATATAGGCTATAAGGCAAGGCTTGATACCCTTCAGGCCGCAATTTTACTTTCAAAGTTTAAGTATATAAATGAATTCAACGAAAGAAGAAAAAGAATTGCAGAGATTTATAATAAAGGATTGAAAGATTTAAAAGGGTTGATTTTGCCCTCTGCTCATAGCTCTTTGCCCTTTGCAACCGAAGGTCATGTCTTCAACCAGTATACAATAAGATTGCCTGAAGGAAAAAGAGATGCTCTAAAGAAGCACCTGAAAGAGAAAGGCATAGATGCCATGGTCTATTATCCTTTGCCACTGAATAAGATGAAGGTGTTTGAGGGAAGGTGTAAAATATTTCAGGAGCTAAAAGGATCCGAAAAGGCCTCAAGAGAGGTTCTTAGTCTCCCTATAGAGCCTCTTATGAAGGAAGAAGATGCTTTTAGGGTTGTGGAGGCAGTAAAGGAGTTTTTTAATAAAAGCCCGTGATGGATTTAGAGACAAAGGATAGATAGTATAAGAAATGCCGAGGTTTTGTTTGGAAGTGAGTAAAACCAGAAAAGCCCTGACAGGATTTTTTAAAATGAGAAACAAACATGGGATTTTGAAAATGTGATCAGAGTCACAGAGGATTCTGATTCTCCTTGATTTGATACAATTCATTACAGTCTGGAACTCGATATCTGTTTTCTACTAAAATATAAATGGTTTTTTAGCTTGCCACTTTGTATAGCTTGAAGGTTTATTGGTTAAACAGTTTGTTGCTTAAAGGACCTGCCCAGTGTGGACAGGAATGGCGGTAGCCTGCACTTTTTATGTGGGTTTATTAGCTAATGAAATGGTCGCTGTCCCTAGTTTAAAGTTTAAGAGCCAAGAGGATTAAATTTAGTGAAACAAAACAAACCAGAAAAAAACCATAAAGTCAAATGTCAAGACCTGACACCTTTTATTATTATTTTATTATTATATTATTATATTATTTTACCATTTGACTTTCCATAAAAAGCAAAGAAGAATTTTGAAGTAGGGCTTAGGAAGACAATAGATTGGTATGTTTCAATTAGATAAACCAGATAGCTATTGAAAATATGGGATGTGTCCCTAATTTCCAATTCCTAATTTCCATGTCTAGGCCTAACACCAAGAGTCTTTCTATACTGTGATATAATGATTCAGGAGGTGATTTGAATGTCCTCAACAGGGTTAAAGGCAAAAGTAATTTCTGACGCCGGATTGAAGGAAATAAAGAAAGCTGTGAAGAGTTTGCCATTAGAAAAGAAGCTTGAGGTATTAACGATGCTTGAAGAAGAACTTTTCGCTACAAGATTTAAGAGTCTTTTAAAGGAGTTTCGAGAGTCTGCGAAGAGATACCCCATCACTGTAGATGAAATTACCAAGGAGGTAGAGGCTGTCAGGCAAAGGCGCTATGAGAGTCGTAATTGATACCAATATATGGATCAGTTATCTCATAGGGAACCTTTTACAAGAAATAGATGAAAAGATAGTTTCAAAAGAGATAAAAATTGTTGTATCGGAGGGGCTCCTTAAAGAACTTAGTGAGGTATTTAAACGTCCAAAATTCCAGAATATTTTCACACCCAAAAGGATTAAAGAACTCTTTTCACTTCTTGATAGCTATGCAGTAGTAATTGTACCAAGACAAAAGATTAATATCTGCAGGGATGCGAAAGATAACTTTTTGCTTGAAATTGCAGTTGAGGGAAATGCTGATTACCTTATTACAGGAGATGAAGACCTTCTCGTCCTGAATCCATTTCACAATATAAAAATTGTTAGTTCCAAGGATTTTGAGGGAGTTCTCAAGAGAAAAAGATAATGCTTGCTAACTTGATAGTTTGTCAGCTTGTTACGTCCCAGCAATCCGATACCGATTTTAGGGGTACAATTCCCAC
>JASEEX010000073.1 GCA_030019415.1 Thermodesulfovibrionales bacterium
TACATGAGGCAACGAATAGTCATTTCGTGTAGATTTTTACGTGAGGCAACAGGGAAAGATAGAGCCGTTGCGGGCAAAAATTATTTGCTCCCCTGATTTCTCTATCTTGCAGCCTCTAAAGGCGCCACCACACTTATCTCTTTGAGTGTTGCTATCTTAGAGGCATCAAGTATTTCAATCTCAAGTGGTAATCCCTTGTTATCAAGATGAAGAATAACCCCTTCCTTCAAATCTATTGAATCTACAGGAGTTCCATCTCTAAGTTCTATTAAAAGAATATCAGCTTCCTTTGAATATTTTATCTTCATAAACACCACCTCCTTTAAAGTAACGATCTGAGTATGGGAAATACACTGTAAGTAATACAGGTAATTCTTCTACGTACTCATAGACAGCTCTGACTAAATGAGTGCCGTATCTCCTATGAGCAATATATCTGCTGTTTCGGGCAGAGGTCATTTCAACAATTCTTTAAATTTCTCTACTGTCATATCAGCATCTCTGAGAATGCTCGCTAAAACTTTTGGATGGAGAATCTTTCCAGAATGATAAGGAACGGTTGTTCTCCTGCCTTCTTTATTCTTGTATATCTTGTGGCTCCCACTCTGTCGTGAAAAGAAAAAACCTGCCCTTTCCAATACCCTCATTGCATCAGCAGCAGTTACCCTCGGTAGTTTTTCACTCATACAGCTACTTCCATCAAGGTAAGACTTACAGATTCAACCTGAGGAATATCTTCGCCACTATCAATCCTGTCTTCTACATGAAGGCGAATAGCGTCTTTAATGTTTTCCAAGACTTCCTCATAAGTATTACCCTGTGTGTAGCAACCCTGAAGTTCAGGGCAAAAAGCAAAATAGCCTTCACGGTCCCTTTCAACTACCACTGAAAACTTATATACACTCATCTTTCAACCTCCTCTCTAAACAAATTATAACAGATGAAAGGTCACATAAGGGCTTAATCTCAAACCTTATCCTCGTTCAATCTATTTCTGCCGTTGCGAGCCTTCTAAAATAGTACAAACGTCCCCTTTTTCACCATTTTTCACACCGACTACCCCAACCTATTGTTTAACTTGTAGAAGCTGATCAATACGCGTTTGAAACTCGCGAATGACAGTGTTCCATTTTTGCTGTGTGTTTGGCTCCTTTGGTCTATCCAGCTTGAGTGCTTGCGCCCGAAATATATATGCAAACTGTGAGGTCGTATCAATGTCGCCGATCCCGGAAAAATCCTCATTTTTATGCTTGGCTCTCTTCATTTCCCAGATCACCGAGCTATGCCGGGATACATAGTCTACGAACCACCGCTCCAGAGTCTTATCTCCTTCAACTGGTTTATCTTTCATGATGTTCCAAAAAACTTTACCTGCTTCAAAGGCGACTAAGTTTTCTCGTTTGGCATCGGTTATGACGCCCGAGAAGAAATCGTCCTTAAACCTGAGAACAGAACCGCTGACTGACAAGGGGCTAACGCCATCATACTTGTATCGGCCGAATTTTGCATTCGCAGCGATCCAGTTCCTTAACTTTCCATCCTTCAACCCGCGAAGCGTCTTACTAACCAATTTCTTTTCATTTTCATCCCATTTCTTTCCATACCACGTATCCACCCAATTAAGAGAAGAAGAACAGTAGTAATAATACTGGTCCTCTCCAATCAAATAGTCACCTGGCTTGCATTGAGCATTTGCGGGGCTCTCAAACAAAACTAATACACTACCCAATATCCCAAGTAAAAAAATAATTATTTTTTGCACGTTAACCTCCTTTCTCACGATAGTGAATTAACGATGAGTAGAAGTCAAATCTTTATTTGCTTATTTACACTCTTTGGACTGAACCCCTCTGACTGGACACGAAACTGAAAAAGGTTAGAATACTGATGAGTAGAAAAAAGCCATAAGGTGCATGAAAGAGGAAAATGCCAAAATTCAGGGGATACCAAGATAAGGGTTGTCTTGAGATAATCAATTCTGGGGCATTTGGAAAAGCCGAATTTTGGATAAACACACCTCGAACATACTTTAAGGCAGAAAGGAACTCAGAATGAGAACAAAAAGGACATACAGCGTGGCATTCAAGAGGCAAGTAGTAGAGGAATTATTGAGCGGTTCAGCAACAATGGGGCAATTAAGCAGGCGCTGTGAGATCTCTTCAGGTCTCATTGGTCATTGGAAGAATCGGTATCTTGAGGGGAAGCTTGTTGAGGGCAAGTCTGCCAGTGTAAGAGCTCTTGAGGCAAAGATCAAGGATCTGGAGCAGATGGTAGGCCGTTTGACTATGGACAATGAGTTATTAAAAAAAGCCATGGAATATACACTACAGAGGAGAAAAGAGAATTCATTGCCAATCACCGCGAAGGAACTTGGAGGGGTCAAACGGGGGTGCGAAATGCTGAACCTGTCACGGAGCAGTTATTATTACCAAGGCATTGAAGATCTGCAAGAGCAGAGGGAAGAAGCAGATTTAAGGGATAGGATAGAGGAGATCGTGGTAGAGCACCCACGATATGGGTATCGGCGTGTCACAGCCCAGTTAAAGCGAGAAGGGATAATTGTAAACCATAAACGAGTACTAAGGATCATGCAGGAGGAGTCGCTGATCTG
>JASEEX010000074.1 GCA_030019415.1 Thermodesulfovibrionales bacterium
ACAATATGTCCACAAATAGTTTCCCATATGTGCAAGAATGATTTTTACGTAACAGCGAAAAAATGAAGGAGGGAGAAAATTATGCAAGAGATGTTAAGGGTAGAAGACCTATGGCTATCTCTGGGTGAAAAACAGGTCTTGAAAGGTGTCAACTTTTCTATGAACTATGGTGAAATCCATGTGTTATTCGGTCCAAATGGTGCTGGTAAAACATCCCTTATCATGACCATGATGGGTTTTCCAAGGTATAAAGTGGAGCGGGGGAGAATATATTTCAAGGGGGAGGATATAACTGATAAAGATATCTATGAAAGAGCGCGGCTTGGTATGGGTATCTCCTTTCAGAGACCCCCTACGGTCAGGGGTGTCACTCTACGGAAGTTCATTGAAATAATCTCAGATGGGGCAGACAGAGAAGAGATTATTGGTATTGCAGAAAAGCTCAACCTTTTAGACCATTTAGACAGGGGGCTGAATGAAGGCTTTTCTGGCGGTGAAATGAAGCGCTCAGAGCTCTTCCAGCTTATGGTACAAAGACCGAATTTAGTCTTCATAGACGAGCCAGAATCTGGGGTTGACCTTGAGAACATCGCCCTTGTAGGCGAGGCTATAAATACGCTTTTAGGGAAAGATAAGGTAAAGGATCCAAAGAGAGGTGCCATAATAATAACCCATACCGGTTATATACTCGATTACGTGAATGCTGATAAAGGTTATATCATTTTTGATGGAAGGATACTCTGCGGAGGAAATCCGAGGGATATTCTCTCGGAAGTAAAGAAGAATGGTTACAGGAAGTGTGCTGTATGTCGATAAGCAAGACCTACCTCTCTGATATAAGGGAAAGGGCCGAGAGGGCAAAGGAAAAGAAGGCAGCCCTTGGCCCTGATATAGACCTATCTCGCTACAGCCAGCATATCGAAAGGGAAAGAATAGAAAGCCTTGAGAGCCTATCTCTCCAGGCAAAAGAAGCTGCCGTTATGGCAGGGATCGATGTGAAAGAGGAGGTAAGGTCAGGATCATATCTTCAGGTTGATCACTCTGTAGTCTATGAAAGATTAAATAAGGCTTATGAGGGCAGGCTTGAAATAATGAGCACTACTGAGGCCTTAAGAAGATATGACTGGTTGGAAGATTATTACTGGAGATCTGTTCCTGTAGATCAGGACAAGTACACCGCTCAGGCAGAACTGAACATGACCCACGGATACTTCATAAGGGTCCTTCCTCATCAAAAAACCGATTATCCTGTTCAGGCATGCTTGTTGGTTGCAGAGAACTATGTGAGTCAAAACGTTCACAATATAATAATTGTAGAAGAAGGTGCAGAGCTTCAGGTGATAACTGGATGTACCTTAGCCAAAAGAGATGCTGAAGGAATACATCTCGGAATTTCTGAGTTCTTTATTAAGAATGGGGGGAAACTTTTTTTTACAATGATCCATAACTGGGCTGACAACTTCCATGTAAGGCCGAGAACGGTTGCAATTGTCGAAGAGGACGGCATGTTCTTCAGCACTTATGTTCTTTTAAAGCCTGTAAAGTCCATTCAGATGTTTCCCGTTGCCTATCTTAAAGGAAACAGAGCTTCTGCCAAGTTCAACGCTATTCTCTATGGGCTTAAGGATTCTTATATAGATATTGGTTCAAGGATAATACTTGAGGGAGAGGATACAAAGGGTGAATCCACTGCAAGGGCTATAGCTGCTGATGAGAGTGTGATCTATTCAAGGGGGGATTTGATAGCTAAAACTAAGGATTATTGCATAGCACATCTTGACTGTCGTGGTATCTTGTTTTCCAAAAAAGGAAGGATTTATGCCATACCTCAGTTGGTATCTGATGGTGCATCGAAGGCCGAACTTTCCCACGAGGCCTCCATAGGTCCTATTGCCGAAGAACAGGTTGAATATTTAATGTCGAGAGGTATCTCTAAAGATGACGCTATCTCTGTGATAACATCAGGATTTTTGAGCCTTGATATACCCTATCTTCCAGAGGTCATTGACAGGAATATAAAGGAGGTAATAAAGGCTACGGCTAAGGAGTCGATGTAGAGATTTTTCCCTGTTACGGAAATATCATTTATGGACTATTTGTAAAAATCATAGTTGCACATGTTAAGATGACTGCTTGTTTCTTTTATTGAAAACTGATACATTAGGTTTGTCATTCCTGCGAAAGCAGGAATCCAGAGATGTTGAATGAAGAAATTTTATGTTT
>JASEEX010000075.1 GCA_030019415.1 Thermodesulfovibrionales bacterium
CAAAAACGAAAAAATTAAAAACAAAATTTTTAAAACCAAGAAGGCACCTGTAATTTCAGGTGAGATGATGAAATTGAGAAGAGCAATCAATGTTTCCATATTTTTGCGAGCTCAAAAATTTTATTTTCCTCAAATGGTTTTCCAATAATCTGGAGACCTACTGGTAAATTGACTTTTGGCCCCGCACCAGCCCCGCCCTTTTCTAAAAAGGGGGGGCGGTACGGGGCATGCTTTTGACTATTGACTATTGACACAAATCCGCAAGGTAATGATAGGGCGGGCAGTCCAGCTAAATTAACTGAAACAGTGAAAATATCAGAAAGATACATTTTTAGGGGGTCATCAATTTTTTCTCCAATTTTAAATGCCGGGCTCGGCGAAACCGGAGTGAAAATAGCATCCACTTTTTTAAAGGCCTTATTAAAATCTTCTCTAATTAGGGTTCTCACTTTCTGAGCCCTCAAATAATATGCCTCGTAATATCCACTGGATAAAGCATAAGTGCCTAACATTATTCTTCTCCTCACCTCAGGCCCAAATCCCTCTCCCCTTGAATATAGATAGGCATCCATTAAACTTTTGACTTTTGACTTTTGACTTTTGACTTTTGACAATCCATATTTTATTCCATCGTATCTTGCCAGATTAGCACTGGCTTCTGATGAGGCAATGATATAATAACATGGCAGGGCATATTCAGTATGAGGAAGAGAAATTTCTTCAATCTTTGCTCCCATTTCCTCATATTTTTTTATCGCCCCTTTAATCACCTTTTCAACTTCTTCATCCATCCCTTTAACAAAATACTCCTTCGGCACCCCGATTCGTAAGTTTGAAATTTGGAATTTGGAATTTGGGGTTTGTTTGGAATTTGGAATTTGGGGTTTGGAATTTGAATTGACACTTGTTGAATCAAACTCATCTTTTCCTGAAATTAGATCAAAAACTATTTCACAATCCTCCACTGTTTTAGTCATAGACCCTATCTGGTCTAATGAAGAAGCAAAGGCAATCAGTCCATAACGGGATACTGCTCCATAAGTTGGCTTTAATCCAATTACTCCACAAAATGAAGCCGGTTGGCGGATTGAACCACCGGTATCAGAACCTAAAGCAAAAAGGCAGAAATTTGCTGACACGGCTGCGGCCGACCCCCCGGAAGTACCTCCGGCAACTCTTTTTAAATCACAAGGGTTTTTGGTCGGGAAAAATGCCGAATTTTCAGTTGAGCTTCCCATGGCAAACTCGTCTAAGTTGGTCTTTCCTAAAATCACCACTCCCTGGCTTTTCAATTTTTTTACCACTGTCGCATCATAAGGAGCAAAATAATTTTCCAGGATTTTTGAACCGGCTGTACACTTCATTCCCTCAACTAAAATATTATCTTTTATTGCAGAGGGGATTCCAGCCAGAATCGGAATTTCCCTCCCTGTTGAAATCATCTCGTCAATTTCTTTTGCCTGAGAAATCGCCAAATCTTCGCAAAGAGTTAAAAAGGCAGAAATTTTTTTATCCTCTTTTTTTATTCGAGCTAAATAAGTTTGACAAAGTTCTAAGGCCGAAAATTCCTTTTTTATTAAACCCTCATGGGTTTGAGTTATGGTGAGTTCAGTTAATTCCATTAGATTATTTTTTTGACCTTTAAGTAGCCTCTCTTTATTTCCGGTGCCAATTCTATTAACTTTGAACTTTGAACTTTGAACTTTGAACTTTCTTTATCTTCTCGCATTATACCCAGCCCATAACTCAGGGGCTGGGCTGAATGCAAGCTTGGCTCAATCCCGCAAACATCAACCTCTTTCAATTTTTCAATATAATCCAAAATCTTGGAAAGCTCCTTCTGGAATTTCTTAATTTCTCGCTCAGTTAAACCTAACCTAGCTAGTTTAGCAATATGTTGAACATCTTGTTTGGAAATCATAAACCAAAGATTAAAAACCAAAAACCAAAAATACAGACTAAAAATGCAAAAATGTTTTTAAGTTTAAGAAATTTTTAAGTTTTTTGATTTTTAATGGGGTGGTTCCAGTTCCTCTGTCTCCACCAATACTTCAGCTAATTCATCTAAATTCTCCAGGACCATTCCGCTGCCCCTGACAACAGCTGTCATCGGGTC
>JASEEX010000076.1 GCA_030019415.1 Thermodesulfovibrionales bacterium
CGGCCTTTAAGTGATTTTTTATCGTTCTTGTTATCTAAAAATCGTTCAATTTAGGATAAATATAGATTCTTAGAAGGAGGCATTTCATGAACATTATGGAAAGAAAAAATACTGAATTAATTAAAGAGTTCGATAGGTATATTCGTGAGCACCCTGAGTTTGCGGATAGTATTCCAAATAATGCTATTGTAATTATGCAGTTAGAGGGTGACGATGAGTTCAATAGGTGGAGTCTTGAGTTGGCCAAAAGTCATGCAGAAAAGGGGCAACCTGTAGTATATGTTAGGATAAAAAGGATAAAACCTATCCGCTCACGTATCGAGCAATTAGAACTCGAGCAACAGGTTGCTTAAGTTTGTTGAGTCCATAGTGTTTACTCAGAACTCGAGAAACCATTAAGAAGGTATGTTAAAGCGTTTATTTGACATCATACTTTCTTCAACAGCGCTTATGATTTTACTCCCTCTATTTACAATTGTTGCTATTTTGATTAAAAGGTGATTCTCCTGGTCCTGTCTTTTTATAGGGGGGTAAGAGTTGGAAGATATGGAAAGCAATTTAGAATTTACAAATTCAGGACAATGGTGGCTAATGCCGAGAACCTTGGAGGTCCTTCTACCGTAGCAGATGACCCTCGCCTTACCAAGATAGGTAGAAACTTTATCAAGAGGTACAACCTTGATGAACTGCCACAATTCATAAACGTCCTTAAAGGAGAGATGAGTATTGTGGGGCCAAGGCCTGAGGTCTCAGAGGTGATAGCCCTCTACCCTGAGGAAGAAAGGGCTTCTGTGTTTTCCGTCCGCCCCGGAATTACTGACTGGGCAACTCTATGGATTCGTGATGAAGGAGAACGTCTCAAAAGGAGCTCGAATCCACATCAAACTTACCTTGAGGAGATATGGCCTAAGAAGCGCCGTCTCCAGGTGAAGTACATACAAAACCATTCCATCTGGACAGATATTAAGATTATGTTTATGACGCTGAAGGTTCATTTGATTGATAAATTTTAAATGAAAACTCAAGGTATTTTGGCTATTTATTGCTTTTATAATAAATAAAATGGTATAAGATGAAGTGTAAAGATAGGCAAGGAGTTGAGGTATGAAGACTTTGAATATAAAAGGTTTGGAAGAGATCTTTGAAAAAAACCTGAGTGATGAATACCTGCAGAAAGCTATTTCAAAAATCATCTCTTATGAAATCGCTAAAACGGAAGAAGAACTGAAGGAGTTGGAAAAAGAGCTTAAGATTTATGAACAGCGGTTTGAAATGACCTCAGAGGAGTTTTTTAATAAATTCAGGGGTGGAGAATTAGGAGATAGTGCTGATTTCTTTGAATGGTCTGCATTGTATCAGATGAATCTGAGAGCTTCCGAAAGATTGAACCTTCTAAAATCTGAATGATTGAAACCTATCTTGAAGATATAATCCTTTCTCTTAATGAAAGTTATTATATTGAGAGTTTTGAAGTCATTAAAAAGAAGATAACCAGTACCGATGGCTATATCAGAGTAAAAGCAAAACTCACGAACAATAACCTTCTTGAGATAAGCTTATACTGTCAGAAAAAGGGAACATCTGTTGAAGTAGTTGATTATAGATATCATTGGCAGGATGAACATGGGGCATTGAAGATGCGATGGGATAATTGCCCGCATCATAAAGAGTTAGAATCTTTTCCATTTCATGTACATTTAAACGACAAAACAGTTAATCCTTCCGAAAAGGTTGATATATATAAAATACTTGAAATAATAGAGAAGGATATAAAAGGCATTAAGGAAGAAGTTTAAAAATTCAACATATGAAGGAGTATTCTAAAGATTTTCTGGAAAAATTATACGAAACCATGGTTAGAATTAGACTCTGCGAAGAAAGTCTTGTTGAGCCGATCCTGAAAGGAGAAATTCGATGTCCGTGTCACCTTTATTCAGGTCAGGAGGCAATAGCAACAGGGGTATGTGCGGCACTGGATGAAGATGATTATATCTTTGGAAATCATCGCTCACATGGCCATTATCTTGCCAAAGGTGGTGGAATGCCAAACTTAGGGTATTACATTTAGGGACACTTCCCATATTTTTATCAATCATCCCATTTAAGGTTAATG
>JASEEX010000077.1 GCA_030019415.1 Thermodesulfovibrionales bacterium
AAGCAAGTTCATCTGCTTTCTTAAAAACAATAAGATCTCTGTGCTTAGCCATAGTGCATTATAACATGTTTAAATTCTATCCTTCCGTGCTTCTGCTCTTCCGCACTAAGCCAGTTCCCTCTTCATTGGGAATCAAACTGCATCATGGGCAATAATTATCTGGCTGCCCCGCACAAAAGCGCCTTTCAGTTCCCTCTTCATTGGGAATAAAACTGCATCCTACATATTATTCATTGATGATAATATTGTAGCAAACAACTTTCAGTTCCCTCTTCGTTGGGAAATCAGTTTGACAGAGCGGAAGTTCGGAAGTGCGGAAGTCCAAAAATATATTTTTATAAAGAGCGATAAAAACTCCACAAGAGCTTGCCAACTTCATCAACCAAAGCTTCAACTTGTGATACATCTGTTTTACAGTAGCCAAGCCTTTTGGAAAATTCAAGAAGATATTCAGTCTCAGCCAGTGAGCCCAATGCAATGCTGACAAAATGGGTAAGTTCCTTTCTGCTTTTTCTTGCATAGCCCTCTACTATATTTGTTGGTATAGATAAAACGGCTTTTCTAATCTGAGAAGTCAACCCGAACGTTTCTGCCTTTGGAAAGGACTCAGTTATCTTGTAAATATGAAAAGCAAGTTCATCTGCTTTCTTAAAAACAATAAGATCTCTGTGCTTAGCCATAGTGCATTATAACATGTTTAAATTCTATCCTTCCGTGCTTCTGCTCTTCCGCACTAAGCCAGTTCCCTCTTCGTTGGGAAGTCAACTGCATCTATTATAGTAATATTAGCCAGTCAGGCATGAAACTTATCGGCCACATTTCCGTTTTGTCTAATTTGAAGGGTGACCCATGCTGACAGTAGACCTATGTTTAAGAAGACAGGGCTGTTAAAAAAAGAAAGCCAGATTTGTCAAAGAACAATGTTTGAGTCTTATTATCGTTTATTAGACTTCGTACATATCATCAGAAGGGTCAACAAATTTCAAAACAAACTGGAAGCCCTCATAAACCATCATCGTCTTACCAAATTCCTCCCATGTCAATTCTTTACCGTCAACTACAATCAAAGGAATTCGACCTTCATATTCAGGATCCCACCTTATCTGCCCTCTGATTATGCTGTTACATGTCACCCATGTATCAGTAAAAATGTCTCCTTCTTATAGTTATAACCATCGAGTCAACAATAACTTTAAAGAACAAAAGGGACTTTTTATAGAGAAATTGAATTCTTTATATTCTCAACAAATCTATTAGCCATCTCAAGCGCTTCAGAAGAATCCTTGAGGCTGAATGTGGATTCCGGATAGTAGTCTGCTTCTTCACGCAACTTCATAAGCCTCCCGATAATCCGTCCAATATCAACT
>JASEEX010000078.1 GCA_030019415.1 Thermodesulfovibrionales bacterium
ACCAACAAGTCATACGGCATACACGGCATACGGTCAAATCTTTATTCTTGACAATCTGGTTTCTTTAGTTTCTCTGGTTAATTTGGTTTAATCACATAGAGCATAGCGCTAAGCACGAAGGCAAAAACAGCGCAGGACATAGGGCAAAGAGCATGGCAAGCTGTTTATCTGAAATCTCGGACCTCGGATTTTAGATTTTTAATCTCTACTTTCAGTCTATCGAACTCTTCCATCTTCCTCTTAAGAAAACTGAGGATAAGCCGCATTCTTTCTTCGATTCCTGATGGGGTTAGTATATACATGTATTGTAATTTGTTCTTAGAATTTTTAAAATTCTCTGTCTTAATGTGTCCCTTCTCTATAAGGGCCTTTAGAACATAATTGACCTTGCCGAGGCTTATACCCACTTTTAAGGAAAGCTCTCTCTGAGAAAGCGTAGGGCTCTTTGCCAGCTCCCTCAGGATAGAAATCTTATTTTCGATATGATCCATGAATATGAGACATTCCGGGACAGGCTACCGCCATTTCCAGCCTTAAGGCAGGTCAAGAATAGCAAACTCCTTTTAAATCGCCTCGTAATACCTTCTGAACTTAAGAGGTCTTACCTCTTCTCTTTAGATACAAGACATCTATCTATTTCTATCTTTGCCTGATATGCTACAAAAACAAATTAGGGACAGCGACCATTTATTTACCTTTAAATTGTTTAGTAAACTTCGTCGTGTCTACCAATGTCTATCAATAAAGCCTCGTTTTTGTCTAAAAATTTAAAGATTACGCGACAATCAAAAGCAACACTGAATGCCCAGAGCCCCTCAAGCCTTCCAGTCAGCTTATGAGTTCTTAATCGAGGATTGAAAGGTTCGTTGGAGAATAACTCTAAAGCATCCCAAAATTTCTTTTTAATTTCTTCACTATTCTTGATTTTCTTCTTATAAATCCTCTTAAACCCTTGATCCCAGGTTATTTTAATCACTCTCTAAATCCTTATATAATTCTTTCACGGTTCCCCGTTTCACGTTCCTCTTTTTGAGATTAGCCATTGCCTCTTTAGCCCTTTTTGCAATAGCCTCTCTTTTAGCCTCTATGAGTTGTTTCTTTATAATTTCAATTGCATACTCCTTATCGTTCAAAGGCAATTGTTTGAAATCATCTATTAATCTATCTAACGTTGTGCTGCTCATATTTCTAACCCTCCTTTTTTGTTCAAGTTAATTTTATCATAAACGCATACAAATAACAAATTAGGGACAGCGACCATTTATTTCTTGCTCCGACGTCTCCCTATTG
>JASEEX010000079.1 GCA_030019415.1 Thermodesulfovibrionales bacterium
CCTCCAGAAAAGCCTTTAGATAAGCTTTCCAATTAACTTTTAAGTCCTCGTCTGCCAATGTTAACGCTTCATCAAGTTTTAGATTGAGCTCCTTTTTAACCTTTCTTCCATCCAGATAGTACCTGTCTATGTGAGCAAAGCCATGTGCAGAATCATAACGAATTACCTCTAGCCACTGGTCGTTAACAAAGACTTCCAATTGAACAGTAAAACCAATAACCTTCCCTTTATCAGATTCATGATAATGCCTTTTACGAGCATCCTCCCCTAAAGGGATAACATATTCTGTTATGCTCAAATTTTGTATACCTCAGAATATGCACTTTGGTTTTTTTCTTTTAATAATACGATTTCCTTTTCTTAAGAACCGCCCTATCCTTATAATTTTCTTATATTTAAGTATATAGTTTCAGATCTCTTAAATCAATTAATACAGGTAAATGGCTGAACTTTGATTTGCTAAACATTCTAAGCGGTTAAACCAATTACAAACTAACTGATTTGTCAAATGTTGAGACCTGACCCCTTTGGACCCCCTCTGACAACCCAATAACACATCTATTGCTAACCGCTCAAATAAAGCTGTGAAACGTGAGTTCCTCTCTGTAAATTCCTCAATCCCTGAATCTTTTTCATAATTCCTTAGATACTTCCTAAATCCTTTAATCTGCTTTCTACACTCACAATTTTAAAAATTACAGAATTCAAAAATTTAGGAATTCAGGGATTTATGAATGGTTAATTAACTTGAAAACCGCTTGGCACAGTTCCCTTGCCTTCTGCCAGCACGGGAGATCCTCAAATCTCTTATAATTCACAATTCCTTAATCCCTCAATTCTTTAATTTTATTCATATCTGATCCCTCAAACTAAAGTCCTTTCGAAATTTACCTTGATTTATTATCTCAAACACCGCCCGACCCAATTCTCTTGCATTCTGCCAACACGGCAACTCCTCAAAACTCTTGTAATTCACAATTCCTAAATTCCTGAATCCCTCAATTCCCGAATCCCTCAATTCCCGAATCCCTCAATCCCTCAATTCCTAAATAATGCTCAGCTATCTCACATAAACCAATATTGCTATCATCCCAAACATCGCCTCAATCCCCATCAGGGTAAGGACAAGGGATCTTTCGGTGATGCCACCTTTAATCTTCATCAAAAGCTGGCACAAACCCACAGGGCCTGAATCTGGGCAGTAGAGCCTCTATCCCCTATCTGCTATTCGGTGCTTTTCCTTCCCTTTCCTTCTATCCCATCTTGCTGTGACGGTATTACGGACCG
>JASEEX010000007.1 GCA_030019415.1 Thermodesulfovibrionales bacterium
ATTTTTAAATGAGGCAACGATTCAGTTTTATATAGATTTTTGATGAGGCAATTCGAGTTATTATATCCTATTATCCTGTTGTGATATAATAATCCAAAATCCGTTAGGCGTTAAGCGTTAGGCGTAAGGGATTTTGAGACTCCTTGCGCCTGATGCCTTACGTTTCACGATAGTTTGGAGGAAATTTGTCCGAACTTAGAAAGGACCCCGTGACTGGCCGCTGGGTTATCATCTCCGTGGAAAGAGGTAAAAGACCAACAGATTTTGTCTCTCCCTCCTCCCAGAGAAAAAAAGGTGGTTTCTGCCCATTCTGCCCCGGTAATGAATATACAACACCGCCAGAGATACTGGCCTTTAGACCTCCTGATACAAAACCGAATTCACCGGGATGGGGATTGAGGGTTATGCCTAATAAATTCCCTGCCCTCCAAGTCCATGGGGACTTGAATAAGATGGGAGAGGGAGTCTTTGATATGATGAATGGAATAGGCGCCCATGAGGTAATTGTAGAGACACCTGAGCATTTTCAATCTCTCTCGACAATGCCATTAAAAGCGGTTGAGGATGTATTGTGGGCGTATTATTTCAGGCTTTCTGACCTTAAGGGGGATGAGAGGTTTAAATATGTAATGATATTCAAGAATGAAGGAGAGGTGGCAGGTGCATCTCTTGAGCATACGCATTCCCAGTTGATAGCACTCCCGATTATCCCCAGGCTTGTTAAAGAGGAGATAGATGCATCCAGGAGGTATTATGAATTTAAGGAAAGATGCATATTCTGTGATCTTATAAATCAAGAACTTGAAGACGGCAGGAGGGTAATATATCAAAACGGTGGTTACGTTGCCCTCGCACCCTTTGCATCGAGGTTGCCCTTTGAGACGTGGATTTTCCCAAAGGCGCATGAACCCCATTTCTATCCACCTGAAGAGGATTTTTCGGGTCTTGCAGATATACTTCAAAAGGTCTTGAGACAGATGGACAGGATACTCGATATACCTCCTTATAATTTTGTAATCCATACATCCATTCTCCATGATGAGATAAATGAGTACTACCACTGGCATCTGGAACTTATCCCTAAGCTTACCAAGATTGCCGGTTTCGAGTGGGGCTCGGGATTTTATATTAATCCCACTCCTCCTGAGGAGGCAGCCAGGTTTATGAGAGAGGCAAAGATATGAGAATACTGATTGCAACTCCTGAGGCAGTACCTTATGCAAAGACCGGAGGCCTTGCAGATGTTGCAGGCGCGCTTATAAAAAAATACAGAGATATGAAAAAAGAGGCATATATTATCCTGCCTCTTTACAGAAAGATAAAGAAAGGAGATGTGCTTCTGAAAAATACGGGTTTAAAGATAAAAGTACCTATAGGAGATAGAGAAATAGAGGGGGGGATATTCAGCGGCGAATCCTTAACCTACTTTATAGATTGTGATGAATTCTTTGATAGAGAGGAATTATATGGTACTCCTCAGGGAGATTATATTGATAATGCATCTCGATTTATATTCTTCTCAAGGGGGGTACTCGAGACATGTAAGGCACTTAACTTCAAACCAGATGTAATTCACTGTAATGAGTGGCAGACAGGTCTTATACCTTTATATCTCAAGACAATATACAGGTTAGATAAATTTTTCAAAGATACAGCTACAATGCTTACGATACATAACCTGGGATATCAGGGGCTTTTTCCAGCTTCTGAGATGCCCCTTACTGGTCTTGGATGGGAGCTTTTTAACCCTGAAGGTATAGAGTTTTATGGGAGGATAAATTTTCTCAAGGCAGGTCTCGTATCTGCAGATGTACTGACAACGGTTAGTTACACCTATGCAAAAGAGATTCTAAAAAAGGAATCTGGTTTTGGCCTCGAAGGCGTTTTGCAGAGAAGAGAAAAAGACCTTTATGGTGTTATAAACGGTATAGATTATAAGGAGTGGGATCCATCTAAGGATAGGTTTCTACCCAAAAATTTTGATATCAAAAATCTTCAGGGTAAGAGAGAATGCAAGAGGCGGCTCGTAAAGGAAGTATCCCTCGACAAACTCGAAAGGCCCTTTATAGGTATGATCACCCGGCTCTCTGCTCAGAAAGGTTTAGACCTTGTTCTGCAATCTATTGAGGAACTCTTATCTTTAGGTGTAAACCTTATTCTCCTGGGCAAAGGGGAGGAGGCATTCCATATTGGTTTTTCAGAGGTTGCCAACAGATATAAGGGTAGGGTCTCTGTTACAATTGGATTTGAAGAGCCCCTTGCCCACAGGATTTATGCAGGTTCAGACTTCTTTCTCACCCCTTCGAGGTATGAACCATGCGGACTTGGCCAGCTTATTTCGATGAGGTATGGCAGTATTCCCATTGGGAGGAGAACTGGTGGGCTTGTAGATACTATACAGGATTATGACCCATTGACCTCAAAGGGAACGGGATTCCTTTTTTCTGACCATACCCCATCTGCAATGCTGGATGCTGTAAAGAGGGCACTCTGCGTTTATACTGATAAGGATAAAATGCAGAGGATAATCGTAAATGCTATGAAGATGGACTTTTCGTGGAAGAGATCAGCAGAAAGATACATTGAACTCTATGATTATGTTACTAAGAAGAGAAAGGGCATGGTTTAAATGGGGTTTGTGATGGATAAGGAGTACCTTCAAGGCATTATTGACAATTTTGCAGATGCTATCGTTATCTCTGACCTGAACGGTATTGTTACATCATGGAATATGGGTGCAGAGAAGATGTATGGCTTCACGAAGGAAGAGGTCATGGGGAGATTTTTGCCCTTTGTCCCGGAATTTCTTATCGGGGCTGAGAAGGAAAACATCGAGAGGATAAGAAATGGAGAGGTCCTGAAGGATCTCGATACTATCAGACAGAGGAAGGATGGCACGATCACAGAGGTCAGCCTTACTCTCTCGCCAATAAGAGATGCAGAAGGAAGGATTGCAGGAGTTGCTTGCATCTCGAGGGATATCTCGGAGAAAAAGCGTGTGGAGAAGGAGCTGATAAGGAGAAACCAGGAGCTTTCAAGACTCTTCTTTATTAGTTCGGCAATGAGGGGAACACTTGAACTCGACAGACTTTTAAGGATGATATTAACAGCGGTAACCATGAGTGATGGCCTCGGCTTTAACCGTGCAATCCTCTTTCTCGTTGACGAAAATAAAGGTTTGTTGAAAGGGACTATGGGAGTTGGACCTGCAAGCTATGAGGAGGCATGGCAGATATGGGAGAGGCTTTCCTTAGAGAAGAAAACGCTGTCTGATATGATTCATGAGATTGAGACAGGGCCGTTGAGAAAGGATTCATTTCTCGATAGGCTCAGCCTCGGTATAGAGATGTCTCTATCAGAGGAAACAATCCTTACAAAGACGGTTAAAGAGAAGAGGCCCTTTAATATTCAGAATGTAAAAGAGGAGTCACTCTCGGATGCTGTCCTCACACAGCAGTTAGGCACGCAGGCCTATGCCGTCGCACCTCTGATATCGAGAGATAAGGTAATAGGTGTTATCTGGGTTGACAACCATTTTAACAGGAGACCTATCCTCGAGGAGGATATGAGGTTTTTGAGCGCCTTTTCGAACCACGTCGCAAGCGCTGTAGAGAGCGCAAAGCTCTTCGAGCAGGTTGTCCTCGCAGAACAGGAATTTGAAAACATATTTAAGTCAATATCAGATATGGTCTTTTTCACTAGTAAGGATTATGTGATCAGAAAGGTTAATAAGGCTGTCAGTGAAAGGTTGGGGAAACCGCCTGAAGAGATCATAGGAAAGAGGTGCTATGAGGTATTTCATGGCAGGAGCGAACCATGGCCAGAGTGCCCTCATCAGAAAACTATCGAGACAAAAAAGCCCAATGTCGAGGAACTCGAAGAACCGAACCTTGGAGGGACCTTCATTACCTCGAGCTCCCCAATATTTGATGGCACAGGGGAATTCATAGGTACGATCCATGTAGTCAGAGATATAACAGAGATTAAGAAACTAAAGGAGAAACTCGTTCTGGCGGAGAGGATGGTGGCACTCGGGGAGGTTGCGGCAAAGGTAGCGCATGATATAAGAAATCCTCTCGTTTCTATTGGTGGATTTGCAAGGAGACTCGAAAAGAATTTAGGGGGAAATCTTAAGGAATATGCAGGGATAATTGCTAAAGAGATTGCGAGACTCGAGGTTGTCCTCGGCGAGATTCTCGCCTTTGTCAGAGGGGTAAGTCTTGAAGAGCAGATGGCAGATGTTAACTCCCTTATAGATGAGGTTACTACTGTGATAGAGTCTGAGCTCGAAGAAAGGCAGATAGTCCTTATTAAGGAACTTAACGCACCCTTCGAGGTGTATATGGATCCCGGTAATGTCAGAGAGGCCTTGCTCAATATCCTCACAAATGCTGTTCATGCTATCGGAAGCAACGGCACAATTGTTGTTAAGACATATGTGGAGAAAGACTCTGTCGTAGTCGAAATAAAAGACACCGGTCATGGCATATCAGAGGAGGTCATGCCGTTTATATTCGACCCGTTTTTTACTACGAAGGGTGCTGGCAGTACCGGCCTTGGACTTACGATCACACATAAGATTATAGAAAAACATAATGGAAGGATCGAGGTCGAAAGTAAACCTAACGTGGGAAGCACATTTAAGGTGTTTCTACCATTGAAAATTAGAGAAAAAGTAGGGGGGGAGTAACATGAAAATACTCGTTGTTGATGATGACCTGCATATCCAGAGGCTTTATAAAGAAGAGCTAACTGAGGAGGGCTATGAAGTTGTCGTAGCAGCTAATGGGGCTGAGGCAATGGAAATGTTTGAGAGAGAGAGTCCCGACCTTGTTACGCTCGATATACGATTGCCTGACGCAGATGGTATCTATCTCCTGAGGCAGATGAAGGAGAAGAGACCGAAGTTGCCCATTGTTATGTCTACGGCTTATGATTACAGGAATGATTTTTCTGTATGGGCCTCAGAGGCTTATATTGTTAAGTCATCAGACCTCGTTGAACTTAAGTCCATGATAAGAAAGTTGCTCGGCAGGGAATAATGTCCCGAAAAATCTATCTTGAAGGCGCACCTTTAAATGAGGCGCTGACAAAGTGGTTTAGAAAGCTTGATTCTGAAGGGGTTGGAAGACCTCTTTCGGGTGAGACAATTAGGGTTGAGGATTCTCTCGGAAGGATTACTGCAAAGGCAGTTATCGCAAAAATCTCGTCTCCCTTCTATCACTCATCAGCAATGGACGGCTACGCCGTCAGGTTCGCTGATACATTCAGCGCCTCGGAAACTAATCCCAGGAGACTCAGGATAGGCGAGCAGGCGATGTATATTGATACAGGTGACCCCATGCCTGATGGGTTTAATGCAGTGATAATGATAGAGGATGTGAATATAGTTACCAGTCGGCAGTCAAAGAGTCAAGAGTCAATAGTCACTACTCAGAAGACTCACGACTCATTCATTGAAATAATTGCGCCTGTAACACCCTGGCAGAATGTGAGGGTAATTGGTGAAGACATCGTGGCAACGGAGTTGATAATCCCTGAGAATCATAGGATAAGACCTGTTGATATAGGTGCAATGCTTGCAGGTGGGCATACGGAGATTGTGGTCAGGAGGAGGCCAAGGGTAGTCATTATACCTACAGGAACGGAGATTGTAGAGCCGGGCACCGAATTAAAGAAGGGTGACATTATCGAATACAACTCGAGAATTCTGAGTGGTCTTGTCTCTGAATGGGGTGGAGAGCCAGTGAGATTCAGGATAGTGCCTGACAGGCCTGATGAAATCAGAAAAGCGATACTTGAAGCCCTTGACATGGGAGATTTGATTGTTGTTAATGCCGGTGCATCTGCTGGTTCAGAGGATTTTACCGCAAAGGCTATGGAAGAGCTTGGAGAAATGATGCTTCACGGGGTTAATATAAAGCCGGGCAAGCCTGTTATCCTCGGATGGGTGAAAGGAAAACCTGTGCTTGGAATCCCTGGCTATCCTGTATCTGCATATATAACATTCCAGTTGTTTGCAAAGCCTCTTATCTACAGATGGCAGGGCCTTGAGGTTGAAGAACCGGAATTACTCAGGGCCAAGATTTCAAGGCAGGTTGCATCCACCCTTGGGCATGAGGAATTCCTGAGGGTAAAGGTAGGGAAGGTAGGAGATAATTTTATAGCAACTCCCGTTAGCCGCGGGGCAGGTGTGCTTATGTCTCTGGTGCGCGCTGATGGCTTTGTCCGGATACCTGCCATGTCTGAAGGTATCGGGGCAGGCACAGAGGTGGATGTGGAGCTAATGAGATCTAAAGGTGATATTGAAAATACGATTGTCTGTATTGGAAGCCACGACAATGCCCTTGATCTGCTTGCCAATATATTGAAGAAGAGATATCCGAAGTTTTCCCTTTCATCAGCCCATGTTGGCTCCATGGGTGGTCTTATGGCATTGAAAAAGGGCGAAGCACATTTAGCAGGAACGCACCTGCTTGATGGGGAGACAGGGGATTACAATGTACCATTTATAAAAAGACTCCTTTCTAATAAAAGGATTATACTTGTAAATCTTGTCTATAGAGAGCAAGGCCTTCTTGTGCTAAAAGGCAATCCCAAAAACATAAAAGGATTTGAGGATTTAACAAGAGATGACGTTGTTTTCGTCAACAGACAGTCAGGTGCAGGGACGAGGCTTCTTACTGACAAATGCTTGAGGGAACTTGGTATAAACCCGAAAGATGTTAAAGGCTACGAAAGGGAAGAATACACGCACATGGGTGTAGCATCAGCAGTGCTTACTGGGATTGCAGACACAGGTCTTGCAATCCTTGCATCTGCGAGGGCCCTGGGGCTTGATTTTATCCCTGTTGCAAAAGAGAGGTATGACCTTGCTATATCTCATGAATTCTTCAAGACTGAGATGCTACAGTATCTCCTGAAGATTATAAAAGAAGATGCTGAATTCAGGGAGATGGTGATAGGGCTTGGAGGATATGATATATCAGACATGGGAGAGGTGATGTGTGAAGCATGAAATCCGAAATCCTAATATCTAAATCCTAAGCAAATCCAAATGCTCAATTAAATCCAAATTTCAAAATCCAAATGACAAACTACTTGAAATTTGAGCTTTGACATTTGAACTTTTATATTTTAGATATTGTTTAGAATTTAGGATTTCGAATTTAGAATTTACTGTCTTCTTCTATAATTCTCTTCGCCCCTATAAATCTCTTGAGATAATAGGGAGTATTAAGGCTGTCTATAGTGACCTTTCTGCCCTTTTTTGAGGCATGTATAAACAGGTCATTTCCGAGATAAATACCTACATGCGAAGGGAAAGATGCGTATGTCCTGAAGAATACTAAGTCGCCGATGGAAAGGTCATCTTTTTCAACCATTTCTCCAACATGGAACTGCTCTCTTGCTGATCGTGGCAAGTTAATTTCAAGAAGGCCATATACTTTCTGAACATATGCTGAACAGTCAATTCCCATGAGGCTGTTTCCACCAAACCTGTAAGGAACATTTAATAATTTTTTTGCGAACAGGATAATTCTGTCCTGCAGCCCGATTTCGCTGAGTTCTTTAGATTCGGCTACCTTTTCTATCCCTTTATCTATGCGAGCCTGTGAGAGTATTGTCTCATATTTTTTTAGTTCACTCAATTCCTCTTCAGGTTTGAGAAGGAGTTTCTGTCCGGGTCTGAGTTTTACTGATCTGAGGTTATTGATTTCCTTGAGTTCACTGACTGATATGGAATACCTTTTCGATATGGCTGATAGGGTATCACCTTTCTTTACAGTATGATATTTGGTCTCGTGTGTGGCTTCGGCTCTCTTCTCTGCGTGAGCATAGGCTGTAAGCAGAATAGAAAGGGTTAAGAGCAAGGTCAATAAATAAAATCTCTTCATAACACCTCCCGGGATCAGGCTGCCTCTTCCCTCACGAGGTCTTTAAGGGTCGGCAGCTCTGTAAGGTCTTTTAAACCAAAACATTGCAAAAATTCCTTTGTTGTTCCATAAAGAAAGGGCCTGCCAGGTGCCTCTTTACGGCCTATTACCCTTATGAGTCTTCTATCGAGGAGGGTCCTGATAGCGCTGTCCGAATTAACACCTCTTAGCTGTTCGATCTCGGCCCTGATTATGGGTTGTCTGTATGCTATTATGGCGAGGGTCTCGAGGGCAGGTATTGAGAGTCTGCTTGATAAATGGGCACTTTTGAACTTCTTTACCCATTCCGAATACTCAGGATTTGTCACCATTTGGTAGCCATTTGCTATCTCAACTATCAGTAACCCTGTATTTCGCTCTTTATACTGTGCCATCAACTCTTCCATAAGCCTTTTTATTTCAGACTCAGGGAGTTCTATCACATCCTTTATAGTGGAAGGCGTTATTGGTTCCCCTGAAAGAAACAAGAGTGCTTCAAACACCGATATCTTTTCTCTGTCTTCCATCGCAAAGCGATGGAAATATACCAGATAAAGGCAAAAAATTCAATCTTTTTTATTTAATTTTTTCTTCTTCAATGATTTCCGTGGTTTGCTGCTTAATACGCCTTCTATCATATCCTTTCTCACCCTTTTTGGCTGTAACGGGATGGCTGCGGAGTTTCAAGGCTGCCTCGATAGGAAGGCGGGGTTTTGGTTTTTTCTTCTTTGTAGGTTTTTTCATTTAAATAAAAGATCCTGCTTTACCCCGCACCCCATAAAGCCCCGCTCTTCCCCGGCCTCGCTCCGCGAAGCGGGGCGGGCAGAGCGGGGATGGAGGGGCGCATTAAGATCATCCTTTTTCAGAAA
The DNA here is from genome assembly GCA_030019415.1 of Thermodesulfovibrionales bacterium. GTDB lineage: Bacteria > Nitrospirota > Thermodesulfovibrionia > Thermodesulfovibrionales > SM23-35 > JASEEX01. The sequence continues at coordinate 8,786 of JASEEX010000007.1, forward strand.
ACCCCCGTGTTTTAGCACGGGGTGCGGGGTTTACTTCAGCCCAAGCACATCCTGCATATCATAAAGACCTGCTGGTTTACCATACACCCACATAGCCGCCTTTAATGCACCCCTTGCGAATGTGTCCCTGCTTGATGCCTTATGGGTAATCTCGATCCTTTCACCGAGGCCACCAAATATAACGGTATGTTCTCCCACAATGTCACCTGCACGTACAGTCTGTATGCCAATTTCTCTCTTGGTTCTCTCGCCAATAAGCCCCTTTCTTGTGTATACAGCAACCTCATCAAGATTTCTGTTTATAGCATCCGCAATTACCTGTGCCATCTTCATTGCCGTGCCACTGGGTGCATCCTTTTTCATCCTGTGGTGTGCCTCGATAATTTCTATATCGTATTCGTCACCCAAGACCTTTGCTGTCTTCTGCAACACCTTCAGTAGGAGATTTACGCCTGTGCTCATATTGGATGACATAACGCATGGTATATTTTTTATCGAAGTCTCTATCTCCTTCACTTCGTCCCTTGAGAATCCGGTTGTTCCTATCACCATTGCCCTACCTTTCTTAGCTGAAAGCTTTACGTTTTCTTTTGTCGAGCTCGGAGTAGTAAAGTCGATAATTACATCTACATTGTCAATAATATCTTCAAGACGGTCTGCGAGTTTTATCCCTGTCTCACCTATTCCGACTACAAGTCCAATGTCCTTTCCCACCGCATCATGCCCCTTTTTTTCGAAGGCACCTGTGAGTTTCAATTCAGGATATTCCCTCGAAAGGGCAGTGATTCTGCTACCCATCCTTCCTGCTGCCCCTGCAACTGCTATCCTGACCATAAAGACCTCCTGTCTTTATTCTTTCTTTTCCTCTTTCTTCTCCTCTTGCTTTTCCCCTGCAATCCTGTATTCCTCTGATACCCATTTGCCGAGGTCAATGAGTTTGCACCTCTCGGAACAAAATGGCCTCCAGGGATTTTCCTCCCACGTTGTTGTTTTTTTACATATAGGGCAGATAATCGTCATGCTACTCTCGTATGACTTAGTCTTGACAGTTTATTTCTTAAGAATTTTCCTGTGTAGGAATTGGGGTTCATGCTGACCTCCTCTGGGGTGCCTTCTGCAACAACCCTTCCTCCTTCTTCTCCACCTTCAGGCCCGAGGTCTACAATGTAGTCGGCTGATTTTATCACATCTAAGTTGTGTTCTATTATGATGACCGTATTTCCTAAATCTATAAGTCTGTTTATTACATTGAGCAGCTTATGTATATCAACAGAATGGAGCCCTGTTGTGGGTTCATCTAATATATAGAGCGTGTTGCCTGTTGATTTTTTCCCGAGCTCTTTTGAGAGTCTCATCCTTTGTGCCTCACCCCCTGAAAGTGTTGCTGCAGGCTGTCCGAGCTGTAAATACCCAAGCCCGACATCTTCGAGGACCTCGAGTTTTTGCCTTATTAAAGGAATGAATGAGAAAAATTGAAGTGCCCCAGATACAGTCATATCAAGCACCTCAGCAATATTTTTACCTTTATATCTGATATCGAGGGTCTCCTTATTATATCTTTTCCCCTTGCAGGTATCGCATGGTATATAAACATTAGGGAGAAAGTGCATCTCTACCTTGATCAGTCCATCTCCGCGGCAGGATTCGCATCTTCCGCCAGACAGGTTGAAACTGAACCTTGAAGGGGTGTAGCCCCTTATCTTTGAATCAGGCACATGTGAGAATAACTCTCTAATAAATGAGAAGACCCCGGTATAGGTTGCTGGATTAGATCTGGGGGTCTTTCCGATAGGTGAATGGTCAACACATATCACACGATCTATCTTATCTGCTCCTATTATCTCTTTATATCGGCCAGGTGTCATTTTGCTCCTGTAAATTTCCTTTGAGAGTGCCTTATAGAGTATCTCCAGCACGAGTGTGCTTTTGCCTGAACCCGAAACCCCTGTTATACATGTGAAGGTTCCGAGGGGGATATTGACATTGATATCCTTGAGATTGAATTCCTGAGCACCTATTATCCTGATAAAGTCCTCTGGCTTTCTCCTTATAAGAGGAATATCTATTGATATCGAGCCACTGAGGTATTTTCCTGTTATTGACTTTTCGTTTTTCTCTATCTCTTTGGGTTTCCCTGAGGCTACAACCCAGCCACCATTCAGCCCTGCCCCAGGCCCCATATCCACAACATGGTCTGCCCACCTTATTGTCTCCTCATCGTGCTCGACAACGATAACGGTGTTTCCAGCATCCCTTATTGACGAAAGGCTTTTGAGGAGTTTTTTGCAGTCCCTCGGATGCACTCCTATTGTTGGCTCATCGAGTATATAGAGAACCCCTGTCAGGGAAGAGCCCAGTTGTGTTGCAAGCCTCATCCTCTGTGACTCTCCACCCGAGATCGTAAGGGATGACCTATCAAGCGTGAGATAACCTAATCCTACCTTCTCGAGGAAATTAAGTCTGTCCTTGACCTCCTTAAGAACACGGGATGCAATTGTCTGCTCTCTCTCCGTGAGTTTTAGATTGTTGATAAAAAGCAGCGCATCCCTCACAGACATCCTCGCAAATTCACCTATGTTTATATCCTGTATTTTTATGTTTAATGCCTCCCTTCTCAACCTCAAACCATTACAGAGTCTGCAATATTTCTGGTCTTCTCGGAATCGAGTCGTACCGACAAGCTCGGTAGAGTCCTCCTCGAGGTTCTCAAAACCAAGGCCATTACATCTCGGGCAGGCACCCTGCTTGCTATTAAAGGAGAAGAGCATAGGGTTTATCTCGGGGTAGCTAATTCCGCATCTCGGGCAGGCAAGGGTCTTCGAAAACAGAATATCCCTGTTTTCATCAATCGAGTTTATTACTACAATATCCGAATAACTCAGGGCTGTTTCGATTGCATTCTTTATCTGGCGATCAATGCCCAGCTTTATAATCAGTCTGTCTATAACAATCTCTATGGTATGGCGTTTCTGTTTCTTGAGGGCAATATCCTCTGTCAGATCCATCATCCTGCCATCTATCCTTGCCCTTATAAACCCTTCTCTTCTCATCTGCTGAAGCTCTTTCCTGTATTCGCCCTTTCTGTCCCTGACTATGGGTGCAAGGATTTGCAGACGGCTGCCCCGGGGTAAAGACATAACGGAATTAATAATATCCTTAGATTCCTGTTTTGATATTAGAGAGTCGCAATTATAACAGTATGGCTTGCCTATCCTCGTGTAAAGGACGCGCATGTAGTTGTATATCTCGGTAATGGTGCCAACGGTCGAGCGAGGACTTCTTAAAGCGGTTTTCTGGTCTATAGCGATAGACGGAGACAGTCCCTCAATATAGTCCACATCGGGTTTACGGAGCTGCTCAAGGAATTGTCTTGCATAAACTGAAAGACTTTCGACATAGCGCCTCTGCCCCTCTGCATATATCGTATCGATAGCAAGGGATGATTTACCTGAACCTGATGGGCCTGTTATTACAGTTATTGTATCTCTGGGTATTGACAGGTCGATATTCTTGAGATTATGCTCTCTTGCACCTTTTATTGTTATGTAGTTTTGCATATTATCCATTAATATATCATAAAAGGAGATTTTACCCCCGCACCTTTGACTTATTTTTTAGTAATCTCCCCTTACCCCTCTTTAAAAAAGAGGGGAATAGAGTAAAGGGGGCTGGGGATTACTAATTTTCATTATCTTTGTGTCTTTTTAGACATGAATGTTCCCTTTTTTAAAGGGCTTGTGTAATATGAATATATGAGGAAGATTTTTTTGCTATTGTTTTTACTCCTCTTCCCAGTGGTCTCCTATTCCCAGCCTTTAATATTGTTCGATACAGACAGATATGATTTTGGGACAATAAATGTAGGTGAAATGATCGAATATACATTTGAGTTTACAAATGCAGGTGATGAAGAGCTCGTCATAGAAAAACTGATTCCCTCCTGAGGGTGCACAGCGATGATGGCTAGTTTGAGCCGCCTGAAGCCTGGGGAAAAAGGAAAGATTATTGCAAAGATTGATATAAAGGGCAGGGTGGGCTCTATCTCTAAAAGCGTACGGGTTTTCTCCAATGACCCTAAAAGGCCTGCGGTTACCCTTGGTCTAAAGGCACTGATAAGACAGTGAACCGTTCTATTTTGTTCATATGGATGTGGGTATTACTTACTATTTGCTGCTTGCTATTTGCAACTTGCCACTCATTAATGGCATCGGACCCTTATCTACAGAAGCGTCAGGCCATGGTAGAAAATGATATAAAGGGCAGAGGTATAAAAGATAAAAGGGTTCTTGAGGTAATGGGGAAGATTCCGAGGCACCTTTTTGTGGATGAACATCTGAGGGACAGGGCATATGCAGATTATCCGCTACCGATAGGAGAGGGACAGACAATTTCTCAGCCCTATGTCGTTTCCCTTATGACGGAGGCATTAATGTTAAGGCCCACTGACAGGGTGCTTGAAATAGGCACAGGCTCAGGTTACCAGGCAGCGGTACTGGCAGAAATAGTAAAAGAGGTTTATACGATAGAGATAAGGAAATCCCTTGCAGACATGGCGGCTAAGAGGCTTAAAGACCTCGGTTATAAGAATGTGAAGGTGAAACATGCTGACGGTTATTCTGGATGGGAAGAATATGCTTCCTTCGATGCAATAATCATAACCGCCGCAGCAAACCATATCCCCCCGCCCTTGATTAAACAACTTAAGGAGGGGGGAAGACTCATAATCCCTCTTGGAAGCACAGTCTATTATCAGGTACTGACCCTCGTGGCAAAGAGGAAGGGTGAACTCGATGTCGAGCAGATAGGACCTGTGGCCTTCGTGCCAATGGTTGGAGAGGCACAAAGGAGAAAATGAGATATACTATGACAGGAGACAACCCTTTCGCTTATTCTCGCCCCGCACTATGACATAGTGCGGGGCTCCGAGGTAAATTCTGTCTTCGACAGAATTTAAAGCCGCTCAAGGGTTGTCTCCTGTCATTCTGATCTCTTTAAAAAACTCTGCAGTGTTATAAAAGCCATCATATATGTTAGTGCACCTATCCATAAGACCATTTTAAACCCTATGACCATTGCTGACATAATAGTAAGGATGGGTGCAATGACCGAGAAGCAACCATTTATCGCCCATGCCCAGGGGATTAATGATTCATTCTTCTCACCGAGGATTTTCAGACCTGCGGGGAAGGGGATGCCCATGAGAAGGCCGAGCGGCATGAGGATGAAGAGTACTAAAATAATCTTGACTGGAATTGAATACGGAGAAATTATATCCGAGACGGCTGGAAAAAGGATGCTGTAAACAATAATAAGAAAGGAGATTACAATGGCTACAGAGGGCCTCCTTAAACCTGAAACCCTGTGACTCAATAGACTCCCGATACCCGAACTTATGAGGATTGATGTGAGGACGGTAGCGACTGCATAGGATGGGTTTTCAAGGGGAAGGATGATCTTCTGGATCAGAGATATTTCCACAAACATAAATCCAATGCCGAGAAAGGCAAAGTAAGGAAGGAAGCTCCTTCCCCTGTCATTGCGAGCCCCGTATTTAATACGGGGCGAAGCAATCTCGTCTTTCTTTCTTGAAAAAGCGGGAAGAAGTACGAGGACAAGGCTTAAAAACATTACCTGCATGAAGATCACTGGAAGGATGTATCCTTCTTCTATAAAATACTGCCATTTTTCTCCCATAATTTTATAGATCTCCTTGATGTTTTTGAGTTTGAGATAATAATGAAAAAATGGGCTGTCATCACGGACAGGGCTTATATCAAAGATATAATCATGTATAAACCCTGTACGTGTTTCGGGATTCAGGATATTTTTAAAGGCAGTGAAATATTCATTTGAAGGCATTCGAATATAGACGTTCGCCTCCTCTTCTTTGATGCCCGGATAGTGTATTAAATCGAACCGTCTGTCTTTTGAAAACTCCTTGATAGCCTCTATCTCATTAAGGGTAAAGGGTGATCTTTTTATGAGAATACATATACTTCCCCAACTTCGAATAGCTACAACCTGTTTTTCCATATCTTTTATCCCGAGCTCCTCCATAGCTGTAATAATGGTATTTATGAGTCTCAATTCTATTCGTGGAGGCGGTAATATAAACAGGTTTATGCTCAAAAGCCCTTCTGGTTTTAGATGGCCTATATATTCCGTGAATGCCTCAACAGTAGACCCGTAGTCCTCTGATATTCCAAAAGAACCAGAGGGTGCTGAGCCCATCAATGAGATGTCGATAATATCGAATTTCTTGTAACCTGACTTGAGCCATGACCTTCCAAGCCCTGACCATGTATTGTCCCTGTAAATGTTGCCAGAGAAGTCTTTAAATTCATCCCTGATGATTTCTATCAAGAGAGGATTGGACTCGACCTTGTAGAGATTTTTTGAGCTGTAATAAGCTGCAACGATGACTTGAAGACCTCCTTTTGGGTCGAGGATTAATACATCCTCCAAATTGCCTATTTCATAGGGGAGTGAAGATGGTAGAAATCTGATAAATCTCAGGGGGTCCGTGGGGGAAACAGAGTTTCCCCCACGCACTATAGCATTTATCTCGCTTCCATCTATTGAAAACCCTATCTGTTCAGGGAGTTTATCAAGATACCTGAGGCTCAGACCAGGGGCAAAACGCACCGCAGGGCTCTTAAATGTGTCTATCCTTGAGAAGGGACTGAAATAGGTCTTTAAATGTTCTGCTTCAGGATATCTCAGGGCTACCTGAAGCCCCTTGTATGGAGACATCCTGAGGTTAATAAATACAGGTTGAAAGAACAGAGCAGAAAGGTTAAGTAAGATTAATACCAGAGAGATTGCCTTCAGCCTTTTCTCACTGATAATAAATGATGTTATGAGTACGATTGAAGAGAGGATAAAAACAGCCTTATCAGGCCCTGTGATTGTCATGAGATACAGGATTCCTATCGAGCCTATACCTGCACCGAGAAGGTCTGCACCATAAATCATACCTGATTTCTCGCTTATACAGGAGAATGCTGTAGCGATGATCAATCCTGTAAAGAAAAATGGCATCGAGAGTGTTACGTAGTAGAGACCGATATAAAGCAACTGTATCCTTGACCAAGAAAGCCTCACTGGGTCAAAGGGTATCTGATTTGAAAGAAGATAACTCAGAGATATTCCGGTACCGAGCAACAGGCTATAAATACCGATATTGGATAGGCTTCTAAGTTTAGGATAGAGGGACAGTAATGTCCCGCTTGCACCGATGCCAAGCATGGCAATACTTATTATCATAAAAGCAAAGTGGTACCAGAGGGAGACAGAAAATATCCTCGTGAGGGCTATCTCATAGGCAAGGCTCGAAAAGGAGCACAGGAATATTACTAAGAATATCCTTGGGTCTCTATACATTATTTAAAAATTAGTTTCTTTTCCAAAAAGTTGCAAAAAGGGTTCAAGGATTCGGGGGTTCAGGGGTTCGCGTGCTTTCCACTTGAATCCTTTGTCCCTTATATCCTTACATTTATTCAAACCGTCATGAGCCTTTGGCTCACAAAGGGACATGAAAATTGTCCAGACGATATTTACATATGCTAAACCAGCTGTCATTCCCGCTTGTCGGGAATCTTTCTTCAGAAGGATTCTGGTCAAGCCAGAATGACATTTTCGGGACAAAGACTAATATCTCACTCTATTATAGTGCAAATATCTTCCCCTTTCTTGACATCCCTTTGTTATAAATGCAGTCTATATTATGGATTATTCATGGGTATTACTTTCATTAATATCTGCCTTTACACTTGCAACAAGCGATGCCCTTACCAAGAAGGCCCTTACCTCCAGTAATGAGTATATAGTTGCATGGCTAAGGCTCATCTTTTCACTGCCCCTGTTGTTCGTCATCTTTTTATTTATACCTGTGCCTGAGCTTGATAGGGCTTTTTATACTGCCTTTTTACTCGCCCTACCACTCGAGATACTTTCTATAGTCCTGTATATAAAGGCCTTAAGGCTTTCGCCGTTAAGCCTTACCCTTCCATTCCTTGCGCTTACGCCTGTATTTCTTATCTTTGTCTCTTATGCCATACTCGGAGAGAAGGTCTCCTTATGGGGTGGTGCAGGTATCCTTTTAATTGCAGCAGGAAGCTATACTCTGAATATTAGCAAAATAAAGGAGGGCATATTTGAGCCCCTCAGGGCAATAACAAAAGAGAAGGGCTCGGTCTTGATGATAGGCGTTGCACTTATTTACAGTTTTACCTCATCCCTCGGCAAGATGGCTATAGAGCATTCTTCACCTCTGTTTTTCGGGGTTACATACTTTACGGTTCTGGCTTTCTTTTTCACCCCTGTTGCATTATCTAAAGGCAGAGAAGGGATAGGGGGCTCGTGGGGGAGACAAAGTCTCCCCCACGCACTCCTTCTGCCGGGTATCTTTTACTCTCTCATGGTAGTGTCCCATATGATTGCAATGAGCCTTGCAAAGGTCGCCTATGTGATATCTGTAAAAAGGATGAGCCTTATTATTGGAGTTTTATTTGGCTATCTCTTTTTCAAGGAAAAAAATATAAGGGAGAGACTTTTCGGTACAATGCTGATGTTTATCGGGTTTGTAATGGTTGTTACAGCATAAAAAAACTTAGAGATTCTTCAGTCCCCTTCGCTCCGCTCAGGGTCCTTCAGAATGACATTAGAAATTATTGTTGTCATTCTGAGTCCGCCCGCCTGAGGCGGGCGGGCGAAGAATCTCAAGATTTCGTAAATTTACCGTGAAACTAATTAGTTGTCTTTGTTTTTGTTCTGTTTTAAAATATACCATGCTCAAAGTACTGGTTATCTCTGATGAGGCAGAAAAACGCTCTCCTTTATTTGAGTCGAGTAAGTTCGGTTTTTATACACAGGATTCAAAACAAGAAGGGAATTTATATGATATTGCACTACTTGACCTTGATATTGAAGGCTGGCAGGGAAGACTCTTAGAGCTAAGAGGGCGGATGCCTGTTGTAGCCTTTTCAAAACCTGATATAAAAATTGCCGTTGATGCTATGAAGCTTGGTGCCTGCGATTTCTTAGAGAAGCCGTTAACGGTTGCGGCCTTAGACCATGCAATAAGCAAGCATAGAAAAAAAATACTAACCCATAAGCACGGCTTTGATGAGATTATAGGTACAAGCCCTGCGATGCAGGAGGTCTTTAGTTTAATAAAAAAGGCAGCAGTTAGTGAGAGCAACGTTTTAATAACAGGAGAGAGCGGGGTGGGTAAGGAGCCTGTTGCGAGGGCGATCCACAGATGGAGTCCGAGAAAAGAAAAATCATTTATGACTATCAATTGTAGTGCTATCCCTGACACCCTTCTTGAGTCAGAGCTCTTTGGTTTTGAAAAAGGTGCCTTTACAGGTGCAAATTATACAAAAAGGGGCATTTTAGAGTTGGCTGATGGCGGCACCGTATTCTTTGACGAGATTGGAGATGTATCCCCTTTATTCCAGACCAAGGTTCTGAGGGTAATTCAAGAAGGCGAGATTATGAGGATCGGAGGTATGCGTTATATAAAGGTTGATGTTAGGTTTATTGCAGCTACCAATAGAGACCTTAATGTGGCCTGTTTGCGAGGAACATTCAGATTGGACCTTTTTTACAGACTCAATGTCATAAATATCCACCTTCTACCCCTCAGGGAGAGGATAGAGGATATACCGCTTTTAGTGAGGCATTTCATTAAAAAACATGCCCCGAAAAGAAAAGATATATTAATTAAAGGTATTTCTGATGATGCAATAAATATCCTGATGAACTATCCATACCCGGGCAATGTGAGGGAGCTCGAAAATATCGTTGAGCGCGCAGTATCATTAGCAAATAGCCCTGAGATATTGCCCTCTGATTTACCAGCATTCATGCTCGAGCAGCTACCCCAAAAAGGGATTACAACCCAAAAGTTCAGAGATGCAATCAGGGCCTTTGAAAAGGAAATAATACTTTCTGCCCTGAGTGACTCTGGAAGGAATATATCTAAGGCAGCCTCTGCCCTCGGCATACACCGCCAGCAGCTCCAGCGAAAGATAAAGGACCTGAAGATAGCAACATAAAATTTCACAGCAACAAATTTTTGCATTTACTAAATTATTTTTCCAGCTTATAATTGTTCTACTTTTATTATAAGGTTATAAAGATATGAAAAAAACCTTACGAAGTCATTGCGAGGGACGAAGTCACGAAGCAATCTCTCTGAATCGGGCAGGCTCCGCGGTCTTACCCTTTGACAGGCTCAGGGTGTATGGTGAGCTTTGAGGGTTTTTGTATCATGTTTGGTTATCGGTGTTTGGTTATTTTGGTATTGGAAAGGTGGTGATAGTTTAAGAAAGAGATATTGATAAAACAATGGAATTTGAAAGGAGGTTTAAAAATGAGTTTTCCAAGAAGAGTTTATGAATTCCTGAAAGAAGGCAGTATTGCCTATGCGAAGTGGGACTACGAGACCTCGATGAATATCATCAGGAATCGAAAAAAGTTTCTTATTCTCTTTGTCTTGTTGCTACCGATACTACTGGTGATATTCGCTGAAGCAGCGGACATCATAGGAGGCAAAAAAGCATATGCCCCTGCATACTATTCGACTACGCTATTCTTTATTGCAACAGCCATAGGTCTGATGGCGGGTCTCATCACTGGATGTATAGGTGCCGGAGGTGGTTTTATCATAACCCCTGCCCTTATGGCCGCCGGTGTGAAAGGTATCATGGCTGTCGGTACTGACCTGTTTCACATATTTGCAAAGGCGATTATGGGAACGACTGTTCATAAGAAACTTGGAAATGTATCTGTAGGTTTAGCTGTGGCATTCGTCGCGGGCTCTACCGTAATAGGGGCAACCATCGGAGGTTATATAAACAGGGCAGTCTATAACATAGACCCTTCACTGAGCGATGCCTTCATAAGTTCAGTCTATGTGGTGTTACTCGGTTTCCTGGGCTTTTATGCCCTCTATGATTTCCTTAAGTTAAGAAAGGCTGGTGCGGTTGTGAGTGCTCACGACGGGGGTGAACCTGTTAAAGGACCTGTTACTACGACTGGCCTGGCATTGAAACTGCAAGCCCTGAAGGTGCCACCACTTATTAAATTCGATGAGGACTATGTAGCAGGGGGAAGAAGGATATCAGCGTTCATCATGCTTGCAGGTGGAACCTTTGTAGGGTTTGTTGCAGCAATAATGGGAGTTGGAGGTGGATTTGTAACATTCCCTATGTTTGTCTATGTCTTCGGAATATCTACCATGACAACAGTTGGGACAGATATCCTCCAGATAATCTTTACCGCGGGTTATGCCTCAATAGCACAGTATGCAATCTACGGTTTCATATTTTATACACTTGCAATGGGAATGCTCTTGGGTTCTCTTATTGGTATTCAGGTAGGTGCTCTTACAACAAAGATTGTGAAGGGACTACACATAAGGGGATTCTATGCTATCACTATCCTTGCAGGCTTTGCAAACAGGGCAACTGCACTTCCCAAGAAGCTGGGAGAACTCGGGTATATCAAGATATCGAAACCCCTGGCATCAGGCATAGAGACTGTTGGGTTCTGGTTGTTCTGGATAGCTGTTGCTGCTTTCGGAGTCTGGGTACTGAGTAAGTTTTTCGGAAACCTTAAGAGATTAAAGGAGGAATAAAATGGCAATAAAACATAAAGGACACTTTACCCTCGGTGTAATCCTGAGTCTTTCATTCCTCGTGCTTTTAGTACTGATATTTTTACCCATCTTCCCTGAAAGTCCAGAGGGGAAGCGTGAAAATGGATTAGAGTATGCTGACAGGATGTTTAACAGACTGTCGAAGGGTTCTTCCTATTTCATCCCGAAGTTGACGAAGGGCGTCGAAGACTTTGTCGGAGAAACGTTCTCTGTAAGCATAGAGGTGGATAAGCCTGAGGAGGCCGAAAAGGTAGCCAAACTTTTTACAACTGCAGGGGCAACAGTAAATATAGAAGGTGCAAGGCTCAAGACAGAGGGAGACCTCGGCAAGACACTCCAGGCCGTTCTTAAGGATGCAGATGCAATGTACCACAATGAGGGAGCAAAGGTGTCTGGATTGTACGGGTATGATGAGAAGAAGGTGATGAAAGACTGGTGGAAGGCCCTGGGTAAGATAGAAAAGGTATTCAAGAAAGAGAAAAAGGTGAAGGAGTTAAAGATCGTCTCAGATGTGAATAAGAAGGCTGTTGAAACCGCATATAACTACTATGGAATAATGCCTCAGAAGGTTAAGGAGAGGGCTGGTCTCATGACATTTTTGCTCGTATTCTATGTGGTCTATACAATGTGGTGGGGATTTTCAGTATTCTTTCTGTTTGAGGGAATCGGTCTAAGTATGAAGAAGGCAAAGGTAAAGAAGGAGGTATAGTCCCCTCACCCTAACCCTTTCCCCCAATGAGAGAGGGGACTTCCATTTATTTCCCCTCCCTTGGGGGAGGGGTGAGGGGAGGTGTGAAAGATGTATTTTCGGATGAGATTTTAAATAAAGACAGGAGGCGAAAATGAAGGTATTAGTACCTGTAGATGGTTCAAAATATTCAATGGAAGGATTGAAGGTTGCATCAGATTATGCCAGGACAAAAGGGGCAGAGATATCTCTTATAACCGTGACTCCTTATATTTCCGGTCTGGACCTTGAGCTTTCTGCAAAAGAGCTGCAGAGCCTTGAAGAAAGTATGAAACGACGGGGTGAAGCTATCCTTGAGGAGGCCTCTGGCATTTTAAAATCTGAGGGTGTATCTTCCCGTACTATTCTCTCTACCGCTGTCTCTGCGGCTGAGGAGATTGTTAGCTTTGCTGATAAAGAAAAGGTTGACCTTATAATTATTGGATATCGAGGCTTAGGAGGGGGTGCCACCAGATTCTTAATGGGAAGTGTGGCTTCAAAAGTAGCCACTCATGCACCCTGTTCTGTATATGTAGTTAAGGCGCCTGATTAGTCAAAGCCAGGTCAATCTAAAGATTTGCTACTTCCAGGTAAAAAAGTTGACTTTTAAAATGAATTGACTTAATATAACAGAGATTCTTGAGACCTCTATTAAAGAGTTTTATTTTAATTTAAATTAAAAGGGAGGGACTATCATGAAAAAGGGAGGAGTGGGTTTTTTTGTTCTAATTTCCTTCTTATTGGTTATGACAATTCCTGCCATCGGTGGAGAACCTCAAAAAGACTCTTCTACTACTATCCTGGCTCAGGCAACGACGAGGGATGAGTTGCAGCAGGAAATTGATGCACTGAAAAAGAAGTTAGAGGAGATACGGACGCTCGAGGAGAGAATTAAAACACTCGAAAAGAGACTCGAGGAGACGGAGAAGGTGACAACGAAGATAGAAAAAGAAGAAGCGGCACTGAAAGAGGAGAAGAAGCAAAGGGCTATTTCTTACTGGAAAGATGGCTGGAATATTGAGACACCAGACAAAAGGTTCAGGCTTAATATGGCTGGCGTTCTGCATTTTGATACGCGGGTGTTTGAATCCGGGCGAAGCACAGGTGGTTTTGACATCCGTCGTGCCCGTTATGACATGAGAGGATATCTTTACAGGGGCGATATTGAGCACGTATTCCGTCTGCAGATCGAGATGGCTGATAGTCCTTACCTCAGGAACGCTTACTGGATGTTTAAATTCCGGCCGGAGTTAAATATCCAGATAGGTCAGTTCAAGATTCCATCTGGCGGTGCCGACTGGTTAACAGAAGAGGCACAGGTAAACTTTGTAGAATATGCTACGGGTACACCGGTTAGCCCTTTCTTCGATCGAGGGGTTAACATTCATAGTCATTTCCTCGGCGGAAAGGTTCAGACCTGTCTTGGCGTTTTCACAGGCGCTGGCATAGATGCAGACACGTATAAAGGCGATCAGGATACTCACAGGGATTATGTTGGTCGACTTCTGCTTGTACCATTTAAAGACTCAGAGGATCCTTATTTAAAAGGATTACATTTCGCCGGGAGCTATCAACATGGGTATCAGTCTATCAAGACAAAACGAGGTGAAACGAGCAATCGCACAGAAAACTATGAATCGAGGTGGTTCAGGTGGGTACAGGATTACGTGGATGTTGATGAGCGCACGCGATATGGAGGCGAATTCCACTGGCTTTTTGGACCTGCTACATTCAGCTATGAGTTTAACCGCGTAGAGTGGGAGGATATTACAGTATATAAAAAAGTAGATAAAGATCTCGTATTTCAAGGCAGGTATCCTGATCGCTACCATGCAGATGTCCACCAGGTATGGGTAAGCTATTTCCTCACTGGGGAGGAGAAGAGACTTGCAGATGTCTTCTTTGCATGGAGACAGCCAAAGCCAAAGAAAAACTTCAGCCTTAAGGAAGGCACCTGGGGTGCATGGGAACTTCTCGCAAGGTACGCCTTTCATGACAGTTCAAGCGATTTATTTAGTGGAACAAACGCACCTCTTCAAGGAAGCAGTGAAGGTTATTCCGTAACTGGTGGTATACGCTGGATATGGAATCCCAAAGTCAGGATTATGCTCGATGCCAATTACTGTAAAAGTACAGAAGGAGACGGGTTAGTCATTGAGAGGTCGGAGAAAGGAGGCACCGCAAGACATTTTAAAGAGACAGAAACTGCTGTCCTGATGCGTCTAATTCTGACTCCATAAAATGTTTTTCCTGAGAAAAGGCCGCCCCGCCTGAGGCGGGCGGCCTTTTCTTTTTTTCTTTAAACTCCTCCCTTATAAATATTCCTTTCACTCAGTCGGTATGATATAATTTGAAAATATGGATGAGGCAAGAGCTCATTTATTCGTCGAGGGAAGGGTACAGGGTGTCTTTTACAGGGCCTTTGCCAGGGATATTGCATATACCTTCGGTCTGAAAGGCTGGGTAAGAAACCTCCACGATGGCAGGGTTGAAGCTGTATTTGAGGGCACGAAAGGGCTTATAGAGCGGGCTATTAGAGAGTGCTACATCGGCCCGCCTGGCGCAAGGGTTACGAATATAGAGGTGAAATGGGAACAACCCAAGGGTGACCTGAAAGGATTCACCGTAAAATATTAGATGCTAAAAGAACTAAGAATCAAAAATCTTGCTATCATTGATGACCTGAAGGTCAGGTTTGAGGGCGGACTCAATGTACTCACAGGTGAGACAGGCGACGGGAAGTCAATAATTGTGGATGCCCTTAGTCTTGCCCTCGGTAGCAGGGCCCAGTCAGATTTAGTCAGATCAGGTGAAAAGGAGGCAATTGTTCAGGCATATTTTGAAGTAGAAGGGGACAATATCCCTGATCTTGGCATTGATATATCCGATGGCCTTATTCTGAGGAGATCTATTTCTTTCGCAGGCAAAAACCGGGCATACATAAGTGACACGATGGTAAACCTGCAGAGCCTTGTAGAGGTCGGAAGATACCTTGTTGATATATATGGACAGCACGAACATCAGAGCCTTACCTCAATTGAGAAACATAGAGCCCTTCTTGACTCATACGGCAAACTCCATGATGACAGAGAAACTGTAGAATCCCTTTATAGCGAGGTTCAGGCACTCAGAAGGGAAAAGGATGGTTTAAAACAAAAGGTGAAAGAGAGGGCACACAGGCTTGACCTTTTCAGGTTTCAAATTAATGAAATAGATGCAGCCTCTCTGAGGCATGGCGAGAAAGAGGCACTTACTGAAGAGAGGACGATTCTATCAAACCTGAGTAGGTTAAAGGAATTAACAGAGATGGCCTATTCAATACTCTATGGCTCTGAGGGCTCTTGTACGGAAAGGCTTTCTTCTGTAATAGCTAAAGTGAGAGAGATGTCCTCTATAGACCAGAGCGTATCTGAGACCCTGAATTTACTTGAGTCAGCACTTCCCTTCCTTGAGGATGCAGCTATCTCCCTTAGAGGATTTAGGGACAAATATGACCTTGAACCTGAAAGGCTTGCTGAAATCGAAGAGAGGCTCGAATTAGTCAAGAGACTCGAAAGGAAATATGGCGAAGGTATCGAAACTATCCTCAGATACCGGGATGAGGCAGAGAAAGAACTTAAGGGACTCGAGCTCTCAGATGAAAGGCTCGACTCTATAGAGGCTGAGCTCAACATGAAAGAAGATATGCTTCTAAGGGCTGCCCTTTCCCTTTCTGAAAAAAGGAGGAAGGTTGCTAAAAGAATAGAGGAGCTTGTCGAAAAGGAACTGGAAGAACTTGCCTTCCGTAACGCGGAATTCAGAATAGATATAAGGCAGGAATCTATCACGTCTAACGGCCTCGATAGGGTTGAGTTTATGTTTTCTGCAAACCCCGGCGAGCCTCCAAAGCCACTTATAAAGATCGCATCAGGCGGTGAGCTCTCGAGGGTTATGCTTGCTCTGAAGGGCATCCTTGCAGATGTTGACAATATACCTATTCTCATTTTTGATGAGGTTGACGCAGGAATTGGAGGAAGGACTGCAGGGGTTGTAGGGAATAAACTAAAGGCAATATCCAATAGACACCAGGTGCTCTGCACGACCCACCTACCACAGATTGCCTCTCTCGGAGATTTCCATCTAAAAATTGATAAGAGACAGAGAGATGAAAGGGTATATGTTGAGGTAAAAGAGCTTACAGGTAGGGAAAGACTGGATGAGGTAGCACGCATGCTGAGTGGTAAGATTACAGAGGTCTCTTTAAGGCATGCGCAGGAATTGCTCGGGAGTGCTGCATGAAACATTTATGCTGATAAACCGATACAAAGGAGAATGAAGAAATCTCGTGTAAGTGATATACAGACCAAACGTCATTCCAGCTTGCCCGCCCTGCTTCGCAGAGCGAGGCCAGGGTCTGGAATCTTTCTGGGAAAAGAAGGATTCCGAACAAGCCCCGTTAGAATTGAGCTTTCTAACGGGGCAAGTCGGAATGACAGAAAAAGAGAAAAGGTTTTTAAATGAAGGGCATGATCGTAATAGACGAGGAGCTATGTAAGGGCTGCACCTATTGTGTGGATGCGTGCCCATTGGGGGTTATAATTATTTCAGATAGATTCAACGGGAAGGGCTTTTTCCCTGCACACCCTGAACATCAGGAGAAATGCACGGGCTGTGCCATATGTGCACAGATGTGCCCTGAGATAGCAATAGAGGTTTATAGAGAAGAGTAAATGAATAAAAAATATGCGATAGGTATCGATCTCGGTGGCACAAATCTGAGGGTGGCATTGGTCACGAGGGATGGTGAGATTATCAGGAAGATGAAGGAGCCGACATCCGAAAAGATACTTGACTCTATTTTCAGGATAGCAGGCAGCCTTTTTTCTGATGAGATTGCAGGAATCGGTCTCGGTGTAGCAGGGCTTGTTGACAGGGAAGGCGGCAGGATAGTAATCTCTCCGAACCTCCCTGCTGTAGAAGGGATTAATCTTGTAAATGAAATGAGAGAGAAATTCAGGGTGCCCGTGTTCATTGAGAATGATGCAAATGCCGCAGCACTTGGAGAAAAATGGATTGGTGCGGGAAAGGAATTCTCAAACCTTGTCCTTTTTACCCTCGGCACGGGCATAGGAGGTGGAATAATACAGGACAAAAAACTTCTTAATGTGGCTGCAGAGATAGGGCACATGACCATAAATACAGATGGTGAAAAATGTTTCTGTGGTAATTATGGATGTCTTGAATCCTACGCATCTGCGAGGGCGATGCTATCAAAATTAGTATCTGCACTGGAGAAGGGCAGAGAGAGTATACTGAAGGAACTCTGTGGTGGGAACTTTTACAAACTCACGGCAGAGGATATCTACAGAGCAGCCCTCGGTGGAGACAGTCTCGCAAGGGAGACACTTAGGGAAGCTGGGAGGTATCTCGGCATCGGAATTGCAAATATTATTAACGTGATGAGTCCTGAGGCAATAATCCTCGCGGGTGGCCTTACAGGGGCATGGGATATATATATCCAGGAGGCTATAAAAGAGGCATCTAAAAGGGCCTTTAAGGAACTCTTTGGTGCAGTAGAGATAATCCCTTCTTTACTTGGAGAAGATGCAGGGATTATTGGCTCTGCAGGGCTTGTCTTTGAGAATGACCCTTTCGAGGTTATATTCTGAATGAAAAAGGACAGAAAAAGACTTATAAGGGAATACGCAGAGGCTATACTCACGGCCCTGTTACTTGCACTCGTTATAAGGGCCTATGTCATACAGGCCTTTAAGATCCCTTCTGGCTCAATGATTCCTACACTTCTTATTGGTGACCATATACTCGTCAATAAGTTTATATACGGAACAAAGATTCCCTTTTCTGATAGGCGGTTTTTGGTATTCAAGAGGCCGGAAAGAGGGGATATAATAGTTTTTAAATACCCTGAGAACCCTAAGAAGGATTTTATAAAAAGGGTTATCGCCACCGAGGGTGATATTTTAGAGTCGAGGGACAAAACAGTTTATGTGAACAGAAAGGCAGTTATAGAACCCTATGCGCATCATTCTGATAGCTATATCATACCAAAGGGAATTAACCCGAGAGACAATTTTGGGCCAATAACCGTGCCTGAGGATAAGGTCTTTGTTATGGGGGATAATCGAGACCAGAGTCATGATAGCAGATACTGGGGATTCGTTGATATAAAGGATATAAAGGGTGAGGCCCTTATTATTTATTGGTCCTGGGATTCCAAAAAAAATTGGCTCAGGTTTAATAGAGTAGGGAGGTCAGTACAATGAAAAAGGCAATTTTTTGGCTCCTACTTTTTGCCTTTCTTGCATATTCGGGTATTAAATTCGGCATGCCCTATTACCGATATTTAGCCTTTAAGGCTGATGCAAAAGAAATTTCGAGGGTTTCCCTCGAAAATGAGGAGGGAATCAGGGACAAGGTATTTGAAAGGGCAAAAGAGTTGAAGATACCCATAAGTAAAGGAGATATAGAGGTCTCCAGAACTGGTAGGATTATGAGGATTAGGACTTCGTGGTTCGAGGTAGTAGATATACTCGGTATATATCGAAAAACCCTCAAGTTTACTATTGACACAGAGAGGTAAGATGTTTACTGGTATTATTGTAGAGATGGGGGAAGTAACTTCGATAGAGAAGAAGGGTATTGTCCACCTTTCCCTGAATTCAAGAGAGATCATAAAAGATGCAAGGATAGGCGACAGCATCTCGGTCAATGGTGTATGTCTTACAGCAGTTGATATAAAAGGTGGCACCATAAGATTCGACCTTTCTGATGAGACCCTGAGGTCTACAAACCTTGGTCAGCTGAGACCTGGCGACCGTGTTAACCTTGAGCCTTCCCTTCGGCCTGACTCAAAGCTCGGCGGGCATTTTGTTTCAGGACATGTGGATGGTATAGGCAGAATAAGGTCAAGGACAGATATAGGGGATGCCTTCAAGATAGAGATAGAGGCGCCTCCGGAAATCATTGATTTTCTTGTTGAGAAAGGCTCAGTTGCTGTAGATGGAATAAGCCTCACCGTTGTTGATGTACTAAAAGGCAGTTTTACTGTAGTGATTATCCCACATACAGCAAGGCTCACAACGATGGGATTCAAAGGCCCTGGCGATACTGTGAATATCGAGGTGGATGTTATAGGAAAGTATGTTGCAAGATTTCTCAGGATGGAAAAAAAAGACTCAGGTCTCATGAAAACCCTGATAGAAGAGGGATACATCAAGTGATAGGATTCAAGGGGTCAAGGAGTCAAGGGGTCGAGTGGATGTATTAGTAAAAAACTTGGACCCTCGAATCCTTGAATCCTCGAACCCTTATAGGGGGATTAAAAATGGAAAAGTATAGATTCAATACAATTGACGAAGCCATAGAGGATATAGCAAAGGGCAAAATGGTTATCCTTGTTGACGATGAGGATAGGGAAAACGAGGGTGACCTGTGTGTGGCAGCAGAGATGGTAACACCGGAGGCGATCAACTTCATGGCAAGGTACGGAAGGGGTCTCATCTGCCTTTCCCTTACCGTAGAGCGAGTAGAAGAACTAAAGCTCCCGATGATGACGGCTGACAACACATCACCTTTTGGCACTGCCTTTACAGTCTCGATAGAGGCCAAAAAAGGCGTCACAACAGGCATCTCAGCAGCAGACAGGGCAACGACGATACGGACTGCTATCGACCCGAAAACAAGACCGGAAGACCTTACAAGACCGGGTCATGTATTCCCCCTGAAGGCAAGGCCAGGTGGTGTGCTTCAAAGGGCAGGACAGACAGAGGGCTCTGTTGATTTAGCAAGGCTTTCAGGGCTTTATCCAGCAGGTGTTATCTGTGAAATAATGAATGATGATGGGACAATGGCAAGGGTCCCCGAGCTTATGGAATTTGCAAAAAAACATAATCTCAAGATAGTCACAATAAAGGACCTTATCGGATACAGGATGAGGACAGAGTTATTTGTAAAAAGGTTCGTAACGGTAAAACTGCCAACGGAATATGGCGGCGAGTTTAATGCTATAGCTTATACCAATGATATTGACGACAATATTCATGTTGCCCTGGTTAAAGGTGAAATCAAACCAGAAGATGAGGTCCTCGTCAGGGTCCATTCTCAGTGCCTTACGGGAGAGGTCTTCGGTTCAAAGAGATGCGACTGTGGAGAACAGCTACACAGGGCAATGGAGATGGTTAAGAGAGAAGGCAAAGGGGTTATCCTCTATATAAGGCAGGAAGGCAGAGGCATTGGTTTGATAAACAAGCTGAAGGCATATGAGCTGCAGGATAAGGGTCTTGACACTGTTGAGGCTAATATCAAGCTCGGTTTCAGGCCTGACCTCAGAGACTATGGCATTGGTGCGCAGATACTTGTTGACCTCGGTGTGAGGAAGATGAGACTTATGACAAACAATCCGAGGAAGATCATCGGACTCGAGGGGTATGGCCTTAAGGTGGTTGAAAGGGTCCCTATAGAGGTAAGGCCACATGAAAAAAATATTATCTACCTCAAAACAAAGAAGAAGAAGTTAGGGCATATGCTTGATAATGTGTAAGGGAGGTTTCTATGAAGATCATTGAAGGTGAGCTTCAGGCCAAGGGGCTAAGATTTGGTATAGTTGTCAGCAGGTTTAATGATTTTATTACAAGCAGGTTGCTCGATGGTGCCCTTGATGCCCTGTTAAGGCACGGGGCAAAGGAAGAGGATATAGATATTATCAGGGTTCCGGGCTCTTTTGAGATCCCTATGTTAGTCAGAAAATTGGCATTGAAAGGGACATATAATGCAATCCTATGTCTCGGTACAATTATACGGGGTTCAACCCCACATTTCGAATATGTTGCTGCAGAGGTGTCAAAAGGCATTGCATCAGCCTCGATAGAGACGGGTGTGCCTGTAGCCTTTGGAATCATAACTTCTGATACCATAGAGCAGGCTGTTGAAAGGGCTGGCACAAAGAGTGGTAATAAGGGATGGGATGCAGCAATGGTAGCTATTGAAATGGCACAACTCCTCAAAAAACTGTGAACAGTGAATAGTGAACAGTGATTAATAAAGGCTATAAAACGGGTCTTTTTTCACTTTTCACTTTTCACTTTTCACTTTTCACTTTCAAATGAAGCGTCGCAGGGCAAGAGAGTATGCACTACAGATACTATTCCAGATAGATTTTAAAGGGAAAGAGATTGATAGCAAAGACCTCGAAGCTTTCTGGTCTGACAAGGAAGAGAGCGAGGACGTTAAGAGGTTCACAGAGGACCTTGTCAGGGGGACCATAAAAAGGCTGAATGAGATAGACTCGATGATTGAAAGGGTAGCAGAAAACTGGATACTAAAGAGGATGGCTGCAGTAGACAGGAATATACTGAGATTTGCTACATATGAAATACTCTACAGGAAAGATATTCCGTCTGCCGTTACGATAAATGAGGCAATAGAGATAGCAAAAAAATTCTCTTCTTCAGAGGCAGCTCCCTTCATCAATGGTATTCTTGACAGGCTTGCGAAAGAGGTTGGTAAGTCCGCCTCAGGCGGAGAAGCCTGATGCCCTATGCCGTGCTTTCTGATGTCCACTCAAATCTCGAGGCCCTCGAGACCGTTCTAAAAGATATGGATCAAAGGAAGATAGAGGATGTATTATTTCTTGGAGATGCAGTAGGATACGGCCCTAACCCGAATGAATGCATTGAGCTTCTCACAAACAGATGTGAGATCATGCTTGCCGGCAACCACGATTGGGGGGTACTCGGACTAACAGATATCGCATACTTCAATGTATATGCAAGGGCAGCGATAGAGTGGACAAAGCGTGTGCTCACAGAAAAGAATCGCAAAACCCTTAGATCCTTCCCTGTTAAAAAAGAAATGGGAGATATACTTCTTGTGCATTCGACCCCGAAGGAGCCGGAGGAGTGGCATTATCTACTCACACTCTGGGATGCAGAGATAAATTTCCATTATTTCGACAACAAATTCTGTTTCCTCGGGCATAGCCATCAGCCGTTTATTATAGAGAGGCTCCCGTCAGGAGAGCTTGTCACATATAAGGAGGCAGCTTCTATAGGAAAAACGGAGAGATACATAATAAACGCTGGAAGTGTCGGTCAGCCCAGGGATGGGAACCCGGAGGCATGCTATGCGGCTGTTGATGATGAAAAGATGGAGATAGTAAGGGTTCCCTATGATGTAGGGTCAGTACAGAAGATGATGATAAAAGAGGGCCTACCTTCATTACTTATAGAAAGACTTTCAAGCGGAAGATAAACCACGAGCAAGATAGATCAAAAAGGAGGAAAACAAACTATGCAGGGTGCAATAATGAAAGGATCAAAAACAATATTGTTAACTTTTATCTTTTTAGGGGTGATAGGAAGTTTTAGTGATGCCTATGCAATACAATTAGGAACAGCGGAATTAGAAATAGAGCCTTATCTAAGAGGAGGAACAATTGCATGGGACCAGCTTGGTGGTATAGGGGGTCATAAATCTTTAATTGCAGGTGGTTTAAATACTAATGTCAAATTTAATTCTTTTGGTTCAGGAATCAGTCTTGAAAAATGGTGGGTGGCTGAGGGATTAGACGATGATAAAGGAATTATACCCAGGGAAGGCTACAGTATTTATGGAGATATTAAATATTACTTTAAGACTAATGGTATTTTGTTTTATCCCTATGCCGGTGTTGGTTTCGAAGAGTGGGAAAAAGGAGAAACATGGCAAACCTAGAAATCTCTGAAATTTTATAATTTTGCAGTTGGGATGGGGATAGAAAATGAAAAAGGTTATATAAAAGCCGGGATAACAAGACCTTTTTCTGCAAGAACCCAGAATGATCTCAAGCCGAAATTTAGGTATGGTTTCTCTGCAGAAGGCGGAATAAAATTGAAAGCCTTTCTTATAGGTTTATTTTACAGATATTCGGGATTTGAAGACCCGGATTCCAAAATGACCCAGAGCGGGTTATTTATAGGGTACAGATTTAAATAGGAGATGGAGTTATTTCTTGGAAGCTCCGCGATAAGGCCTTAAAGATATGATATAGTATAGTTGTGAACTAAAAGATGTAGATAGTGAGGGTACCCAATGATGTTGAGAGTGTACAGAAGAAGATGAGAAAAGAGGGTTTGCCATCCTTACTGATAGAGAGGCTTGCGATAGGTGGATAACCAATCAGTAATAATAACATTTGCTTCCTGCTATTTTGGGATAAATTATGAAAAAGGTGCTTTATTTTGTTTGCCTTTTTGTAATTGATCTTTCCACCATTGCCCTCAGTCTTGAATTTGCAATACTCATAAGAAGAGAGATTCTTCCTTCTTTCATTAGATTTCCTGAATTCCTAGGAGGATATATATTAACCTACTGGTGGGTCTTCCCTATCTGGATCTCCTTCTTTGTATATGAAGGTCTCTTTACAAAGAGGTTTTCCTTCTGGGACGAGATAAAACAGTTATGGAAGGCGATTTTCTTTTCGACAATAGCCGTTTTCAGCATACTGTTTCTCGGAAAGATGGGAGAAAAATATTCAAGGACGGTAATAATCTTAATGAGTCTTATCTCCTTCTTTGTCTTTCCGGCCTTAAGAATAAATGCAAAGAAGCTCCTCATGAACATGGGATTATTGAGAAGTAAGGTACTCATTCTCGGTGCCGGAAAGACAGGCCAACTCGTAGCGAAGGCCTTGAAAGAAGAGCAGAACCTTGGTTATAAAGTTGCAGGATTTCTTGATGACGACCCTGAAAAGGCTGGAAAATTGATAGATGGTATCAAGGTTCATAGAGGTATAGATAGGGCAGAGAGATATATAGGCAGAAGCGGCATAAGCGCTATTATTATCGCAATGCCTGGAGCAGGTAAAGAAAGACTAAACGAGCTTATAAACAGGCTTCAGCATAAGGCTGAAAACATCCTGTTTGTACCGGATATTTTGGGTATTGCTGTCCTCGGGACAAAACTCCAGCACTTTTTCCGGGAACAGGCATTTGCCCTTGAGATTCAGAACAATCTTGCAAAACCATTAAATATATTCATAAAACGGTGTTTCGATTTTATCGTGGGTAGCCTTTTTATACTTTTCTTATTCTTTCCCGTTATAATTATATCCCTCCTTATAAAGTTTGATTCACCAGGCCCTGCTATTTTTTCCCAGCTAAGAATAGGCAGAAAAGGAAAGCTTTTTAGATGTTATAAATTCAGAACAATGTATAAAGGTGCAGAAGAAAAATTGCAGGATCTTCTTGGTAACAATGAACATATACGCAGAGAATGGGAACAATCCTGGAAAATAAAAGACGACCCGAGAATCACAAAAGTCGGAAAGTTTCTTAGAAAAACATCCCTTGATGAACTGCCACAACTGATAAATGTTCTTCGGGGTAAGATGAGCATTGTAGGACCAAGGCCATATCTTCCAGATGAGGTAAACGCAGTTGGAGAAAAAATGCACATCTGTTTCAGCGTTACCCCCGGCATTACCGGCCTCTGGCAGGTTTCAGGTAGGAGCAATACCAGTTATGATTACAGAGTAGCTCTTGACTCATGGTATGTGAGAAACTGGAATTTGTGGCTCGATGTTGTTATTCTATTTAAAACCGTAAAGACGGTACTGAAAAGGGAGGGAGCTTGCTAACAATTTATGAACTTAAAGATTCAGCATTACATTGATTTAATAACTGTTTTGACACAGAAGGAAATAAAAGTCAGATACAAGAATAGCTTCCTGGGCTATCTCTGGTCAATAGGTCATCCTCTTGCCTTTGCCATGGTTTTTTTCATAGCCTTCAAGGTGGTTATGAGAATACAGATAGAGGATTATGCCCTCTTTCTTATCGCTGGGCTATTCCCGTGGCAGTGGTTTAGCAATTCAGTGAATGCTGCTTCAATGGTCTTTCTTGGGAATGCATCAATAATAAAAAAGGTGAATTTTCCAAGAAATTTGATTCCCTTTACACAGGTTCTTCAGGACATGATTCACTTTATCTTAGCTATCCCCGTTATAGTGCTTTTCCTTTTTATTTATCATAAATCACCCTCGCTTTCCTGGGTTTATGGCATCCCAGCATTGTTAGCCATACAGTTCCTGATGACTTATGGTTTCTGCCTTACTGTCTCATCAACAAATCTATTCTTTAGAGACCTTGAAAGATTGGCGGTTATATTTACGACACTCATGTTTTACTTTACCCCTATCATTTATCCTGAAAGCATGATACCAGAGAGATATAAATATTTAGTAAACATTAATCCCCTTACCCCCTTGATGGTGAGCTGGAGAAACCTCTTCCTAAATGGCATATTAGACCCGTTATCTTTGATAATCAGTCTTACATATAGTATTTTTGCTTTTATGATAGGTTATCTGATATACAGAAGACTCTCTTGGAAGTTTGCAGAAGTCCTATGAAAGAGCCTGTAATTATATTTAACGATGTAAGCAAAAGCTATCCTCTGTATCACCATCTCACAGGGGGGATTAAAAACTTTCTCTTCCACCTTCCAAGAGGGATAAACTCTTTAAAGAATTCAAGATTTGAAGCTCTCCGTGATATATCTTTTGAGGTCTGCAGAGGAGAAACCTTTGGCATAATAGGCAGAAATGGTGCTGGCAAGAGCACCACATTAGGACTTATTGCAGGTGTTTTAAAGCCAAGCAAAGGCAGAGTGATAGTAAAAGGCAGGATTTCACCTCTTCTTGAGCTTGGGGCAGGGTTTCATCACGAGCTTACAGGAAAGGAGAATATCATGCTCAATGGTGTCCTTATGGGACTTACGAGGGCGGAGGTCTCAAGGAAAATGAATGAGATCATCGAGTTTTCCGAGCTTCGTGACTTTGTAGACCAGCCCATCAGGACGTATTCAAGTGGCATGCTTGCAAGGCTCGGATTTTCCATTGTGGCACACCTCGAACCCGAGATTTTGCTGATTGATGAGATTCTGGCTGTAGGAGATATGGGATTTCAAAAGAAGTGCATTGATAAGATGATGGGTTTTAAGAAGAGTGGCGTTACAATGGTTTTTGTATCGCACTCTATGGAGGATATAGGAAGGATATGCGACAGAGTGATGTGGATAGAGAATCACACTGCCAGGATGCTGGGAGAGCCCAAGGCTGTTATTGCAGGTTATACGGGAAATAGTCAATGACAAATGAGGATGAGTGATTTGATATGATTCCTAAGGGAAGGATAAATAAAAACAGAAGAGATAAAATTTTTCGGATCATGCCATTATGAAAATAAAAAGAAGGACTGAGAATTGACGGATATAAAGGAAAATATTATTGGAAAATTGAAAGCTTTACCCATTAAGGTGAAGGCTGCTGCTATTTATGGCTCTTGGGCAAAGGGTGCACAGAAGAAAGACTCAGACCTTGATATATTGTTGATTTCAGATGAGATTAATCCAAGAAGGCATAAAAGGGGTAGAAAAATTGCTGCCATCAAAGAATGGCTTTTATTGGACTTTCCATTGGATATTTTGTTACTGACAACAAAAGAGTGTCTCTCAAATTTCAAAAATCATAATCCCCTCTTTCTGGATATTGCATGGGAGGGTATCATTCTGTTGGATGAGGATGATTTCTTGAAATCTTTGATTGAAGAAACGAGGGTGTACATATCCGAGAGAGGGATCAAGAAACTTGACGATGGTTGGAAATTTCCCGTACTTGATAGAAAGGCAGTGTTACTTTCTAAGGTGAGTAATGAGGACTTCGCAATAGCAATGCTTATAGATGGAGAAAGGGATTTTAAGATTGGCACGAGCATTATGAATAATGGTTATTATGACAAAGCGGTATATCATTTTCAGCAGTCTGTAGAGAAAGCGGTAAAGGCTGTCTTGATATGTTTCGGGATATTCAAAAAGACTCATTTTGTTGGAGAGATACTGAATAAAGAACTTGGGGAAAGAAAACTCAATAAAGACTGGAGGGAAAAACTCATGCAGATCGCAAGGGTGAGTTCTGAAGTAGAGCCAGAGGTAACCTGGAGCCGTTACCCAGGAATGGACGAAGGTACTTTATGGATTCCATATAAAGAATATACTGTTGATGATGCAAACGAGGTTAAAGAGAAATGCGGGAAAGCAATCAGGGCAGCAAGGGAATTTATTGAATGGTGGTTCGGAGATAAGTAGATGGTTGAGGATAGCACATTTGGCCTTGAAATCTTATTAATGACGAGATTCTGGCTGAAAGATATAGAGTTTCAGAAAAGTGCATTGATAAAATGATGGGATTTAAGAAAAGTGGGGTTACAATGGTTTTTGTATCGCACTCTATGGTTGATGTGGAGGGGATATGCGACAGGGTGATGTGGATAGAGTCGCATACCATAAAAATGATAGGAGAGCCCAAGGTTGTTGTAGCGGGTTATAATAAAATTATAATATAACATAGGGACAACGTTATTTTTCTTGACCCTATTGACTGGATGAAAATGAACGAGAAGATTATGCTAAATTTCTCTAAAAATATGGGGGGCGTGTCCCTTTATTAATTATTCTGAGCTGTGAAACGACAGATTAAGTTAAATATATAGTGGGACTGCAGCCTTTAGCTTAAGAATAACAATAAGGAGGAGAATATGCCTTTTGATACCTCTTTATGGGAAAAGATTATCGAGAGGAAATATACTGAGAGGGAAAAGATAAGGATAGAGACCCTTGATACTTTGATCATGAAACTCAGGGATTATTTCACCCACAAAAAGGTGAAAGGGGTTTATATAATAGGCTCAGTTTTAAAAGAAGGGGCGTTTTATGATTTTTCAGATATAGATATTGCTGTAGATGGTTTTTCAGATGATTATTTCAGGGTTTCAGCAGAGCTTGAGGATCTTGTTAGTAGAGAAATAGAGTTGATTGAGCTTGAGAAATGTAAATTTAAAGAGAGTATTGAAAAATACGGCTTGAGGGTGTTATGAAGATAGAAGCTATTGCATTGTTAATGGGCTATTTAGCAGATCAGAAAGAGGAGATAGGTAAACTCTTTGGAGAGATAAAAAACACCGAGCCTGCAGGCAATGTGAAAACAGTTTACCTGGGCTATTTCCTGCATAACCTTTATTGTGCCTTTGAAGACTTATTTAAAGAGGTAGCAAGGACCTTTGAAAATCAGATAAATGACTCCTCCATATACCACAGAGAACTTCTAAAGAGAATGACTCTTGAAGTTCCAGGAATAAGACCGCCATTTTTATCGAAAGAGAGTTATAAAATCCTTGATGAATTGAGAAGATTTAGACACACCTTTAGACATGCTTACACATATGAACTTGACTCAACAAAGGTCAACGATCTAAAGCAGAAAACCCTCTTGGTCTGGGACAATATAGAATCAGATATAAGAAACTTTGAGCAGTTTTTAAAAGACAAAATGAAGGAGTAATGTGTAGTTTTTGCGGTTATGTGAATTTCAGAAAAAGTGTATTGATAAAATGATGGGCTTTAAAAAAAGCGGAGTTACAATGGTTTTTGTTTCACATTCTATGACGGATGTAAAGAGGATATGTGATAAGGTGATGTGGATAGAAAACCATTCCATAAAAATGACTGGAGAACCCGAGGTTGTTATTAAAGCCTACAGTGGGCTATAATAAAAATCGACAAAGTTGCCTGATCCGGAAGGATCATCCACTCATATTGAGAAGGTGCCGTTTGTCATGAGATATTTGAATAAGACATTAGAAGAGGTATCTTCCAGATGAAAAGGTTAAAACAAAACAATCAAAGAGGGTTCACACTTATAGAAATACTAATAGTGGTGGCAATAATCGGGCTTATAGCCTCTCTAATAGCTCCGAATCTTCTTGGACGGTTTGAAAAATCAAAGGAAGAGATAACCAAGGCACAGGTAGAGATGCTCTCATCAAGTGTTCAATCTTTCATTCTTGATGTTGGTATGTGCCCCAATTCTCTTAACGAACTTATAACCTCCGACGATCCTAAATGGCGAGGTCCTTACCTTTCAAAGAAAGAAATACCTCTTGATCCATGGGGTAAAGAATACCAGTATAAATGCCCCGGAGAACATGGCCCCTTTGACCTTTATTCACTTGGTCCCAATAACAGGCTCGATGAAAGGGCTATAAAGAACTGGTAGCAATGCTTATAGGTGAAATTCTGCTAAACCTCTTCGGAGTAAAGGCAGAAGATATAAACAAGGCATTAGATATCCAGAAGGAGGTCGGAGGTTATATAGGGCAAATTCTTATTCAGACAGGTACGATCACCGAAACGCAACTACTCCAAGCCCTTTCAGCACAGCTTAAGCTGCCTGTTTTAAATAGCGAAAATAGCAATTCATCCACAGAAGATATCTTATCTTTCGTAGAGGATAAGTTAGATATCAATTTTGTTGTTGAGAATGGATTTGTCCCCATTGGGATAGACCATCAATCCCGCATTTTGAGCTTCGTAACAAATGACCCACTAAAAAATCCTATCATTAATTATGTTGCAAAGTCCATGGATTACGATATACATCTGATATTGGCCCCTGAAAAAACCATCAAGGATCTTTCAAAAAAATACATTCTGGATTCTATGGATGGTGTTGTTTCCTTAGGCGTTGAGGAGAGCGTTGAGAGACTGAAAGATATGGCATTTGAGGCACCGGTTATTAAGTACCTGAACAGCATGTTGAGCCGTGCCGTAGAGCTGACTGCATCAGATGTCCATATAGAACCTTCTGAGAATAGATATAGGGTGAGGTTTAGAATAGACGGGGTACTGCATGATATTGATTCACTGAAAGAGGAATTTTATCTTGCACTGGTATCAAGGATTAAGCTCCTTTCTGGTTTAGATATTGCTGAAAGGAGATTGCCCCAGGATGGGAAGTTTACCACAAAGATAGGCTCCACCTTCCTTGATTTAAGAATTTCAACAATACCAATCCTCAAAGGAGAAGATGTGGTAATAAGACTCCTATACAGAGGTAGACTCAGCTTTGACTTGAGGCATCTCGGGCAGATGGATGACCACTATACTATTATCAGGAATATGATCTCAAAGCCATACGGTATGATACTCGTAACAGGGCCAACAGGTTCAGGAAAGACTACAACCCTTTACTCCATGCTCACATATCTAAATAACGATGAGAAAAAGATAGTAACCATAGAGGATCCCGTGGAATACCAGCTTGGGGGTCTAAACCAACTACAGGTAAAGAGCGATGTAGGATTAACCTTTGCAAGTGCCCTCAGATCTATCCTGAGACATGACCCGGACATAATAATGGTTGGTGAGATAAGGGACAAGGAAACAGCGAGGATATCCATCCAGTCTGCCCTTACAGGTCATCTTGTTCTTTCCACATTACACACCAACGATGCAGCAAGCAGCCTCTTCAGGCTCTTAGACATGGGAATCGAAGATTATTTGATTAATGCCTCTGTTATTGGTATTATTGCCCAGCGTATCATCAGATTGAACTGCCCTCACTGTAGCACTGAAGACTATCTCTCAGAGGATATCATAAAACAATACAGGATATATGAGATCCATGATAAATACCGTGCACTTATTGGTAACATAAATTTCAGGAGAGGTAAGGGATGTTCCAAATGCGTTGGCACTGGATACAGAGGCCGCACTGCCATATTTGAGCTATTTGAATATGAGGAGGATCTAAAGAAGATATTCATTAGAATGCATTCCCTTGAGGCTATAAGAGACTCCATTGTCTCTTACCCTTATTTCAGGACATTAAGAGATGATGGGATACTGAAGGTAATAGACGGCCGCACAACAATTGAAGAGGTCTTGAGGGTTACTTGATGAATTTCCAATACAGGGGGGTGGATATTTCAGGCAAGGAACTGAAGGGGACATTATCGGCTATTAACCCCGATGATGCTATGTCAAGGCTAAGGGGGATGGGGCTTACGATTATATATTTAGCCGAAAAGAAAGGCCTTTTAGAGAAGAGGCCCTTTGGCAAGAAAAGGATAACAGACACGGATCTGTATAATCTCTCGAAGGAATTAAGTGTCCTTCTAAATGCCGGCATAAATATAGATCATGCCCTGGACATACTTTTAGGCTCTACCTCAAAAACATCTCTCAAGGATACACTGGCGCAGATTCTCAGGGACATAAAAGGTGGGAAGACCCTGTCGCAGGCGTTTGCAGACACTCAAAAGTTTAACCCACTCATAAATGTGATGATAAAGGTTGGAGAGAATGTGGGTGACATCAGAGCTGCCTTTGAAAATATCGCACAGTATATACATTTTCAGATACAGTTTAAAAACGAGATAAGAAACGCAATGGCATATCCTATCTTCCTTGTATTTGCAAGCATCGTAATTCTATTTGCTATATTCAAGTTAATTATCCCGAGATTTTTCAGCATATTTGGTCAGGAAAGTGCCTCTTTACCCTTTGTCTCGAGGGTACTGTATTCCATCAGCAATTTCATAAACTCCACCAATATATTCTTTTTCCTCTTGGGCATTGGCCTGATAGGCATATCTTTAAGATATATGAATCTGAAAAAAATACTTCAAGGGGTCTATTCATACCTCGTATACATCCCGTTTTTAAAAAACCTGATCATACACCTTGAGCTTTCGAAGTTTTCATACTCCATGTACACAATGCTGAAAAGTGGCGTTGAGTTTATAAATGCCCTGATATTGTCAAAGGATGTTATACAAAACACTATGATGAAGGTAGAAATCGAAAGAACTGAACAACAGATTAAAGAGGGAAAGGGCATTGCAGATGTATTCTCTTACGTAAGTTTCATGCCGCCCATGATGCATAGCATGCTCAGGGTTGGTGAAACAAGTGGTAATCTAAGGGATATATTCTTTGAATTTTATATGGTCTTTGATGAGAGGTTCAAGAATTCTATGAGAAGGATACTTGCGCTCGTGGAACCAATAGTTATTACTATAATGGGTGTTGTCGTTGGGATTATTGTTATATCCTTGATACTCACGGTTATGAGTGTCAGCAACATAAAGTTGTGAACAGGGGATTTACCCCGCACCAGCAGAAAGCTACGGGTGTAAACCTGTGGATGAAAGGTAAAAATATCCCGAGTGGTGCGGGATTTACCCCGCACCAGCAGAAAGCTACGGGTGTAAACCTGTGGATGAAAGGTAAAAATATCCCGAGTGGTGCGGGATTTACCCTCGTCGAGATCCTTATTGTTATCAGCATCGTTGGAATTATGTTGTCTGTTGTCATGCCCGTTTCTTATTCCATGTATAAGACTTATCAAGAATCGCTTGAAGCAGAGAAGGTACTGATCTTCCTCTCATCTTTAAAAAGAGAGTCTTTTCTTTATAGCAAGGAGAGCCTTGTAGATACCAAAGACGGTAAGCTGGTAGTGGACGGTAGTGAAAAAAGGGAGTTTAAGGATATATTTATCCATGCAGAAAGACCCATACTATTTTATAAAAACGGCACGACCTCTGGCGGCAAATTACGCTTAAACATGAAGAGTAATATATTTCTCATTGGTATTGATCCCCCCTTAGGAGAGATGAGACTAACAAGACAGTGATGATCACGATAAAAAGAAAAATGTTTAACAGTCCATTGCTTAGAGAAAACAAAGGCTTTCTTGTCATAGAGATACTTATAGCAGGACTCATCCTGACAGCAAGCATTGCTGCAACCATGTATCTCTTCAGGGTCGGGTTTCAGCATCTGGGGAGGGCAGATGTTTCCAATATCCTTTCATCCAAACTCTCTCAGTCAATAAATCTCATAAAAACCTTTGACCTCGAGAAAAAGAGCGGAATAGAGGATATCGGAGACGGTGTAACCCTTGCGTGGGAGGCAAGGCTCTTAAACAGTACAAGGCCAGTGATGTATACAGCTGAAGGAAGTATCCCATCTCCCCATGAGCTTTATTTGTACAGGGTGAGTTTCCAGTTAATATATAAGGATGCTAAAAGGGATTATGAGACCAATATCTTCAGCTATAAGAGGCTGGTATCCGCTTCAGAGATGCTTTTCTAATAAGGGTTATACCATCCTGGAGGTTCTTATAGCCATTGCTATATTCACTGCGATGGTCACTATTGCCTCAATGGCATTGAATCAAGGATTAGGACAATACCATAGACTGATGGAGAGGGGTATTAATTTTTGGGACAATGCAAAATACCTCTGGATAAACAAAAGCCTCAATTCAGCAGCAGATTATTATGTATATTCCCGGGATAGCGGGTGGTTTCCATACTTTCGTGGGAATCAGGAGCTTATCTCTTATGTCTCATCATCACCACTCGCTACAGGTGAACCTGTTGTTGTGTGGATAAGAAACGAGCGCGGGGACGACGGGAACCGCTCCATTGTTTATTATGAACTGCCTGTTTACGCAAAAAATATGCAAGAAATAGAGAGACAATACCTTTTTGGAGACTTTAAGAAGGGTAACTCCGTAACGCTCCTTAAGGGTATAGGGGATGTCAGCATTAAATTCTATGGCTATGACCTGCTCGAAAGGCAGTGGTCATGGACAGGGGACTTTGATGGAAGTAAAAGAAAAGTCCTCCCACAAGCGATCAGGATTGATTATAAAGATATGGGCACAGGGGAGAGAAAAACAGTAATCCTCGGTGTAAATACAAACTCCTTGAATAAGATGATTTACAATGAGATATACCCCCCTGAATAAAGAAAATGGCTCCGCAACACTCCTGACAATCTTCATATCAGCCATTATGATAACCATCGGAATCGGCTTTAACTGGCTTGTCAAGGAGCATCTCAAGGCGGCAGAAGGGCTCAGGGTAAAATCAGAGGCGATGTTAAGTGCAAAATCCACATTTGATACCCTTGTTTATCTTCTCCTTTCGGGTAAAAAGACACAGAAGGAATACCTATTCCAGAACGGCGAGGAACTTTTGGGTATCAGAAGTATTCCATTAAATGGCAATGAGGTTACACTAAAAGATGTGAAGATAAGCACCAGAGACAGTAATGGCATGCTGTCATTGAGCGCTCTGAATGAGTCAGCAATGAAGAGGCTGGTAGAATTGTTTTCAGGAGAAGATGCAACTGGTATAATAGAAAGTTATCTTGACTGGATTGATAGAGACAGGCTTGTCAGGCTCAATGGGGCGGAAGAATTTTACTATAACTCAAAGGGGCTTCCTTATGTCCCGAGAGATTATTTTATCCAATATAAGGAGGAATTCACACTTGTAAAGGGGATGAACAGAGAATTGTATGAAAAGATAGAACCCTATATCACAATTCTTCCATCATTTGGTTTTAACCCGAATACAGCATCAGAGGAAGTCTTAATGGCATATCTTGATATAGACAGAGATGTAGTTAAATTCCTCAAGGATTACGTTGCCCAGAAGCCGATCTCATCAGACATGGAATTATTTTCCCTGGTGGGGAAGAGGATTGTTTATGCGGAGGGTATTTATTTTTATCCTTCCCCCTTTATGGAAATAACAATAAAAGCTGGCATTCCTGAGACTGTCTATACCATCAATGCAGGTATTGATACCCGTCAGAACCTCACCTTTCCATACAGTGTGATGTACTGGAAGGAAGAATGAAGATATGCTTGTATCCTACTGGCATAAGAATGGTATAGAAGCTTACAGGGTGAAGAACTCTGAATTGATTAGGATCGCCTCAGGCAATTTAGATACACTCAAGCCTTTCACCGGATTCGGTAAAAAGGTCATGATTGTTGCAAGGGAGCTCCTCCTGTATACAAGAAAGAGATACCCCCCTACTACACGGGAAAACATAGCCAAAGCTATTTCTATAGAAATCAGGGATCTTTTCCCACTCGAAAGCCCTGCCTACTTTTTCAGGGTATCAGAACAGACTGCTACCTATAGCCTTGCGGATATATGGGCATGGGATTGTTCTCAATACGAAGGGGTAAGAAAGGTCTTTCCGTTTACCCATGTGCTGCCTGAGGACATGGCATTTATCTCTGATGAGCCAGAGATAAGCATCTTTGAACACGATGGGTTGAAACACTTGGTCGCATCTAACAAAAATGGATTTATTGGTGGATTATCTCTCAGGACCCTCAGAGATGATGCAATAGAGATGTTTTTAAGGAGTCTTGGAAGACACTCCCTTGAGATCAAGAGGATAAGGTTGTATTGTGCCCTGGAAAATTTTTCTTCAGAAAATTTTTCGGGGACCCTTCCTGTGGTGAATGAGCAGCAAAAGGATTACCCGCTATGTCTGAAAAACATAAACAGATTAGTGCTAAAGGACTTCAGATATGCACGTGAAATTCCTTTTACCCCGAGCATAGAATTATTACTGAGGTTAATAATCTATCTCATGATTATCTACTCAATCTCTCTTTTTATTACCATCGAAAATTATGACAGTGCTATCCTGGAGACATCAAAGAGGCTTGATAGTCTGACAAAGGAACTAGCGGGTGTAGGACAGATAAAAGGCAGCGACGAGCATTCTGATACAATAAACGAACTTATTGAAAAACGGAAATCAAGGATAGGCCCCCTTACCGTAATGGATGCACTTGCGGAATTCATTCCGGAGGGCACATCTATAACGAGGATGATATTGAACGAAAACAACCTTGAACTTTCTCTATCTTCAAAGGATCCCCTCAATGTTATAAGGAACCTTTCAGGTGCGAGGTGCGTCAAAACTGTGAAACTCAAAGGTGCACCCTATAAGGCACAGGATTCATATAACTTTCTCCTGACACTGGAGCTGGTACCATGCGGCTGATGGGTCAACTTAAAAGGGAAAGATTGAAAACAGCGGGGATTTATCTGGTTATCATCCTATTTGTACTAAAATTTGTCCTGATCCCTTTAAGCCACTCTGCAAAGGACAAAAAAACCCTTTTGAATGAATATACTGAAACATACCGGACAAAGGCCTTAATAAAGGAAAGACAGCTCCATACAGATAAGACGAAAGATGAGTCTATCTCTGAGGAGAGAAAGAGACTCCTTGATCCTTTGTATACAAAGGATTCTGCTGCCTCTGTAATACAGTCAGAAATCCTCATGTCTGCTATAAAAAGTGCTGAAAAGAATGAAATGGGCATTCTTAACTTTGAACTCCCTGATACCATCTCAGGAAAGAACCTGAGCGAGATATCCGTCCTTGTGAGATTAAAAGGCATGCCTAAAGGATTGATAGGTCTCTTGAAGGAGATAGGTAATATGAAGAGACCTGTGGACATCAAGGGTCTTCAGATAGATAAAAGTAGGGACGAATTCGTCTATACCCTTACACTGACCACATACAGGATCGAAAGATGATGAAAAAATATCTGATGGACATTTTATGCATAGCTATATTTGGATTGTCTATTCCCCTGCTGGTGGTAGAGAAACCAGAGATAAGCTACAGTACACTAATTAGCAACGCCAGGACGGCAGAACCTGAAAAAAAGAAGGATATGACAGAAACTATTACACGGGTTGAAAAACAGAGGGTCAGGCAATATAAGCATATAGAAGAACGCAACATCTTTTCTCCGGATGGTGTTTACAGGATTGTTAAAGGCGAAGCCCCTCCTCCTGAAAATCCATACCGCTTTATTGGTGTGCTTAGAGGAAAGGATAAAAGGGCTGTATTTATGGATTACACAGGGGAGATTATTACATTAAAACCTGGGGAAAAGCTTGGGGACGGATCTGTTATAAGGGATATAGATATCCTTTCTGTAAAATTAAAGAAAGGGAAGAAGGAAACAGAGCTCAGGATATTCAATCTTGACAGGGAGAAGAAGTAAGGACATGAAGAGACTCTTATATTTTCTCTGCCTGGTGCTGCCTTTGATAGGCTTATTATCAGGATGCGCCACTGTCCCGAAATCCAGGACCCTTCCGAAAAGCGAGTCTGCTGGAGCATCAGTTGTAAGCAGACCCCCTGAAGGCCAGCCCATAACTATAGGGCAATCCACAGGGCAACCACCTTCAAGGACAGAGGAGTTGACCCTTCCCACCTATGAAAGACCACCAGAAAAGCCTCTTCCTAAGGCAGAGCCAATAGACCCAAAGCGGGTCGTCCATGCAGAAGTCCCTGTTATGCTCAATGTCGAAGACATGCCCCTTTCAGACTTCATAATCTATGCCCTTGGGGAGACCCTGAAGATAACATTCGTCATAGACGAGCCTGTCAAGAACATGAAAACCCCCATAACCTTCAGGATGACTCAGGAGATGCCTGCAGAGAGGGTATTAGAGAACGTGATCGGTCTTCTCGAAAAGAACGACCTAATCGTAGAGGAGAAAGCAGGGGCATTATTCATCACCAAGTCAAGGCTTCAACCAAAAAGGCCTATGGATATTAGGATAGGCAGGGATGTCCCTGAAAGCCCTGCCGAGGTGCTACAGGTAGTTCCCCTCAGGTATATAAGGCCTTCTGATATCGACTCTATTATCAAGGAGGTTTACAAAACAGGCATAAATCTAAGAATATATCCAAAGGGAAATGCCCTCCTCCTTTCAGGGCCCGCAACGGATGTAAAAGAGATAGTGGAGTTCATAGGGTTATTTGATGTCCCCTATATCCAGAACAAAAGTCTCTCCATGCTTAAACTAACCTACTGGCAGACCGATGAGTTCATAAACCAGCTCTCCACCATACTCGAAGGGCTTGGCTTTACCGTAGCAAGATCACCCAGAGATCCAGGGATTCTCTTTATTCCCATAAAGTTTTTAAACAACCTGATTGTAGTAGCACCTGACGAAGAGTCCCTGAAATATGTCCTTGATTGGTACCGGAAACTTGACACTGCTGAGTCAGCAGGTACTGAGGAGAAGGCATTCACTTACACCCCGAAGTATTCAAGGGCATCAGACCTTGTTGATGCATTAAGGAATCTTTACATGGTTGCACCCCCTCCTGCAGCTCCAGTACAGCCCCCGACCGCACAAAGACCGTCACCACAACAGCCCACATTAACCATCAGTGGCCTTAAGATATCAGCCGATGACAAAAGGAATCTCATACTCATCCTCACTACACCTGCTCAGTACAGAAGCATCCTCAGTTATCTTGAAAGGCTCGATGTTCCACCACGGCAGGTGCTCATTGAGGCAACAATAGCTGAGCTGACCCTTAAGGAAGACCTCAAGTATGGTCTTGAGTGGTATATAAAAAACAAGATGGTGGAAGGGAAATATACACTTCAGACCTTAGGACAGCTCGGACTCACCACTGCTACAGGTCTCACATACCAATTTATCTCTGATACAGAGAAGTTTAAGGCCCTTATAAATGCCTTTGCAAAGGAAGACAGGATAAATATCCTTTCAAGTCCAAGACTCGTGGTGCTTGATAACGAAGAGGCAACGATACAGATAGGAACAGAGGTTCCTATCGTAACAGGTGAGGTCTCTGCCCCTGATATAACTACTGGGAAGCCGAGCATCATGAGAAACATCCAGTACAGAACTACAGGTGTAATATTAAGGGTAAAACCCACAATAAATACAGAAGGTCTCCTCACATTGAATATATCTCAAGAGGTGAGTGAGGCACAAACAAATATAGCATCCGGGATTGATTCACCAATGATACTTTTAAGGAGGATAAACACGATGGTTGTAGCAGCAACTGCTCAGTCCATCATCCTTGGGGGCATCATGTCTGAGACTACAAGCGAAACGGAAAATAAGGTTCCGCTTTTAGGTGATATACCGGTACTCGGGCACCTCTTTAAGACTACATCCAGGGGGAAGCAAAAGACAGAACTGATTATTCTTCTCACCCCCTCAATTCTTACTAATATAGATGACGCAGTAAGGGTCACAAATGAGTTTAAAGAAGGTTTGAAATGGCTAAAATGAGAGTTTTACCCCGCACCATGCCAGAATGCCCTGACCTTTGGTCGGGGATGAATGGCATTATAGATTTTCCTTATTGCAAGGGTGGGGTTTAAAGCCCCACCCGCGTAGTCCCTGCAACATGCGTTAGCATGGTGCAGGGACTACTTTTTAAAACCTGTTGACAGGCGTTGTTAGTTAATATAAGCTTTCATAAGAGGTCACACTTGTCCAAAATAAATTTTCTTTGACAGCATATGGAAATCAGAAGGGAAGATATAATAGCATGTTGTTTTTATGTCGTCATTCCTGCGGAGGCAGGAATCCAGTATTTTTAACAATTTCTCATTGCTGTGTTTCTGGATTCCCGCTTTCGCGGGAATGACCGGAATGGTGATTTGTTTTGGACAGCATTTGTAAATAAAGGTAACCTGATTTTAGAATCGGAGCAAGTCTGCCCAAAAAGCTATAAATTTCAAGAGGTTATTATTAAATGAGTAGATTTTTCAGATTATTTTGGACAGCAATGATAAGAGGTATGAAAATAAATGTCTGTTATAGAGGAAAGGGTTGATAGGCTGGAGAAGGTTCTCTCTGAATTTATCACCAGCGTTGGGATAGAGTTCAACAAGGTCTATAACTCCCAGATGCGTACAGATGCAGAACTCAGGCTATTCAAGGATGAGATGAAGGCATTCAAGGATGAGATGAAGCAGATTAACAGGGAGATGAATATCAAGTGGGGTGAAATGGCTAACAAGCTTGGAACAATAGTAGAAGACCTCGTTGCACCGAGCATACCGGGGATAGTAAATGAGGAGTTTGGGCTTGAAGTCACAGACTTAATGGTAAGGAGAAAGAAAAGGCTTGAAGACGGCAGGGTGAGAGAAAAAACTCATAGGCATACTGGCAGGCCTTTATATAGATGAGGGTATGATAAGGCATGCGGAGAAGAAAGGCTTTTTAGTTCTTTCTGTGGGTGATAAGTTAATGGAGGTCAAGAATACCAAAGGATTCAGGCCAAAGGAATGGTAGCTAAAAAAACTATTGACAGGCATGGCGAGATTGTATATCTTATTCCATCTGAGGGTCTTTAGACCATGGACAATAATAAACACTTAAGAAGTGTGATAAAGATTTCCCTTGACTTTTTAACCATTGCACGGTAGACTTTCTGAAATTACTAAGGAGACCATGATTAAGAGCATGGCTTATATTTCTGTCATTCCCGCAGTCCTTAAGCGGGAATCCAGTTTTTTTGCTTTTCCCGGATTCCTTAGTAAGTATTAAAAAGAAAAGGGGGTGAGAAAGTATATTTAATAGGCAAATGGCAATAGTAATTCCTTCAGCCCTTTGCCAGAAGTTTTCTTGCTGGTTTTACCAGCAATGTGGTAACAGATTTTAAAAACAAAGGAGGTTTAGATGAGTAGGTATTTTAAGGTTTTAGTGTTAGCCATCTTGGCAGTTGGCCTGATGGCAGGATCAGCATATGGTCTCAAAAATATTCAGCGCCAAGGAAATGTTGATACCACGACAATAGCCAAAGAGATTATCGACCCATCTGTAGGATACACACATGTTGGCGCAGGAGCTATTGAATTTGATATTAGCAGTGGCATTGCAAATGGCAAAAAGATAGTCTTTACCCTGACCAATGGGACCCTTACGAATATCAACAGCCTGAAAATGTGTACTTCGGCTCATGCAGCAGTTACCGCAAATCTCACTTCTACCACAACGGACAAGAGAAGGGCAGAGTTTACAGCCACTGGTGCCATCGCAGCAGGTCCAGACTACTACCTCACAGATGTGGCTTGCGGAGCAGCCCAGGGGTTATCCATAGGAATCGATGCGAATGCCTCTGCTGTCACTGTTACAATTGCAACCGACGATACGAATGAGGCAACTCCCCAATTATCAAATACCACTTTCTACAAGGCACAACAGCAGTTCGGATTAAATGATTGTGGCAGTATAATTGATACAATTGATGTGGAGGCAGATCTCCTTAAATTTCTCGCTGCTACCACAGCATCAGGGAGTGATACCGTTTCTCATTGGGAAGGTGGTAATGGACTAGCTACTGGCTTTAAAGCTGCGTCCTCAGGGCCTACTCTTGCTGCCGTCGCTTACCCGAATGTGAATGTCAACTTCAAAGTATCAGGCAATTTGGTGGGTTTAAGCAGTGTGATACTCGTCGACACCAAAGGAACACCAGGAACAGGTGATGATGTTGACATTGCTACGCTTTCGATCAATGCAGACAAAACAGAAGCCACAGGGTCAATGAAGTTAATGGACCTGACTGCAAAGACTGTTGCTATCAAGTTAACAGTCGATGGATCAACAACACTTGAAGACAGAAAGCTCAGCATTGGAGCAACACTATCAACTGCTGACGATGTAAAGGTTTCAACAACACTGATTGACTCTACCGCTACGACCAACACTCTAATTTCGGGGGCTGTTTATATTGTAGCAGGCAAGGAACGGGTCATATGGGACCTCAACGGCCTCCAGTTTGTTGCTCCTTATGTAAGGCAGGACAGCATTGTAACTTCAGTTATAAGGGCTGAAAATGCATCCAACAAGGACTCTAAGATATGGTGGTTTGTAAATAATGGTGGTATATGGAAACTGGTTAAAACCGATAACTTTACCAATGGCAGCGTTCTTCTTAAGACAGGTCAGGCGCTGATTGATGATGCTGCAGCAGCTGGTGTTACACTTGATGCGACAAAGGGTTTCTCGGTATGGGGCGTTGTAAAAACTACTGACGAGGGGAACCGTAAAAACATAACCGTGTATGGAAGCCAGCAGTTATTAGGTGGTCCCTTCAGGCCCCTTCCGGTACAAGTAAAGTGGGCTGACTGGCACGAATAAAAATTAGTTTTCTTTTAAAAGGCGGGCGACCTAGTCGCCCGCCTTTTTTTTTATACCTAAAATATTGTTTAGCTGTGCTAAAATGTTTTATCTATTCACGATGTTTCGATGTTTTTTGAACCCAATTTAAAATGAAAATTCTGATAATCACTGAAAATTTCAGAACAGGCGGTCTTGAGACCCAGATAATGGGATTTTGTAGATATCTCAAAAACTCAGGACATGAGGTTTATCTCATCTCAGGTATTGGGAGCAGGACTTTTCCCCTCAAGGAGATTATTGATAAAAATATCCTTGAGGTGGATATGAGACCTGATTTACCCACAAAAGAGGCGATTGATTCAATAAACAGGACAGTCTCCTTTATCAAGGATATAGACCCTGATGTTCTTCATCTCCATCCATTTACAAGCATCATCTATGGAGGCATTGGAGCGGCAGTCCTTCAAAAACCCTATGTTATTACACTTCATGGGCCGTTGAGTCTCACCTATGGTTACAACCCCTCGTATCGTTTATATATCGACCTGATACTTAAAGATGCCTGGCGTGTGTTTTGTGTTTCAGAGGAGGTTGCCCAAAGGGTAAAGGACATTGTCCCTGATTGCAATTTAAGTATACTCCCCAATGGAGTTGATACAGAAAGATTTATACCGGTCCAGAGAGACCCTGATGGTCCAGTGGCCTTAGTTGCCAGGATCGATTCTGATAAGATTCCAGGAATAAAATCCTTTTTAACAGAGTGGTCAAAATTGCCACGTAGTCTTAGGCAGACTATTCATATCTTTGGAGAAGGCAATTCCGTTGAAGAACTTAAAAACTGGGTGAAGGCTAACTTAAACGGAGGAACATGGGTAACATTCATGGGGCATGAAGATAATCTCCATGAACGACTTAAGAGAGGTTATTCTTTGGTAGCTGGGATGGGGAGGGTTGTGCTTGAGGCCGCAGCCATGAATCTGCCAGTGATTCTTGTTGGGTACAGTAGACCTAATGGCCCGGTTAGTGTGGATAATTGTAATCAACTCTTTTACAGGAATTTCTCCGGCCGATATACCTCTGTAATTAATAATGTAGAAAAACTTAAAGAGGAGCTATCAGAACTTGAAACTTCACCGGAACGGTTTTTACTCCGTTCGTGGGTTGTAGAAAATGCCGATGAGAAAAAGATTCATGCCGGATACCTACAAGAGGTTAAAAATGCAAAACAGGTGAATTACAGATGGCGAGAGGCCTTTTTGTCATCTATCGGAGAAGCAGAGGATATATCATTATTTGGGGATAAAGTGTTTCATTGCCTCCTTAATAATCTCCCGCAAGATCAGGTAAATTCCAATTGGGTAAATCTTTTTCTCAGTGACAAGATAAACTGGGCAATTACAGAAAAGAATTCATTAGGTAGCCAGCTAAACCAGACAATTGCAGAAAAGGATAGCCTCCAACATCAATTTAACCAGATGTTAGTAGAGAAGGAGGCATTAGGTAGCCAGCTAAACCAGACAATTGCAGAAAAGGATAGCCTGTGGAATCAGCTAAACAACATATATACAAGTGATTTCTGGAAGGCGGCGAGTTGGTATTATAGGGTGAGAGACAAAAATCCAATTTTAAGGTTTTTCTATCTTAATGCAAAGAAATTTAAATCGACGATTAAGAATAAAAACTATCTTTTTTACCTTTCAAAATTTCAGAATTATTCGAAGCAATATGGCATAAGAAAAGCTTTGAAGATGACCTTCTGCAAGCTTACAAATAGTTCTTTTGTTACAGAATCGGAACGAGGCACATTCAAGGAAAAAGACCGCAATACAGATAGGGTTTTTACGGATATAAAAAGACCTAAAGCAAAAACAGAACTAAAGAATATAATTGAAAGTCATAAACATGTTAAGGGAGTTATATTGTATAAATCTTTTCTTGACTGGAATTTTCCTCTTTTCCAGAGACCTCACCAGTTGAGCATTGCCTTTGCAAAAAATGGTTTTTTGGTCTTCTACTATTCCCCAAATTGGGAGTATGATAATTATACTGGTTTCAGTAAGATCATGGATAATCTTTTAGTATTTCATGAGGATCTTGATATATTTAATTCTATCGACAATTATATAGTCTTTCTAAATTGGAATGCCTTTGATGACCTTGCTCCATTTAAGAAACCGAAGATGATTATTTATGACTATCTTGATCATATAGAATTACTGGATGTTTATAATGAAAAGATCTTACAGAATCATATTGAGACAATAAAAAAAGCTGATATTGTTACGGTTACGGCAGAAGACCTCTATGATGAGGTGAAACAGTATAGGGATAAAGTCATTTTATGTCCTAACGCTGCAGATGTCGAGCACTTTAGAAATAGTAAAAAAGAAATCCCGCATGATATCAAAAGATTGGTGGAATCAAAAAAACCTATTATTGGTTATTATGGCGCCC
The DNA here is from genome assembly GCA_030019415.1 of Thermodesulfovibrionales bacterium. Lineage (GTDB taxonomy): Bacteria > Nitrospirota > Thermodesulfovibrionia > Thermodesulfovibrionales > SM23-35 > JASEEX01. The sequence goes on from JASEEX010000007.1 coordinate 53,250, forward strand.
TCGCCCGTTGGTTTGACTACGAGCTTCTTAAGTACTGTGCATCCCGTAAACCTAATTATAACTTTCTCCTCATTGGTTATGATTACGATGGAAGTTATAAAAAGTCGGGTATTCATTTATATGAAAACGTAATCCGTATTGATCCAGTTCATTATAGTGTTTTACCACAATACCTTCAATATTTTGATGTGGCAACGATATCTTTTGTTGTAGATGATATTACTTCTGCGACATCACCGATTAAACTCTTTGAATATGCAGCCCTACGGAAGCCGATTGTAACTACTGATTTGCCTGAGTGCAGGAAGTACAGAGCTGTTTTGATTTCGCATTCTTTCGAAGAATTCCTTAATAATATTGACAGGGCGCTTAAACTTAAAGATGACCCTGATTATCTCAAGGAGCTAGATAAGTTAGCAGAAGATAATACATGGGATTCGAGAGTTAAGCTGATTATAGATGGAATCGAAAAGAAAGGACTGGATAGGCCATGGGAAACAGTACAATGCAGACAGAGTTCATATGATATCATCAACTTTCCTATTATGCCATGGGATTCGAGGATACAAAGGTCACAACAGTTGATAAGACAATTTGCCAAAAAAGGGTCAAGGATTTTTCGCATAAATACAAATTTTTCCTCAAACACTTATAGTCTGGTGAAGATCGATGCTAATGTATTCCACTTGACTTTAGATAAAGACATCAAATTGAATATCTTTACTGATGTGATCGACGATGTGAATCTTCTAAGGATGATTCATTCCCTTGACGTGTTTTTTAGAAATGAGTTTATTCCAGCCCCTCCAATTTGTATTGTTGAACTTCCCTTCTGGTCTTCTATCGCAGAATATCTTAAAAAGAGATATAACTGCAAAATCATTTATGACTGTATGGACGAGCACTCAGGATTTTCTACCAATTCAGAAAAAATGTTGGAATTTGAAAAAGAATTGGCAAAACTCTCAGACGCTATCATTGTAAGTTCAAAAAAGCTTTTTGATAAGATGAAGGAGCTCAATAACCAAACCATTGTAATAAACAATGCAACCGATTTTGATCATTTCCACCGGCTAAAGGAAAATGACCTCCTAAAAGACTACAAAAAACCGATCGTCGGCTACTTTGGCGCAATTTCTGACTGGTTCGATATAGAGACTATTGAGTATGCAGCAAAAAAGAAAGAGGATTGGACATTTATTCTTATTGGTAGTACATTCGGGGCTGATATAAGCCGAGCGACAAAACTCTCAAATATCCATTTCCTTGGTGAAAAGCCTTATTCCGAACTCTCTCAATATCTTTACTGGTTTGATGTTTGCCTGATACCAATGAAACTCAACAAACTCACAGAAGCAACGAACCCTGTGAAGTTTTTTGAGTATATCAGTTCAGGCAAACCGGTAGTTTCTGCAAAACTTTTGGAGCTTGAACCATACGGAGACATACTCTATTTTTATAAAACAAAGGAAGATTTCGTTTTACAGACAGAAAAAGCTCTTGAAGAGAAAGACCTAAATTTGATAGAGAAAAGAATTGATATCGCCAGACAGAACACATGGGAAAAACGTTTTGTGGAATTTGACCAATTGATAAGGAATATTTTTCCTAAGGTTAGCATTATTTTAATTACTTACAATTGTTTAGATTTCACAAAGTTATGTATTAACAGCATCTATACTAACTCTAAATACCCAAATTTCGAAATAATAATTGTAGACAATTGCTCAGGGGATGGCACAGTGGAATACCTTAAGCATTTATTAAGCCAGAAGGACAACGTTAAGGTCATTTTCAACGAAAAAAATTATGGATTTGCATATGCTAACAACCAAGGCATAAAACTGGTAGAAGGTGAATATGTCATATTTCTTAATAACGACACTGTTGTAAGCCCAGGATGGATATATAGGCTGTTAAGACATTTAGAAAGTAAAAAGGTTGGTATGGTTGGTCCTGTCACAAACAGTAGCGGAAACAAAGCACAAATTACTGTTTCTTACAATGTTAAGACATTGGAAGGTTTCGATAAATTCACTGAAAAATATCTAAGAGACCATCCAGAGTCTGAGTTTTTTGAAATCAAGATGCTTGGCCTGTATTGTGTTGCTATGAGAAAAGGGGTGCTTGACGAAGTTGGGGTGCTTGATGAGCGTTTCAGTATAGGGAGCTTTGAAGATGACGACTTTGCAAACAGGGTAAAATTGAGAGGTTATAGGATTATTTGCGCCCGCGATATATTTATTCATCATTTTGGAAGTGCAACTTTTGGCAAACTCGCTACACAGGAATTACAGAGTATCTACAATAGAAATAAACTTAAATTTGAAGAAAAATGGGGTTCTCGCTGGGAACCGGATCTGGATTAACTTGAAATGAATAAACTTTTTTCATTTTCGGTACTCGTCCTGAGGCCATAAAGATGGCTCCACTGATATTAAAGGCAAGTGCTAACGCCTCATTTAATGTCGGGCTCTGTGCTACAGGACATCACGATGAGATGCTCCAACAGGTTTTGGATTTCTCAGGAAAGATGTCTGAGTTATGCTCTTTCAACTAAGAACTATTCGTTCCCCGAAATTTGGATAGGAGATTAAACGCATTAATTTACCTTGTCATTAGATTACTTGGAAGGTAAATGGCAACTTTCTACCAACGGATCTGGGTACTCTGTTTAGGGAGATACACTAAAGCCATCTGTGATATAATATAATCTACTTTACGTATAAGTACTGAAATAAATCACAGAACAATGAGGAAACCCTATGTCAGGGGGTAAGAAGTCATATAGCGATACCATAGTTGAGAGATTTTTATCTATGATTTCACCTTTAGGGGAAAATATAAAGGAGATGTATCTATTTGGTTCAAGATGTCGGGATGATTGGCGACCTGATTCAGATTTCGATTTTTTAATTGTTGTTAATAGAAAGGACAGAGAGTTTACCAGTAAACTATATGATGCAGTCATGTACATACTCCTTGATACAGGCAGGTTAATATCCCTTAAGATTTTCACAGCCTCTGAGTTTAACCGCCTGAAGTCAATTCCTACCCCTTTCATGCATAGTGTCACTAAGGAGGGTATAAGGCTTATTTAAAAAGGATATCGGGAAATATCTTGCTAATCTGAAGGATGAAAGGGAGAGTGGAGATTATGAGGTATTTTCTTATATAGACAGAGAGACTGCAGAAACCGCAATAGAGGAAGCAAGAGAGTTTATTAGAGAAAGTAAGGCATATTTGAGAAACATTACCTTAATAGATTAGTTCTGAACTTTTTAGATATTAATACAAAAGTATTAAGTAAATTGGCATAAACATATAGTGTTGTCATTCCCGCGCAGGCGGGAATCCAGTTTTATCAGTATTCTTCTGGATTCCTGCTTTTGCAGGAATGACGAGAAATGTAATATTATTAATTAATTTCGTTTGTATTAAATATACAAAGGCCTTTTGCAAGGTCTTGTTTTTGTACCTGATTCGGGTTTAATATTGTAGAGAAATGATGAAACTTCTCTTCATTTTCGGTACACGTCCAGAGGCCATTAAACTGGCTCCTGTGATACTAAAAGCACAAAAAGATGAATCCTTTGATGTCAGGATCTGTGTAACCGGTCAGCACAATGAGATGCTCCACCAGGTTTTAGATTTCTTCAGGATAGAACCAGATTATGACCTGAATATTATGCAGCCTGACCAGTCTCTCTACGATGTTACAGCTAATACGATTAAATTCCTTGAAAATGTCATTGCTTCAGAAAATCCATCGCTGGTTTTAGTGCAGGGTGACACTACCACTGCCTTTATAGGTGCGCTGGCCTCTTTTTACCAGAAGGTTCCTGTAGCACATATCGAAGCAGGCCTCAGGAGCCACAACAAGTATTCGCCATTCCCGGAAGAGATAAACAGGGTTTTAGTTGGACACCTCGCAGATTATCATTTTGCTCCAACTTTAAGGACAAAAGAAAATCTGATCAGAGAAGGTATAAACGAGGACAGGATTTATATTGTTGGTAATACAGTTATTGATGCCCTATTTTTGACCCTTGAGATTATAAAAAATCAAGAGGACAGGTTTTTGGAATATTTTGATTGGTTAAATATCGAAAAACCTATAATACTTGTGACATGCCATAGACGAGAGAGCTTCGGTGAGCCTTTCAAAAATATCTGTCTGGCTCTTAGGGATATTGCTGAAGAAAATAATGTTGAAATTGTTTATCCAGTACATCTAAACCCAAATGTGAGAGAACCTGTTTTTGAAATACTCAACGGGCTTAAAAATATACATCTTATTGAGCCATTGAGTTATCCATACCTCGTATGGCTTATGGAAAAATCTTCTCTGATACTTACAGATTCTGGAGGGATACAGGAGGAGGCACCGAGCCTCGGAAAACCAGTTCTTGTAATGAGAGAGGTTACTGAAAGGGTAGAAGGAATTGAGGCAGGAACTTGTAAATTAGTTGGAACAGAAAAGGAAAAGATAGTGGATGAAACTATTCGCCTTTTAACTGATCTTGATGAATATGAGAGAATGGCAAAATCTGTAAATCCTTATGGTGATGGAAAATCCTCTAAAAAAATATTAAAGATTCTTTCTGATATGATCTAAATGAAAATTCTGCTTATCGCCTATTCCTTTCCACCATTTCAAGACGGTCAATCCCTTAGGTGGTATTATTTATCGAATGCACTAGCCGAATTGGGGGTACAAATAGATGTAATTACCATCAAGCATCCCTTAGAAGATAAAATCACATGGAATTTCCATAAAAATATAGAGATATTTAGAATCTATCCAGGACCCATTGAATTTTTTGCACTAAGGGCAAAGAAAAATATGGGAGTTGGTGACGGGGGAAATAAAGAGCTTAGAAAATCTTTAAAATTTAAGATGATGAAATCCTCATACTGGGGAATAAGAAATTTTGTTGGAAATCTTTTGCCAGGGGACATAAGGACAGAGTGGTTTCCTTTTACCATAAGATTTATTAAGGAAAATATTGACATAAGAAAGTATGATTATTTAATAACATCCCACGAGCCTTGGGTGGATAGTTTACTGGGTTTATATTTAAAAAAAAGAGATGCCAAAATAAAGTGGATAGCTGATTTCGGGGATCCATATATTGCTCCTTATACATCGAAACATAAATTGTGGTTTGAAAATTACTTTGAAAAATTGATATATAAAAATGCATCCGTTTTGATATTTACAAATGGCAAAGTAATAGAGCATCTGTCAAATAAATATCCTTTTTTAAAGAATAAAAAATTATTGGTGATTGAACAGGGCTTTAGCTACCGCTTAAGCGCTGAAATAAATGATGTACAATATAAGAATAAAATTTTCACCTTAATCTACACAGGAACATTTTACAGGAATTTTAGAGATCCTTCAAATCTGATCAAGGCCCTTTCTATGATCGATTTTGAATACAAGTTCTGTCTTGCTGGAAGAAATGAGAAATTTATAAAAGATTTCAGTATATTAGGAGATAATTTTGAATTTTTAGGAGTTGTAGATCACTTCAATATACTGAAGTTACAAAAAGCAAGCGATGTCTTAATTCATCTTGCAAATAAGAACACATCCATACAGATTCCCGGCAAATTTTATGAATATCTTGGAGCTTTAAAGCCTATTTTAAGCATTCATTTTGATTGTGAAGATCCCACAAGGAAGCTTGTCAAAGAATTAAGATGCGGAATATCTTGTGAAGATAACCCAATCGAAATAAAGAACGCGATAGAAAGCATTTATAAGAATTGGAAGAGAAATGAAAATAATTGTAAGGCAAGCCTTGAGGGTATATGCGATTTTTCATGGGAAAAGAAGGCAAAGATAATTTATAAAAATCTTAAAGCAACCGTTGCTGTCTAAATAATCTGAATTCATAAGCAATATAAAAAATATAAACATCATGACCTATAGAAAGAGCAAGGGTTTGGATACCATCTGTGACGGTATTTTGAAGGGTACCGATTTTATTTTTCCCTAAAAATATGATCGCTATAAATTCACGTTTTTTAACTCAAAAAGTCTCCGGCGTTCAACGATATGCTATAGAGATATCGAAACAACTCAAAAAATTGTATCCTGAAACAAGATTTGCTGCGCCTAAAAATATCATTCATAGAGAACTGGCCGAGCGTTTAGAAGCTGTAGAGTATGGAACACTAACGGGGCATCTGTGGGAACAAATAGAGCTTCCAAAATATTTAAAGGAAAATAACAACCCATTGCTTATAAATTTGGCGAATACTGCCCCTTTGTCTTATAACAATCAGATAGTCACGATTTGTGACCTTTCTTTTTTGAGAAATCCAAAATGGTTCTCAAAGAAATTTTATTTTTACTATAAATTTCTGATACCACGAATAGCCAAAAACTCTTTAAAAATTATTACGATCAGTGAATTCTCAAAAAATGAGATAATAGAGTTACTTGATGCCCGTGAAAGTAAGATTAAAGTCATTCATTGCGGAGGTGCTGAAGAATTTGCCAATCTTATAGACAACGATTCAGTAATTGATTATAGAACCAAAAAATACATATTATCAGTTTCCACATTAGGTCCAAGAAAAAATCTTGAAAGTCTAATTTTGGCCTTTCGAAAATTAAAGGTACCTGATATCCAATTGATAATCGTCGGATCAAAAAATAACAATTTTGCAAACAATAACTTAAAAAATCTGATAAATGCTGACAAAAATATTATTTTTACTGGATATATTTCAGATATAGAGTTAGTGTCTCTATATAGAAATGCCATGTTATTTGTTTACCCCTCTCTTTACGAAGGATTTGGTCTTCCGCCTTTGGAGGCCATGGGTTGCGGAGTGCCTGTTGTAGTTTCCAACGTTGCAAGCCTGCCTGAGATATGTGGTAATGCAGCGTATTATGTTGATCCATATAATGTGGAAAGTATAGCTGAAGGGATATATAAAGTGTTGACTGATGAACCGCTTCGGCAAAGCCTGATCAAAAAAGGACTTGAGAGAGTTAAGCTTTTTAGCTGGGAAAAGTCGGCAAAAGAGCATATTAAAGTTTTTGAAGAGGTTTTGAATAGTTGAAGGTCGATAATTCAGCTTATAATCATCTTATCCATCTGATAAAACATGGTATACTATTTCACTTTGAGGCTCTCGTCAGGAGAGTTTAAGAACTAAATGATTATGCGTAAAAGAAGATTATCCGGAGAAGAGAGAGGCTACCTGATTGAAAGGATTGCTGCTATCCTGAAAGAAAAGGAATATGTTCTCTTTGCCTATATCTTTGGCTCTTTTGCTTCAGGAGAAAGTTTTAATGATATAGATGTCGGCATCTTTATCTCTGGGGAAAGGCTTAACTCCCCGCTAAGGCTGGAATTGGAGATGGAAAGGGAGTTAGAGGATGCTGTCCGTATCCCCGTAGATATTAGGATCATCAACAATGCACCGCCGTCTTTTATCTATAATGTCTTAAAAAGCGGGCTTGTGATTGTGGATAACAATAAATCGCTTAGGGCTGACTTTGAAGGGTTGGTCTACAAAAAATATTTTGATTTTCAACATCTAAGAAATGAATATTTAAGAGAGATTATAAATGCCCCTCTTCAATCCAGATAAAATAGCGAGATTAGTTTCTGAGATGCGTAAGGCTATAAGTCGTTTGAAGTCCCTCGGAACCATTGACAAAGAATCATTCTTAAATGATCCTGATAAAATAGACAGTGCAAAGTATAATTTTGTTATCGCAATAGAATCTTCCATTGATATCTGTAATCACATTATATCTCAGAATAGCTATAGAGCTCCTGAGGATTATGCAGATACCTTCCAGGTCTTAGGAGAACATGGAGCCTTTGACAAAGACTTTGTTAAAGATTTAAAGGAGATGGCGAGGTTCCGAAATAGATTAATCCATTTGTACTGGGAGGTGGACGATGAGCAGGTATATGAAATTCTACAATCCGGACTTGAGGACTTTAAAACTTTTATGGACAGAATAGCGGCATTTTTGAAATTGGAGAAGCTTTAGTTCTTAACCGAAACATAAAGAGTAATCGGTGGATAGAGCATTCTTAAATTTTCTTGCGAGAAGGTCTTGAAAGGGCAAAGCTTTTTAGCTGGGAAAAATCAGCTAAAGAGCATCTTAAGGTCTTTGAAGAAGTTTTAATGGTTTAATTGGTTGGATTGATCAGAAAAATTGATAAATGGTCATTGCATCATGGTGAGGCAGTTAAAGTTATGTCTTGTAAAGATTCTGAATGGTATAGTAAAATTCTCTATAGAGGCAGCATATGAAGACCGAAGAGCTAAAGATCAGATATCCAAGCGGGTTTGAACATTCTGTGCATATGACGAAGGAAGAAATGGAACAACATATACGTTTAATGGCTGCACTTAAGATGTTTGAACTCGGCAAAATATCTTCAGGAAAGGCTGCTGAGCTTGCAGGTATGTCACGGGTGGAATTCTTTGAGGTATGTGGGAGGTATCGCGTTGGTATTTTCAATTATCCGGCTGAGGAAGCCGAGAAAGAAATCAGAAAGGATTTAGAGACTGCAAGGAAAATCAGCAGTTAATGAAGATTATTTCTAACACGGGTCCAATTATTGGGCTGGCCAAGATAGATTCTCTTCCCATTCTTAAAGAAATTGCTTCAGAGGTATTAATTCCACCCATGGTTCATAGAGAATTACTGGGGAAAATCGGGATCGAATCTGAAAGGATAGACAAGGCATTGAATGATTTTATTCGTGTAGCCGAATTAAATCCTCTGGATTCAGTGACCATAGAGATATTGGCTGATTTGGACGAAGGTGAAAGGCAAACAATTGGACTTGCTTCAACGTTTTCTGAAGATGTGCTTTTATTGCTTGATGATCGCGTGGGGAGGTTGGCTGCTGAAAAATTGAATATACCAACAACAGGTTTAATCGGAATTTTATTGCTGGCAAAAGAAAAAGGCATTCTGGAAAATATTCGTTCACTTATAGATAATCTGAGAAAACAGGGATATTGGATTTCTGATGAAGTGGCGGATACTGCCAAACGTCTTGCAGAGGAGAAGTAAGATCAGGAATCTGCATTTAAACTCGTAGCCTGTTTCCTTTTTTATGTTTGTGGTCTCCAATGTCGCAGGTCTTTCCAAGGTTTGTGGTGATGTAGTGTATTATGTTGATCCATAAAATGTGGAAAGCATTGCCATAAGGTGCTCACGGATGACACTTTACGACAGAGTCT
>JASEEX010000080.1 GCA_030019415.1 Thermodesulfovibrionales bacterium
GATACCCGTATTCTCGAGCTTTCTCCTTGATATGGGCTACACGATTCTTACCTACTTTAAGGTCTCTGCAAATGGCATTAAATCCCTTGCCTGATATCAGTTGCTCCACTATCTTTCTCTCCATTAACCGCCTCCTGTTCTTGCCCGTCATGATGCCCTCCTTACAAAAAAATTAGGACATCATAACTGCCTCTACAGGTGGTCTCGTTTACATGGGAATAGACCCCGGAAAACTGGTCTCGGTTTGGTGGGAATGGATACCTTAAAACTGGTATCGTTTATGTGGGAATTGTACCCCTAAAATCGGTATCGGATTGCTGGGACGTAACAGGTAAAAGAAGAAGTGGCGCTCAGCAATGAAGAGCCTATAGAATTACAGCATCTTTATCGTGCAATGGACTTTCTTTTAGAAAGAGAGAAAGATGTTCAGAAAGAGGTCTTTTTTCAAGTGGCAGACCTTATGAACCTTGAGGTAGACCTTCTATTTTTTGACACCACAAGCACATATTTTGAAGTAGATGAAGAGGATGAGGATGGGCTTAGAAGGTATGGTCATTCAAAGGACAAAAGGCCTGACTTACCACAGATAGTGATAGGGCTTGCAGTGACAAAGGAAGGGATACCTGTAAGGTGCTGGGTGCTACCTGGAAACACACAGGATATGAAGACTGTAGATATGATTAAGAATGACCTTCGTGGATGGAGACTTAACCGATGCATCTGGGTAATGGACAGCGGAATGAACAGTGAGGAAAACAGGGTGATACTTCAGCAAGGCGGCAGTCATTATATCATCGCAGAAAAGATGAGGGATGCTCATGGTAACTACAAAGAGGCACTTTCATGTAGAGGCAAATACCGAGAGGTAAAAGAGAACCTTTCTGCTTGTCCGTATTGTGGAACTAAAGACAGGGCAAACATGGGATCGTATCCGTAATATCACGGATCGTATGCATCTTGGAGAATTTGAAACAAAAGATGGCAGGATACTACAAAGGACAGAACTCACCCCTGAGCAGTCTAATATACTGAAAATATTAGAAATTCCTCATCCACCATTGTTCAAAAAGATAACTCTCAAGACCTGATTTCATAGTAACACGCCAAAATCCTGGCAGTTTTATAACACCTTGATTTTATGTAGAAATTTCGTTAGTGTGTAACTATGACTGTCGAAGATGAGGTAATGTTTAAAGAGTTAAAAATAATAGAAAGGTTAATCAAAGACATAGCATTT
>JASEEX010000081.1 GCA_030019415.1 Thermodesulfovibrionales bacterium
TCACTCCAGTATCTCCGTAACAACACCTGCACCTACAGTCCTTCCGCCCTCTCTTATGGCAAACCTTAACTCCTTCTCCATTGCTATCGGTGAAATGAGCTCTACCGTAAGATTTACGTTGTCACCAGGCATCACCATCTCTACACCCTCAGGTAGATATGTAACTCCCGTTACATCCGTCGTCCTGAAGTAAAATTGAGGCCTGTATCCCTTGAAAAAGGGCGTATGCCTTCCACCCTCTTCCTTCGTCAATATATATACTGATGCCTTGAATTTCCTATGGGGCGTTATGCTGCCAGGCTTTGCTAATACCATACCCCTTTCTACCTCGTCCTTGCCTATACCTCTAAGTAATACCCCTATGTTGTCTCCCGCACGACCTTCATCAAGGAGCTTCCTGAACATCTCCACCCCTGTAGCTACCGTCTTCCGAGTCTTCCTGAGACCTACTATCTCTATCTCCTCTCCTACCTTTACAACCCCTCTTTCTACCCTTCCAGTTACTACCGTCCCACGGCCTGATATCGAAAATACATCCTCTATGGGCATCAAAAAGGGCTTGTCTATCGGCCTTTCAGGCGTAGGTCTGTAGTTGTCTGTTGCATCCAGAAGTTCCTTTATGCATTTGAATTCCTCTGCATCGGGATCAGTGCTACTGCTCTGCATCGCCTTCAGGGCACTGCCTCTTATGACAGGTATCTTGTCCCCGGGAAATTGGTACTTTGTCAGTAGCTCCCTCACCTCAAGCTCTACCAGATCTAAGAGCTCAGGATCATCTACCATGTCTACCTTGTTCATGAACACAACTATGTAAGGCACACCTACCTGCCTCGCCAATAAGATGTGTTCCCTTGTCTGTGGCATAGGCCCATCGTCCGCCGCTACCACCAAAATCGCTCCGTCCATCTGTGCTGCACCTGTTATCATGTTTTTGATGTAGTCCGCGTGGCCTGGACAATCGATGTGGGCGTAGTGGCGCTTCTCAGTTGAGTACTCCACGTGGCTGACGGCGATAGTCAACCCCCGAGCCCGCTCCTCAGGCGCATTGTCAATACTGTCAAAGGGCCTGTACTGTGCCTGCCCCTTCAAGGCCAGTAACTTTGTCATAGCTGATGTCAGTGTAGTCTTTCCGTGGTCTACATGACCTATCGTCCCTACATTTACATGGGGCTTTACCCTCTCGAATTTAGCCTTTGCCATAATTTCCTCC
>JASEEX010000082.1 GCA_030019415.1 Thermodesulfovibrionales bacterium
AAACTGTAACTTAAAAATTGCAATTTTTTGTCTTGACAAATGGGTCCACCTTAATTTTACATTTCTTACTTGGAGATATGATATTAATTGTTGGGAAAAGAACCTTAAATTATTAGAACCTATGTGAATAACAGGGTGTGGCTTAAAATTTAACTTTTGTTCTTGAAAACAATTATTGACATTTTCAGGAAGAAAAGAATTTTTATAAAGATATTTAGGGGTAAAAGTTCCGATAATCTCTTTTATTCGCTTTTCTATCTCTTTCTTTTTATTAAACGGATTGATCTCTCTTAAATACCCACCTGAATAAATATCATAAACCAATTTTCCATCAGAAAAAAGCCCCGCACCTCCACCACCTGAAATTAGTTCACAGGTTTTGCATTTTTTACAAATATTAATTAGAGCTTCACATTTTCTTGTTGATGGGGATTTACCTTTATCTATGATCAACAATCTAACCTTTTCACCCACTCTTTCAACTATTTCTATGGCAGTAAATAAGCCTGCAGGTCCAGCACCTACTATAGTTGCTTCCACTGGATTTTGCTTTATCATGTTTTCACCTTTCATATATTCACATCCCCAGGCTTTTCAAAGGCGGGCTTGGGCATTTCACTTAACTTGTTCATATCCGCACTTGAGTTCGGATATACCCCTAAAATTGGGGTAATCGACGAACATGGTTCGGATATCCCAACTCTCTCCGTATGGCAAAATCTGTCAGTTGCTACCTCCTTTCTTTAAGTTTAAACTGTCCAGTGGACTCTGTATTTTACCCAGACTCTTTGTACTCACATGCGTATAAATCCCGGTTGTTTTACTGTTTGCATGTCCTAAAAGTTCCTGTATATATCTTAAATCTGTTCCACTTTCCAATAAGTGTGTAGCAAAACTATGTCTTAGTGTATGAACTGATACCTTTTTTAATGCCAGCCTTTTCGCAAGCATGCGTTAATATTTTTGGCTCATCACGGAATATGGTGCAAAGTAAGTACTCTATTGGATTGTTGCATCTGAAGGGGTATTATACCATCTAAATCTCCATCAAGAAAGGAGGGTAACCCAACAGATGCAACAGCTAGATTAT
>JASEEX010000083.1 GCA_030019415.1 Thermodesulfovibrionales bacterium
CAACGTCTACTACGCCAAATGAAGCGCACAGAGAATATCGAAGATTTGATAATTCATTAGAATTTGGATATTACCCAAATGGATTCAGTTCTTTACTTTCTGCACTCAACGGAACGTATCTAGGACCTTTTTATGCTGGGAAAATGTTTCGTGCTTCTAGTGCAAGCGCATTTTCAGGGTGGATTGACCGATTTTTAATTCGCAAATATACCTCACCTGAGCCGACAACGAGCGTGGGAAACGAAACCGCAGCAGGAATTTCAAAAGCTGGAGCTTATGGAATTGGGGCAAATACCACAACTGCTTATGCCAGCATAAACGACCAGGCAATTTCAGGCGCAATAGCTTCTGGCTGGAATCATATTGTTTTGACTTATGATAAAGACGCTGGTGGAACAGATGAGATAAGACTATATGTGAATGGTGTACAGAAAGCAACAGGAGATTATTCAACTGCCATAAGCACAAATGCGAATAATCTGTTAATCGGAGATTTAATTGGTTTCAACGGCACAATCGACGAAGTCCGCATCTACAATCGGGCGTTGAGTGCGGCGGAAATTAAGACCTCTTACAATTCCGGTCAGAATACTTTATTGACTTATGGCGACGAGCAGCCGCTTCCAACTATTCAATTTACTTCAACCAGTTCCAGCGGAGCAGAATCAGTAACCCCGGCTCAATTAGAGTTAAGTTTATCAGCTGCTTTTGAAGCAGATGTTAAGGTGAATTATGCTGTTACTGGCGGCACAGCTACTAGTGACGTTGATTACACTTTGGCAGCAACCGGCACAGCCATTATTACTGCTGGCAATACCACCACTACTATTGACGCGATTATTATTGATGATGATATAGATGAATCAGATGAGACCATTGAAGTTACTATTTCTAACCCTTTTAATGCCAAATTAGGAACAAATACTCTCCATACTTATACTATTTTAGACAACGACACAGCCGGAGTAACTATTACTGAATCAGCAGGTTCAACTGATGTTACCGAAGGAGGAGCAACAGATACCTATGATGTGGTTTTAACCAGCCAGCCAGCCGCTAATGTTTCAATTGGTTTG
>JASEEX010000084.1 GCA_030019415.1 Thermodesulfovibrionales bacterium
AATTCGGCTTCACCCTTTGGTGAAATTTTGCCAACCAGAATATCATTGGGAAAAACCTCGGCTCCAATCCTGACTATTCCATCCTCATCTAAGTTCTTTAATCTTTCCTCACTGACATTTGGAATATCGTTGGTTGTGAGCTCAGGCCCTAACTTTGTTTCTCTGACATCACAACTAAAATTCTCAATATGAATTGAGGTAAAGACATCATTCATCACCAATCTCTCAGAAATTAAAATGGCGTCCTCAAAATTTCCTCCCCGCCAGGGCAAAAAAGCCACTAAGATATTTGTTCCCAGGGCTAAATTTCCCCTATCAATAGCTGCTCCATCAGCCAGAATTTCTCCTTTCTTTACCTTTTGACCCTGTTTAATCAAGGGTTTTTGATGAAAACAAGTATATTGATTAGTCCGGAGAAAGGTATTGAGATTATAAACTTTTGACTTTTGACTTTTGACTTTTGACTTTATTACGATGTGCTCAGCATCTACTTCCTCGGCCACTCCTTCTTCCTCAGCAATTACTTCTTGACCAGAATCCCTGGCTACTCTTTCTTCTACCCCGGTCATTACCAGGGGTAATTCGGGTTGAATTAAGGGAACGCTTTGTCTTTGCATATTTGAACCCATCAAAGCCCGGTTAGCATCATTATTTTGTAAAAAGGGAATGAGAGAAGTGGCAATTGAAATTGATTGCTCAGGGGAAACATCAATTAACTCTATTTTCTCTTTCCTCATTAATCCTGGCTCTCCCTGAATCCTTGCCTCAACTTCTTTGGGAATAAGAGCTCCATCGGCACCAATTAAAACATCAGATGAACCAATATTAAATTTTTCCTCCTCATAGGCATTAAAATATCGCCATTTCGGGGTTATCTTGCCATTTTTAACTTCAAAATAAGGTGTTTCGATAAAACCAAAAGGATTAATTTTAGCAAAAGAAGCTAAGTGGCCAACCAATCCAATATTGGGACCTTCTGGCGTCTGAATGGGACAAATTCTGCCGTAGTGAGATGGTTGAACATCTCTAACTTCAAATCCTGCTCTTTCCCTGGCTAAACCGCCAGGACCGGTG
>JASEEX010000085.1 GCA_030019415.1 Thermodesulfovibrionales bacterium
TTTAAATGAGGCAACGATTCAGTTTTATATAGATTTTTGATGAGGCAATTCGGTATCTTGACGGAAACACACTAATTCCCCCTTATCCCGAAGCCATCTTTCCTGATCCGGTTGACGGCCGATCATTAAAAACATCAGAAGCGGACCTACAGTTACAAGGGCAGAGACAGTGGATTGAAGATCGGCTGCAGGCAGGCTGGCAGCCTATCACCATTTTCGAAGAACTACCGGTAAATACAGGCCGTTCAAGTTTTTACCGGTTTCTGCACCGACACAGACTAATCGACATTGGCGAAAATGCCAGGAGGACACTCATCGAGGAGATCATCTACGCCCCCGCAGAGGCGCTCATAATTGACTGGGGCAAACTTCGCGACGTTATAGATCCTGAAACTGGAAAGAAACGTATTCTATGGATGTTTATCGGCGTACTGGGATACTCAAGGTATATGATGGTACATCTTGTATGGTCATACGATGTGCCAACCACGCTTTCAACTCTGGAGGAAATGCTCAAAGAACTGGGAGGCGTGCCAAAGAGAATCGTTTCCGACAATCCGAAATGCTTTGCTCTTGAGGCCTCCAAATACGAACCCTTGCTCAACCCTGTGTATGAGCGTTTTGCCGCACATTACGGCGCCACAATTGAATGTCTGCCGCCGGGCTCACCGGAATTGAAAGGTCGTGTGGAACGGATAGTTCCTTTTGGCAGGCGATTATATCAAGCACACGGAAATGGGTGGTACGGTCTGAGCGAATCACAGCAGTACATGAACAAAAAGGTTGCCATTGCCAATGAGCGGATACACGGCACGACACGCAGAAGACCAGTTGATGTATTTTCAGCAGAAGAAGCGCCAGCATTAAAACCATTGCCTGCGATCGCCTATGAAATTGAAGAGTTCCATGAAGGCACCGTGAGAAAGGACGGCCATGTCCGTTTTCGGAGCAAATATTATTCGGTAGAGCAACAGTATCGCGATCAGAAGGTTGTGGTAATCGGTGTAAATTAGAAAATTAGGGTCAAACCTTCATTTTTCATTTATTATCCTCTTCAGATGTTCTACC
>JASEEX010000086.1 GCA_030019415.1 Thermodesulfovibrionales bacterium
CTGAGAGAAAATGAAGCTAAGTTTGTTTTTTTTAAAAAACCTGAATTATTTTCTTTGAAATATCCCTGGCACCTATTTGATGCCGAAAGATATTTATTTGACAGATTTTTGAAAAGGAAAATAGAAAAATCAGCCAGGATTTTTAAAAATGTGGTAATTAGAGGAAAGGTTTATATTGGAAAAAATGCTAAAATTTTTGAAGGAGCAGTGATTAAGGGACCCTGCTATATTGGAGACAATTGCATTATTGGAAATAATTCTCTGGTTAGAGAATACACAAACATTGAGCAGGGAGTTTTAATCGGCGCTTTTGCTGAAATAGCCCGTTCTATTTTTCAAGAAAATGTTCATTGCCACTCAGGTTATTTTGGTGATTCGATTTTTGGTAAAGGTTGTCAAATTGGGGCAGGCACCATAACTGCCAATGTCAGAATTGATAGGGGAGAGATAAAGTCAAAAGTCAAAAGTCAAAAGTCAAAAGTAAATACGGGATTAAATTCATTGGGGGCAATTGTGGGCGAGAACACAAAACTTGGAATTCACGTCAGTCTAATGCCCGGTGTCTTAATTGGTTCCAATTGCTTAATTTACCCAAATTCTGTTGTTTTTGAAAATATTGAAGACAATATGCTTTTTAAATGACGGTTTTTAGTGCTACTTACACCGATATTATAAAATTTAACAAAAAGCCAAACGAGGATTTTTTTTTAATTTCAAAAAAGAAACCAATTTTTACCCTGGCTGACGGAGTGACCCAGAGCCGTTTTGAAAATGGGAAATATGCTTATCCGGCCGGCGCCAGAGCGGCCGCTCAAATTTTCTGCAATAGCTGTGTGGAATACATTGAAGAAAACTTTAAGCCACACAAGAAAATAATTGAAGAAGCTTTTGACTTTGCCAATCAGAGAATTTGGGAGTTAAATAAAAACGAAGGCATAATTGAAAAATTGGATTATTTAATTTATGACTACTTTGATACGGTTGGGGTCGCAGGCTTCATTTCAAAAAAGAAAATTTTTTATGGCTATGTGGGAGATTGCGGTCTGGCAATTTTTGAT
>JASEEX010000087.1 GCA_030019415.1 Thermodesulfovibrionales bacterium
CTTGGAGAAAAAATTTACTCCCCAGATAAAGATTTGGACTTGGGAAATGACAAGTTAACAATTTTTGGAGTCCGATGGCTACATTATCTTTGGATTTTGCCATTTATTTTTTACCCTTTTCTTGCATCAGTTATAATTATTATCTATGGATTGAGGATTGAGGGTCAAACCTTCAAAATTCATTTTAGGAAAGTTCTGCACGCAACAGCAGATAACAAAAGAGCCTGTCGAAAAACCCACAGAATGTCACTCTGGACTCGTTTCAGGGTCTCATAACACATTGCCTTATCAGATGCTGAAATAAATTAAGCATGACAAACTGCATTGTTTAATGGGTTTTTCAACAGTTTCAACAGAGTGCTTGAGATTAAACATCCAAAGGCTTTACCTTTTCAGGAAAGAGAAATTCTATCTGTATGGTACTGTATGGTATAATTTTTAAAACTGTAACGGGAGGGAGTATGGGCAAAACAATAACAATTGATGAAAAAAGAGTTCTATCGGATTTTGAAAAGCTTTCAAAAGAGCGTAAAAAAGAGGTGGCTGACTTTATCGCTTATCTTAAGGTAAAAGAAGAACTTGAAGCTACAAAGGAAATTCTCAGAGATAAAGATTTTCTTCAAAGCATTATGAGAGGCGATGAGGACTTCAGGGCAGGCCGCTTTAAGAAGTGGTCTGAGGTTAGAGAAAATGTATGAAGTCCTTATTTCACATGAGGCAGAAAAATATTACAAAAAGCAGGATAGAGATACCAAACGAAGGCTAAATAAGTGCATTGATAATCTCAGAAGCGAACCCCTTTCCGGTCTACATATTAAAAGGTTACATGGCGAGCTTGAGGGTAAATATAGGTATGAAGTTGGCGGTCTTAGGATCGTTTACGAAGTCAACACCAAAAATAAAACTGTAGAAATAAAAGCAATAAGAAGCAGAGGGGATGTATATAAAAGATAAATTCTGCTTATAAGGAATCTGTACCCTCCCCCAAAATTAGTACCACTCATAGTGCTAAATTTTCCGTAATATA
>JASEEX010000088.1 GCA_030019415.1 Thermodesulfovibrionales bacterium
ATCGGACAGCATGTTAAGTTACAGTTGAGGTCAAAAAAGAGGAGGTCCATGAAGAAAATGAGGGCAAACTATCCCCCGGCCTTTAAGGCAAAAGTAGCATTAGAGGCAATAAAGGAAGAAAAGACCACATCTGAATTGGCAAGTCAGTATCAGGTTCATCCTGGGCAAATAAGGAATTGGAAGGCTATAGCAAGCAATGGCATTACAGAGTTATTCATAGGGAAAAGGCAGAAGGCAGAACAGGATAAGGATGAGCTTATAGAAGAGCTTTACCGACAGATCGGGCAATTAAAGGTCGAACTTGACTGGCTTAAAAAAAAATCTGGAATTAACATCTAAGGAGAAGAAATTGCTCATTGACCATACAAACGAGTCTATAACGATAACCAGACAGGCAGAGCTTTTGGGCATAGCCAGATCGACAGTGTATTATAAGCCTGTTGTTGATCCTTATGACATAGAGCTTATGCGATTCATAGATGAGCAATACACGAAGACACCTTTTTATGGTTCCAGGAGGATGACGGTATCATTGAATAGGAATGGTTATTTGGTAAACAGGAAAAGGGTGCAGAGGCTGATGAGGCTGATGGGGATTGAAGCCATTTATCCAAAGCCCAATCTGAGCAAACCACATCCAGACAGCAAGATATATCCCTATCTGCTCAGGAATATCGAAATCAACAGAAGCAATCAGGTCTGGGGTACTGATATAACCTATATCAGATTAAGCAAGGGATGGATGTATTTAGTGGCTATAATGGATTGGTTTAGCAGATACGTAGTATCCTGGGAACTATCAAGTGGTCTTGAGGTAGATTTCTGCATAAGTGCTTTAGAGAAGGCATTTGTTACAGGAATGCCGGAGATCTTTAATTCTGATCAGGGGTCACAATTTACCAGCTTAGCCTTTATCTCTAAGTTAGAACAAAACAACATCCAGATAAGTATGGATGGGAAAGGGAGGGCAACAGATAATATTTTCACAGAGAGATTATGGAGGACATTAAAATACGAGGAGGT
>JASEEX010000089.1 GCA_030019415.1 Thermodesulfovibrionales bacterium
CTCTCGTCAAGCTCTCTCTGATGCCTCAATGCCGTTGTCCTGACAAACCTCACCTCATAGCCCTTCTCTTTGGCAAAATAGGCTATCTTCCTCCAATAATGTCCTGTTGGCTCCATGCCTATAAGCACGGTACTAAACCCTTTCTTAGCTCTCGTCTCTTCAACAATCTTCACAAAATAATCAAAACCCTTTCTTGTGTTGTATAGCCGGGGATACTTGCTCAGCACTTCCCCCTCTTTGTTCATCAGGCACATCGCATTAAATTCATTCCCTATGTCCAGCCCTATCACCAGCGTCGTCCTCTTGATCCTTTGACGCCTCACTATCTGCTTGTTATAATCTTTCCCATGCATGGCAATTACCTCCTCTGTTAAGTGTTTTTGTCGATTAAACTTTTCCTTAACAGATTGTAATTGTCATGTTTTTTTTACAAGCCCCTTTTTACTTCCTTATAGTAAGCTATATATTTAGTTCTGAAACTTGTCCTGAACCCTGGCCTGACGCTAGGACAGGCTTGATTCAGGAACGGTTAACAGTATCAAGAAGAGATCATTCGTGTCAAGCTAAAAACTTTTATTTTTTGATGTTACTTTCGAATCCAAAAGTAATATCAAGGTATGACCCCAGAAGAAAGACGCAAAAGAAAACTGGCTCTCGCATCAGAGCCCGACAGTATATTCTTCCTTGTGACCTACGGTGGTAAGAGCTCCTCATTTATGGTAAGGCACCTCATGGATGCAGATAGGATAATTCACTTGCTGAGGGGAAGGCTAGGTTTTTCTTTGACTATTGAACAGGTAAATGAAGCAGTAGCACGTTATGAGAAGCTATTAGAGGCCGCATGGGATTACGTGTATAAATTTATTCCGAGGCTTGCCCTCGTTAAGCCTTCTTCGTGGAGACAGCTAAATGATACACCGTCTGAGAAGGCTGTTCTTGCAGGAAGGTTTGGTTCTGTTGCCTTTCTGCCTCGCTCTGAGGAATCGGGACAGCTTGCTATGGCAGTAAAGCTGCTTAATGT
>JASEEX010000008.1 GCA_030019415.1 Thermodesulfovibrionales bacterium
TGGCTCACCAGGTGAAAGCTGGGAGACCATACAAGACACCGTAGACTTGATACACGAGATAAAACCTCTGAGCACGATCTTTTATATCCTTGATATCTTCCCGGGTACGGCTCTATATGAGGATTTTAAGCGGAAGACGGGGATTGGAAACGATGTCTGGTTAAAGAGGATAGAAGACATCATGTACTTTGAATCTGATTCCCGGCTGTCTAAAGATATGATCTTGGCCTTTGGACAAAAGTTCAGATCTGATTATTATCATCATCTTCCTGAGTTTGCGGATGCAGTTGAGCTAATTGATGACAAGGACCTATACGGAAGCCATGCCGATTTTCTCTCAAGACTTGCTATGACCCTCAGCCATGGGGATTATGCGTCAATTGAAGCTATACCTGAAAGAAATAAAGTTGCTCAACGGCTTTACGAGAGATCCTTATCGTACCATTCAAACCAGAGGGCCTATCTGGGATTAGGAATTATCAAGCAAAAGCAGGGGGAATACGACGAATCTATACAGATACTCTCAGAGGGAATAAGACAATTTCCTGAGAGCGAACCTTTAGCCACGTGTATGGGCATAAGCTACATGAACCTGGGCTATTATGAAGAAGCGCTGAGATACTTTCAAAAATTTTCAAATTCTCCGGACGCTCTACGGTACACTGCCGCCTGTTATCGCACAATGGGAGAATTTGAAAAAGAGTCATCAACGCTTAGAAGACTGGAAAAATTATGTTGACCGATCTAAAAAATCCTTGAAAGAATTTATGTAAACATGTTAACATTACTACATTTAAAAACTCTCAATGTAATAAGGTAACCAGAATATTTTTGACATTCAAACCCTATCAAAAATTAAAAATGAAAGGAGGTGATTTTAGTGAAGAAGATTATAATTATTCTCTTATCTGTAATCCTTGCATTTACTGTCTCCTCAATATCTCTTGCGGTAGAGAAGGAGGAGGAATTAAAAGTGTCAGTGCCTCCTGAACTATCGAAACTCCCGACTGCAGCGAAAGTGCAACAAATTACCGGTGAGGTCAAGGCAATCAATATTTCTGCTCAATCAATCCTGGTAACCAAGAAAATCAGGGATAAAGTAGTAGAAGCTGTTATTAAGGTTAATGACACAACAAAGATTCAAAAGGAAAAAGAACAGAAAACCTTATCCGATATAAAGGTTGGTGATAAGGTAGTTGTCAGGTATACAAAGGTTGATGGAAAGAATATAGCAAAAAATATCGCTATCCAACCAGCAAGACCACAATCTGAAAAGAAATAAAGACTTCTGCAAGGGGGAAATCCCCCCTTGCAGAAGTTACCTTCCTAAGTCACCACAAATTTAATGCGCTGATTCGTACTCAGGATGTTCATACAGTATGGCCATTCTGTTTACAATAAAACGATAAAAAAGAACTATTATTGTGACCACTCCAAGGGATAGTGCAACCTCGCTCCATAATGGATAGTATTTTTGTGAGGTGGGAAGATACCAGTTATAAGCAATTATGCATACATTAAGCCGATTTAAAATAACGCCAAATGCGGTCAAAAAGCCCGTGAATCGAACAAGCTTAGCATTCCGGTTTCTTACAGCAGATGTAAACAGGAGGGCCGGGAGGAGGACAAAACCAAGAATCTCAACTAAATACCAGTAACCATATGGAGTATTAAGATAAGCCCAATTATTATAATGAGCTATATCAAATATTTTTAGTATGAAATAGATAAAAAGGGCAGATGCTGCAGCCATACCGAGGCCAATGGTACGACTATCATATTCAGCAGGGTCAAAGTGTTTCAGTTGTCTTCTAAAAACCCGATGGGTAATGGTACCTTCAACAATTACCATAGAAATTCCCGCAAAGACAGCCGATAAAAGGAAAAATACAGGTAGTAGCGTTGAATACCAGAGAGGATGTAGTTTAGCAGGGGCAACAAGATATAAACCACCGAGTGCAGACTGATGGCCACCAGCTATTATCACCCCGAAGATAGTTGCCCAGACAGCCATCTTGGTGAAGAATTCACGAAGTTTCCTCAGATTCAGCCATTCAAATAGGGCAGGGCTCCACTCAATAAGGCATATAATTGTATAGAGGAAGAAATGCCAGCCTATTAGAAACAGGATTGAGGTAAATCCCCATGACCCGCCTATGAGGTAAGGGACACGATAGTAACGACCAAGGTCAAACATAAGCGCATATATAGCAAATACATAACCGAGAAGGCTTGAAAGAATAGCAGGCCGGGCAAAATGATGATACTCTTTCATCCCGAAGAGATGAACTGCTGTACCGAGGGTAAGGCCAGGAGCTGCTAAGGCGATTCCGACAAGTATATCAAACCCGATCCATAATCCCCAGGGGTAGTTATCAGAAAGATTTGTCGTCGGGCCAAGTCCGAAGAGGAGTCGATAAATCATTACACCGACTCCAGCGCTCAGAAAAATCGCTGCGATTAAATTGGGAACATTGAAATTACTGATGATATAATCTCGTGGGGTCATTCCAAGAAGTATCTTTTCTCTAAACCATGTATTAGTGCTTTTCGCCATGGCCTTCTCCCTTCTGAACGGATGTTTCATGGCTCGCTTTTACTTTCTTACGAGCCTTTGAGATGGCATAATAGGCCCCAAAGACAAGGGGCCAGGCACCGACTATTTCGAACATCTTTACAGCAAAGAGAAACCCTTTGCTCGTTTTCGGTATCGGTGTCTTTCCGATGTCAGTTCTGAGACCAATCTCGTCGAAAGGAACTGAAGAAAGATACAACCAGCTTGTGCCTCCTACTTCATGTTCTCCATAGACATGGTCAACATATTTGCCAGGATTGTTTCTTATCCTTTCGTGAGCCAGGTTAATGAGTTCACTCATCTTGCCAAATCTTAATGCTTCTGCTGTACAGATCTCAACACACGCAGGGACACCACCCTCTGTAATCCTGTCATAGCACATAGTACACTTGGTAACCTGAGGATTTAAAGCCTCATAATACTCATATGCCGGAATATCAAATGGACATGCAATCATACAGTAGCGGCATCCTATACACACAGCCGGGTTATGTAGTACCGAACCTTCTGGGGTCTTCTTAAAGGAGTCAACAAAGCAGGAAGAAAGGCAACCAGGTTCCTCACAGTGCATGCACTGTTTCTTTACATATATAGGTTTTCCATCTTTTGAGCTTATATAGCGATTGACAACTGTAAATTCCCCTGCATGAGTTCTTCTTACTTTATCAAAGACAGATTTTTCCTGATGCACTGATGCCTCAAACTCTTTTATTGGCCTGTTTGGATTTTTGTTCCATTCATTGCATGCCCATTCACATCTTCGACATCCAATACACTTGGTTGTGTCGACAAGAACTGTATAAGGCTCTTCAGGAGGAGGTACCCTGGCCTCCTTCCTTTCAACCCATATCTTCCAGTTCTTTCTATTTGCGGTATTACCGGTAGAAAAGATAGAGGGGCCACCTTTTTCATATGCATGGGCGATGGCACTACTGCCAAGCAGGGTAGTCCCCGCAATCGTTGCAGTCCGCTTTAAGAATTCCCTTCTGCTAATACCCATAGATTAGCCTCCGTGCTAATATTTGCGCTCTCCGCTTAGGATGAAATAAATTAATATAAATACAAACATCGCCAGAACGGCTACCGCATATTCATAGCCCTTAGTTGTAAAAATCTGATCAAAGATGTGGAATTTTATCCCCAAAATCTCCATTCAAATCCTCCTTTTTGCTTAACCAGGTTTCGAGATGATATCTACAGGCCTGATTTCTTTTTCTTCATGACAATCTGTACATTTCTTTGGCTTTTCGAGTTCCATCTTCTCATGGCATTGTATACACTGACGATGATAAGCAGCGAGTAACCGAGGTCTGTTCGGGTGCAGCGGGTCAAAAGTGATAGTGTGGCAATTCCTGCAAAATGGAGGGGTGTCTTTCTTGGCTTCGGCTTCGGCTCGACTCTGATGATGGCACCCATCGCAGATAGTCTGCATCTTTGCATGGAAGTACCTTCCCATTTTGCTATCATTGGATATCTTTACGAGCTTCTCGATGATTTTACGATGTGGAAACTTAGCGGGTTTGAATTCTTTTTCCAAAATCTTTACTTCTACCTCTTTTTTGACTACTTCTGGATCAAGCCCAACAACGGAAAGCTTTGGTGGTTCGGGCAGTTCCTTTTTACCCGTATGGCAACGAACACAGGTCTCTTTCTTAGGACCTTTTGTTTGTATATCCATTATAGGAAGTAGACCGTGGCATCCAGCACAATCTTTTTCTCTCTTCTTGACCCCATGGCAACCGGCACAGCTTTTTTCAGACAGGATATCATGATAAGCACTTGCAGTATTGACCCATCTTCCGTTTTGATTCCCTATGAGATCATGGCATTCTTTGCAGGCATATAATGTTTCATGGTGACAGCCTTTGCACGTTTTAGAATATTTTTCATGGGCCTTATGATCAAGAAGAACTCCCTTCATCTTTGCATTTTCAATATCTATGAGTGGTTTTTCTAGTTGACCACTGTCAGGTCGGGGGACCTTTTCAAGTTCAGCAACGGTTTTATACTTTTCTGTGTGACATTTTGAGCAGACAATAGGACCGGCCTTTTCCTCTTTTCCCATAAAATGGAGGTGGCAGTTGAGGCATCTTGTATGAGAAACCTTCTGTACAGTAAAGCCTTTCTTGGCTGTAACCTCATTTGGGGCTGCCAGGAGGGGGCTCCTCTTTTTACCGACATCATGGCAGCTGTAGCAGGACCACTCTCTCCCTTTTTCATACACTGGTTCTTCATTGTAAACATGGTGGCAGAGGTCACAATTGTCTTTAATCTTCTTTTCCTGCAATTCCTTATCATGGGTATCATGAACTGAAAAATCAAATTCAACGACTGGATATTTAAGTTTTACTAACTCGAATTCTTTCTTATGGCAATCCCCGCATGTAACAGGACCGGTTTTTTTGTCTTCTTTATACCGCTTTTTATGACAATCGATACATTCATCATGGTATGCCTTCATTACTGAGTCTTCGTCTTTTTTCTCAACCTTCTTCGGGAATTCAAAAAGTATGAGACCCTTTTCTTTGTCGAGAGGGTGACATGTTTCACACCCTTCTTCTTTCAAAGCCCTGGTATGTTTATCATGATCAAACACTACTTGTGGCCGTTCTAAGGGACCGAAGATTTCAGTATGAGCTATACCAATCTTGTTCTCGGGTTTGATCTCTTTTATCGGTTTAACTTCTTTAGGGGCAACAGGGCCTTCTGTAGAATAAACGCTTCGCAAACCATTAACAATGAAGAGCAGAAGACATATACTAATTACAAAAAATAATAACTTTTTCTTCATAACCCTTCCCTTCCCGATTTATTATCCTACTTTGAATTCCTCAGGAATCTCCATTACCTCGACCAGTATTTCACTGAAAAACTTAGTATGCATACCAAGCTTATAATATTTAATTATATCTTCTATGCCACTATGACAGTTATGGCACGGGGTAATCACAATATGAGCGCCCGTTTCCTTCATTTGCTCGGCCTTTACACGGTTACTTATCGCTCGCTTCTTCGCCCAAGGTGGGCCACAGTTAATCACACCGCCCCCTGCACAACAGCAAAAATTATATTCTCTATTTGGTTGCATCTCTGTAAAATCTTCGCAGATAGCATTAGTAACATAACGGGCCATCTCACCTAAGCCCCGACCCCTTATAACATTGCAGGGATCATGTAATGTAACCGGCTCCTTGAACTTTTTCGCAATCTTAATTCTTCCTTCGCGCAGGAGCTCATAATAAAATTGGATAGCATGGATTACAGGTACAGGGGGCATCTTCAAGCCCAACCACCTATTTCCTACATCATAAATAGAACGAAAGGCATGCCCGCACTCACCCATAACTATTTTTTTTGCTTTGAGCCTAAAGGCGGCCTCAAAATGTGCCCTTTTAACACGTCCCATGATCTCGTGGTCACCTGAATACATAGCCATGTCGCTATTATCCCAGCCGTCAAAAGAAGGGTACGTCCAGTTAATACCTGCTACGTTCATAATAATCGCTGCCTGACCCATTAACTGGGCCTGGAATTTAGGCTCAGGACCAATAACAGAATACATAATATCAGCCCCTTCCTTATCAATAGGGATACGGGGATTTTTTATTTCTGCCCGGATCTCCTCCTCTTGCCACTGCACGGTATCAATCCAGTCATCCTGTTTGACCCACATCTGATTCATGGTTACTGCATGGCTGTGGGCCGTATCCTGGAGATATAAAGGTGTCACACCAAGGAGATGACATATACGACGCACACTCAGCAGGATGTAAGCCATATCAATACCAAAGGGACAATACATACTACATCTTTTACACAGGTTACACTCAGTATAGGCGATCTCTGCTGCCCTTCTTATAAACTCTGGAGTTACACGTCCTTTATTCTTTAGAATCGGCCACATAGTCTGCTTGACCTTAGCTACAGGAGCAAAAGAAGGGTCACGGTCGTTGGATAAATAATGGTGGCAGGCTTCAGAGCACAGACCGCAATGGATACAGGTATCCACGTATGTCTTTAGACGTGCACCACCCATTGCAGCCAGAGCCTTGTTTATCACCTTCTCTATTTTTTCAGGGGTAAGCTTTTTAATACCCTCGTCTAAACCTGCATCTACTATCTTTCCCCATGCTTTTTCTGTCTTTTTCTCAGCTACTGCCATCTTTTTCTCAGCTACTGCCATAATAAGTCCTCCTTGAAGACTCTTTTAATTATATCTAAATATCTAATAATCCCTAACATGCCTCACCATCCCGAATTCAGAACCTGTATACGCCCTTGTAAACCAGCCGAATACCATATGGATTATTCTGCTAAAGGGAATGGCTATTAGCATAGCTTCTCCAAATAAGATATGAAGGATCGTCATTGCTCTATAGGGAAGAAGTAGTTGGTGATATGCTAAGAATCCTGTAATAAAAGGTAAAAACGCTATGGTAAGTATAAGGAAATCAGAAGGATAAGTAACAAATCTCACTTCGGAAGCGATAATCCTCCTAAATAAGAAGAAAACACAACTAAAAACGACTATGAGGGTCATAATGTCTGCTGTGCTTTCAGGGAGTGTCCACCAGCTTATCCCCCAGGACTCATACCATAAAATGTTATGTGAGAGGAGGAATATCGGTGTAAAAACCAGGCATATATGAAAAAGAAAGGTAACGATTGTAATAATAGGATGCCTTCTCCAGTTGATACTTCCAAATGGAATGATCCAGTGAAGGATGGACCGCAGGCCATATTTTAGACTAAGATAAGGTAATAATACTTTCTCCTTTTTTGCCAGAGAAATCATGGAGTATATTCTGTAGGCACTCCCTACAATACATACAAAAAACGCAATCCAGACTAAAGGTCCTCTCACAAATTTATAAACTGCTTCGCTCATAAGAAATTCAAACATTTTTTACCCCTCTTTTTTAAATTTCACCTATTGGGACTACCCTCCGATAATACTTGCCGCCCTCTACACATCTTATCAGTAGTTTTTCTCCATCCGGGCTGAAAACTGGATTCCAGAGGGCTTCAAAACCCCGCCTGCCTACCCTTCCATCTATAGCAATGAAATACCTGCCATTTTTTTCAACCTTTGTTAACACTTTATCACTCCCTGGGCTGAAGATCGGATCCCATACCATGTCGAAATCCTCTGCCCACGGCGTACCATCTACAGCAATTGTGTATCTATCATTTCCAGGGATATTATGAAGGGCGGATTGCATATGAAAAGGATACTTTGATTCTTTAGCAGCAGCCGCAACTCTTTTGCTGTCTGGACTAAAAATGGGAGGTAAAACGGCATCACTGAATGACCTCGCCCATGGAGAACCATCTACGGCTATAGTCCATTTACCATATTCAGGGGCAACGATAGCGGCTATTCTTTTACCATCAGGGCTGTATTTCTGGTTCCATATTTGGATAAAGTTTCCCCATATTGGCTTTCCATTCATTGCCAGGGTCCATCCCTGAGGTGTTTTTATTGGAGCAACTACATCGTAGCTTCCAGGTTTAAAGACCGGCTCCCATACGCAACCAAAGGTTTCTTCCCAAGTCTTCCCATCCACTGCGATGGTATAATCATATAAATTTAACCTGACCTCTGCTGCCAGATGCTGGTTGTCATGGCTGAAGGTAACACCCCATACATTTACAAAAGTTTTGTCCCACGTTACACCATCTACCGCAACCGTCCACACACCTTCCTGGAAACCAAAGATATCTCCTTCCTTGATCCTCTTTGTTGAGACAGCAGAAGCGGTCTTAGTTCCGTTAGGACTGATAATGAGATCTCGTGCTTCAACAAATCCATTCTCCCATGTTTTTCCATCCACCGAAACCCCGTAATCATCCCCCTTTTTTACATTAGCTGCTACTCTTCCATCTGGAGTAAACTGCATATTCCATATGAAATCGAATTTTTCTTCCCACATCTCGTGGTCGACAGCAACAGTCCACTCAAAGTCTCTAAATACAAGAGAAACTAATTTATTATCAGGTTTGAATTTTAGAGACCAGACTTTCTCAAATGTTTCATCCCAGACCTCTCCATTCACACAAGTAGTAAATCTTTTATCTTCTGGTTGAACTACAGCGGCTATTTTCTCACCATCATCAGAGGGGGTTAATTCACGGATGTCGATGAACTTCTTCTGCAATTCATTTAAGTCTACTAATAATTTTTCTTTTGTTTTCCAGTCCCAGTTTGCTGATTCGCTCATTTAATATTTCCCTTATTTTCCTCTTAGCTGCTTGCCAAGTGTTGAACTATTATAAAAATACGAGTTTAAATGTCAATAGGTAATTGATCCCTCTTTAAAGTGAACCTGAGTCAACTTCTTCAGGGGACCCTCGTTAGCAAAATTATCACAGTCTTCTTAAAAAAGTCAACAATTTTTTATAAAAAATTCCAATTAAAATTGCAGTTATACGATCCCCTATATATAAAAAATTGAGAGCTGTTTCCAAATCTGCCGAAAGACTTCAATCCCCTTGATTTATATGTCATTGTGAGCACCTGAAAGGTGCGTGGCAATCCCTAATAATTTTGTCATTGCTTCGGCTTTGCCTCGCAATGACAATTTTCTATCGACAAATTTGGGTGTTTTCTCAATGCTCGAGGATACTGTTATCTGTTGTTATTGTTGTTGCTCGGATTTTTTGAAATGGTCTTTTTTTGAAGGAAAATTACGCAGTCATCGCATCGGATTTTTGAGGAGTGCCTGCATATCATCTGACTCAGCTCCCAACAAGGTTTCATCCTATCCTTATAAGCAAGGCAATTGTTTTTCCTTTCTTCTGGACAGTCTGTGATCTCCCAACATGGCACATAATTAAGAAGCTTTTTAATTCCTTCGATGCTAATTTTCTTATTGTGTATTAACTCTCTTATACAAAAAAGCCATTTAATATCATTCTCGGAATAGAATCTATTCTTATTCTTACGAGATGGTTTTATTAGGCCATGTTTTTCATAAAGACGTAATGTCTGGTTTGTAGTTCCCAGTAGTTCTGAAACTACTCCTATGGTATATAAGGGGATGTCACTTTTATTCTCGATGAATCTTCTTTTTTCTTTTTTATCTACCATATTTCTAAAAATTGCACCTCACGGAACTATATTATATAATAATTCGAATTTACAAACAAATTGATTAAGGAGTTATGGAAGCATCTCTTTTTTCGTGATAAGGTTAACCATCAATCTATGAACGGCAATAAATGGCAGGATATAGTGTTTGAGCGGTTTCTTTTGCCGATCCTGAACTTGATTCAGGACCCAATGAGAATATTTATAATATAAAGAGGCAAAAGCCTCGGAGGTCGGAACGACCGAGAATGAGCGAAAATACTATATCCTGCCATAACGGAATTGGAGATGCTTCCAGGAGTTATCTATGAGTACTAAATGCGAATACAAATACATCCCATTGTTATGGGGACAAAAGAGTTTGACAAAGGTATGATGACGTATCAGTATGGCTATGGAGA
The DNA here is from genome assembly GCA_030019415.1 of Thermodesulfovibrionales bacterium. Lineage (GTDB taxonomy): Bacteria > Nitrospirota > Thermodesulfovibrionia > Thermodesulfovibrionales > SM23-35 > JASEEX01. The sequence goes on from JASEEX010000008.1 coordinate 10,067, forward strand.
ACCTATTCCGTAAGCTATTTACCCCGTTAGAAAGCCCCGACATTTACCTTTTTAGATAGTAAATTACGGGGGTTCATTCCTTAATTGACGGCTGGGTTAAAGCCCGCCCTTTCTAACGGGGTTTATTCAAAATCCTTGCTGCCTCTTTTGCAAAATAGGTAAGGATTAAATCAGCGCCAGCACGCTTGATTGATGTAAGTATCTCCATCATAACACGCTCTTCGTCAACCCAGCCGAGTCTCCCTGCTGCTTTCACAAGTGAGTATTCACCACTAACATTATAAGCTGCTACAGGAACATCAAAGGCATCTTTGACGTCCGAAATAACATCAAGATATGCGAGTGCGGGTTTAACCATGATGATGTCTGCTCCCTCTTCTATGTCGAAGGCAACCTCTCTTAAAGCCTCCCTTCTGTTTGCTGGATCCATCTGGTATGAGCGCCTGTCTCCGGATTGTGGGGCTGACTCTGCTGCCTCCCTGAAAGGACCATAAAAAGCGGATGCGTATTTTGCAGCATAAGACATAATAGATATTTCCTGGAATCCTTCTTCATCAAGGGCTAACCTGATTGCTCTGACTCTCCCATCCATCATGTCTGAGGGTGCGACCATGTCAGCACCTGCCTTTGCATGAGAAACAGCCTCTTTTGACAAAAGCTCAAGTGTCGGGTCGTTTTGAACCTCTTCATCTTTTACCACTCCGCAGTGGCCGTGGCTCGTATATTCACACATGCAGACATCCGTAATCACATATAATTCAGGAACGGCATCTTTTATAGCCTTTATTGCATCCTGGACAACCCCATGCTCACCGTATGCACTGGAGCCGATTTCGTCTTTATGTTCCGGGATCCCGAAGAGTATTACGGAGGGTATGCTGAGGGAATAAACTTCTTTGGCATTCTTGACTACCTCGTCAACAGATTCCTGAAAGCATCCAGGCATTGATGAAATCTCTTTTTTCACATCTTTGCCAAATGTAACAAAAAGAGGATATATGAAATTATCAGGGGAGACGGAGGTTTCTCTCACCATTTTTCTGATGGTCTCGTTTTTTCTTAACCTCCTTGGCCTATGAATCGGAAACATCTGATTCTGATCCTGACTTATTAAGGGTTTTTCTATAGATTTTAATTATATCAGATCTGTGAAATATATATTACGTATTATCTCATGCCCACCATTAACTCCGTAAGTAGAGGCACAACTACATTAAATGAACTGTCATGACGAGTGAAACGAAGCAATCTGACACTGTAAAAATATTTGGGTTACAAACAACCCCCTGCGTAATCCATGTTTAAAGAACTGGTAGATATTTTTCTATCTCATAAGGGTGAATCCTTATCCGGTAGTCATCCCACTCCACCTTCTTGCTGGTTATAAATTGCTCAAAGATATGGTCACCCAGGGTCTCCCTCAAGAGTTCGCTATTTTCTGCATATTCTATGGCCCTATTAAGACTTCCAGGGAGGCAGTCTATGTTATATCTCTTCTTATCCTCATCAGAAAGGTGATAAACATCCATCTCAATGGGTTCAGGGAGTTTATAGCCTTTCTCGACACCCTTTAGCCCTGCCTGAAGCATACAGGCAAATGCAAGATAAGGATTACAGGCAGGGTCAGGTGAGCGTAGCTCTATGCGAGTTGCCTTCTCTTTGCCAGGCTTGTAAAGGGGGACCCTCACAAGGGTTGACCTGTTTCGCCTTGCCCAGCAGATATACACAGGGGCTTCATAGCCAGAGACAAGTCTCTTGTAAGAATTAACCCATTGATTTAAAACAAGGGTAATCTCTTTTATATGGGTAAGGAGACCTGCAATATATTTCTTTGCTGTGTCTGAAAGAAAATACTGATCCTTCGGATCAAAGAAGGCATTTCTGTCGTCCTCAAAAAGTGACTGGTGTGTATGCATTCCGCTTCCATTCTGTCCGAATATGGGCTTCGGCATAAATGTGGCATAGACATCGTACTGTTTAGCTATCTCCTTCACGATTACCCTGTGAGTCATGACTATATCAGCCATTATGAGGGCATCTTCATACCTTAAATCTATCTCATGCTGTGAATGGGCGACCTCATGATGGGAATACTCTACCTTTATACCCATGGATTCAAGGGCAAGAATGGTATCCCGACGAAGGTCCTCAGCAGCATCCAAAGGATAATCAAAATAGCCACCTTCATCGAGGGTCTCTGGACACCTGTCAGATTTAAAATAGAAATATTCAAGCTCAGGGCCGAGATAAAAGGTAAACCCCTTCTTTTTAGCTTTCTCAAGATTCATCTTCAGGACATATCTTGGATCACCCTTGTAAGGAGAACCATCTGGTTCATAGATATCGCAAAACATCCTCGCAACTGCCCTTTCCTTAGGCCTCCATGGAAGTATCGCAAAGGTCGTCGGGTCTGGCCTTGCTATCATGTCACTCTCGTCAATCCTCGCAAATCCCTTTATGGATGAGCCGTCAAATCCCATACCCTCATCAAAGGCAAATTCAAGTTCTTCAATGGGAATAGCAAAACTTTTGAGCTGGCCATGAATATCAGCAAACCAGAGCCTGATAAACTTCACATCATGCTTTTTTACCAACTCCATCACATCCTTTTTGTCTTTTGGTTTATCCATTTAATGCCCTCCTATTAAGTTCTCTATTGATTGCTGAAAGATTCAGCTTTCAACCTCAGCTTTAGCCCATTCTTTATTTTTCCAACAGGTTATATTATCTAATTATTTAATTATAAATTCAACGATACTATTACCCTTTTGGAAAAAGGCCTTATAAAAATTTATCGCCCTGCCTGTGTACTCTTCACATATCTTTTCTGTTTCCTCTATTATGTGGTTTATTTCAGGGCTGTCTTTAAACCATTCAAGGAAAACAGACCCTCTTTTCATCTCCAGACTCCAGAAAATCTCCAAGGACATGCATGGTCCGTGAGAGATTCTTCTCAATATCAAAGGAAGAGTTCAGAACCCTGCTCACCTCAAGAAGCGCTGAAAGTATACGATTTTCTCTTATGAGGGATAGGGTCATCTGAATGCCCACTCGCAAAAGTTTTTCAGAATCTTGAGGCCGGGCTTGCCGCTTTTTTCTGAATGGAACTGTGAGGCCACAAAATTCTTGCGAGCGATCACCGAGGCAAAGGCTATTCCGTATTCAGTTTTTCCCAGCACATATTCTTCCGAGGCGGGCGCTGGATAATAAGTGTGAACGAAATAGAACTCATTATTGTCTGGAACTCCATCTATAACAGGATGTCTTTTGGTGAAAGTCACTGTATTCCACCCCATATGAGGAATCTTGAGTTTCTTCCCATCCGGTGAAAGGAGTGGATGCGGGAATCGCCTGACAGTACCTGGGATTAACCCTAGGCATTGGGTTTCGTCCTCTTCGCTTCTTTCCAGTACTATTTGAGCGCCGAGACAGATACCCAGAATTGGTTTACCCGTATAGAAGGCCCTTTTCAGGGCATCATCCAATCCCAATCTTTTGAGGCTGGCCATAGCTCGTCCTGCTGCTCCTACACCGGGAAAGATAATACTCTCTGCCTCCAATAGTTCCTCAGCTTTTTGGGTAATCCTGCATCTAAAGCCCAATTTTTTCACGGCTTGTTCAACACTGGTCAGGTTTCCTGCTTCATAATCGATGATGGCAATCATAGATATCCTACCGCTCCAGGCGGACTTTAATCCCTTTTCGATGGAGGTAGTCTTTGATCTCCCCGATAGTATAATGCCCGTAGTGAACCATGGAGGCAATGAGGGCGGCATCAGCCTCACCCTTAGTTAAAACCTGGTATATGTGCTCAGGGGTGCCTGCACCTCCAGAGGCGATGACTGGAATGTTAACGTTTCCTGAGATAAGGGCGGTCAGGGTCATTTCGTATCCATTCTGGGTACCATCGGCATCTATGGAGTTAAGACAGATTTCCCCTGCACCTAAGCTTTCTGCCTCCATGGCCCATTTTAAGGCATCTATACCTGTATAGGTTCTTCCTCCGTGGATAACAATTTCGTAGCCGGAGGGGATATTTTCTGATTTCTCAACCTTCTTTACATCCATCCCCAAAACGATGCACTGGCTCCCGAAAGACTTAGCTCCCTCGGAAATAATCCCTGGATTCTTTACTGCCGCCGTATTGACGCCCACCTTCTCCGCCCCGGCCAGAAGAATCCGGCGCACATCCTCTGTTGTCCTGATTCCTCCCCCTACTGAGAAGGGAATGAAAATCTCTTTAGCCACACTGCGAACTACATCGATTTAAAGCAAGCTGCCACGCAGCACTCAATCCCCAGGACCTCCACCAATGACAGCTATTGTATGTCCTGATGGTTTTTCCGTCTTTGGTGCTGGCAGGTCAATGGCAAGGCGTCCGTATTTATCAATGCTAAGAGGTTTGTCAAGCTGTCCCCTCGTGCAGCCCTGCATGCAGAGGTTTGGACATATCTGTCCACATACCGTTGCAGGTAACGGGCTATATTGCAAAACCAGTTCCAGCGCCTCATGGAGTTTGCCCTGTCTTATAAGAGAAGCCCTTTTGTGTGAGGGTATATGTGTTGGGCATGCATACGCACATGGTGGCGCATACTTTTCATTTGCCCAGACCGGTTTATTTCGTCTATCCTTTCCTGTTGTTATATGCTGCAGCATTAAATGCACCATTGGTAACATCTCCTAAAACAGTAATTTTTGCACCACAGTTAAGCCAGCCTATGTCGTCAGAGGCACTTCCTTTTACAATAATCTCGGTACCGAACATTCCCATGCTTCCAAGCCTCTGACCAACAGGACCCTCTACAGTTATTTTTATAGTCTCCCCCTTTCCGCCTGAGGCGGACCTTGGCCAGATTCTGCCACCAATGCCATGCTGCCCATCAGCTATTATATGCAGTTCTCTTGCACCATCCCTGACCGCTTGCTGTATCTGCTCTTCAAGTATACGTGAAGGTACCCTTTTACCATTTACATTACCGTAAATGGTGACAATATCTTTTTTGTATGTCTTTTGACTGTTGACTCCGCCTGAGGCGGATGACTGTTGACTGTTGACTAATTTGTTAGCACGCATAACTAATCTCTAACCTCTCTGCCATTGCCTTGTCGTCTATACTCAGTCCGTCAGACATGCCAATGGGTAATTCTGTGCTCCTGCCCATTGGTGCAAATATCTTCTTTAACTCCACATTAGCAGCCTTGAAGATCTCTACCAGACGTTCAGCAACCCTATCAGAGTCAAGCCTTCTATAAAGTTTTGGGTCCTGTATAGTTATACCTCTTGGGCACTTACCTGTATTGCAGATGTTACAGCGATTATATTCGTCTCCGAAACAATCTGCAGCCGCCTGCATTATGTATTTCCCAATAGAAACTGCTGAGCTGAACAATTCTCTGAACCTTAACAGTGGGTTCGATAGCCTTAACAGGACATACGGCAGTGCAACTGCCGCACCTCTTACATCTGTCGTCTCTCCAACGGATTATATATGGGAACTCCTTTAATGAGAGTTTATGATTGTAGTCTAATTTTGGGCGTAGGAGGGACTCCGTCCCTCCTACGAGACCTCCCTGAATTTTCCCTTCTATACTTATCATGATATCACCCCTTTTGTTTGTATTTTCAAGGGGATTTCAAAAGGGGGAGGCTTGACGATTACCATGTCATATTTCATTGGAAATATATCCTCACATATTGCTTTTTCTCCGGTTAACCTATCTAAATTTGCTTCAAATCGGCAATCGGTTACCGTATGTATATACTAAAAATTTTAAGGGCTTTTGTCAAATGAGGAGTTGGGACACTTCACAGAAGCTCTTTAAACTTTGTGAGGTCAGAAAAACTGTAGAGGGTTGACATCGCCTTGCTCTCAGTCGGTATGCCTGCCTCTTCAAGGGCAGCGATGGGGTTAAGGCCCCCGACTATTACCATTCCTGCCCTGTCCATAGAAACAGGCATTTCAAGGAGAGGTTGGTTTGGATTGCCAAGGAGTAGAATACCTCCAATACCCTTTTCCTTCATAACAGCGCTCAATTCTTTTGCCTTTTCAAGGCTCACAACAGGTATTTCCCTGAAACTTGCGAGGATTTTTCCATTGTGGTTTTTTACAGCACCTAAGACATCTGTCATTCTGCTCTTTATAAATATCTCAAGCGGGTCAAGGGAAGAGCCTTCATAGCTTATAAGTGCGGTGAACCTTGATGGCTCAGAGTTTTCTATCTGCAGTACACCACCAAACTTCGATGTGACAGGCACCCCCACCTTAAGGAATATCCCGTTTATTGTCACGCTGCATACAGTGCCAAATCCTATCTGCCCCTTAGGGATGAAGATATCCCTAATCTTTTCACCACCTCTATGTATGACAACTTTATCAGACATGATATGCGGTGATGAAAAAACGGGCTTCATTATCCGTAGTGCTTCTTTAAGTTTTTCTTCAGGGAAATAGGAAACATTAAGAATTATGTCACCCTCTTTTTTCTCGATATCAAAATTTGTTAGATATGAGAGGGTCTCTATCTTGCTTATTACAAAACCGACCTTTTCGGATACAAGGGCTTGGGATAGCTCTTCCCTACCTTTTTGCGTAATCATTCTACCTTCCTTCCCAAATACCTTTGTAAGACCTCTCTCATCGAGTATTCTGAGATGGTATCGAACAGTCCTTTCAGTAAGTTCTACTCCGTGGAGTTTTAACTGTCTCGATAACTCTCTTGAACCGAGTATTTTATCTGGTTGTTTGTCAAGAATCTTTAAGATTGAAAGCATTGTCTTATTCATGTCAGGACTCCTTTTGCGGAACAATCCTCACGGCACATATCTTTGTCTCTAAAGTCTTTGCAGCCGGATCAGGAGAAGGATTAATAAGTTGGTTAATCTCCTTTTCCAAAAGATACATAGTTACTAAACCAGGTGGAGAAGCAGTCGTCACCACTGCCTGTCCCTCTATTTCTCCCCAACGCGAAATTACTCTTACCACTTCTCCATTCTTGATCTCAAAATCAGTTGCATCTTTTGGGTTTATATATACAAGCCTTTTTGCTCTTAAGGCCTTGAGTCCATCAACTTTCTGTGATAAAATGCCGTCTGAGTAAATATCCCTCTCTGCAATTAAGATCAGTGGGTAATCAACATCGGGGACCTCCGCAGGGGGTCTGTATTGTAATGGTGTAAATTTGTACTTTCCATTTTGACCAGTCAAGCTTGTTTCAGCAAGATCAGACCATTTTAAACTACCTTTTCTCAGGCTGTTGTAAGAGATGTTTCTATATATAGGTGTGACTGATGCAATCTCAGACATAATATCTTCAGGGTTATTAAAATCAAATCCTCTACTGCCCATCCTCTCTGCTAAATTACAGATAATCTCCCAATCTGGCCTTGAATTGCCAATCGGCTCCATCGCTTTATTGATAATTTGAACCCGTGTCTCCGTATTTGTAAAAGTTCCATCTTTTTCGGCAAAGCTTGCTGCAGGTAAGATGACATCGGCAAATTGAGCCGTGTCATTTAAGAAGATGTCCTGAAAGATGATGAATTCTGCCTTTTTTAATGCCTCCTTAACTTTATGTGAGCCGGCTATATTTGATACAGGATCAGAGCCCATGATATAGAAGGCTTTTATCTTTCCTTCTAAGGTATCCTGTAGTATTCCGGTGAGGGTTAGCCCGGGATTTGGGTTTAGGTCCTTTCCCCAAATGGATTTAAATCTCTTTCTCATTTCAGGTTGGTCCACTGCTTGGTACCCAGGATAAAAATCAGGTAGACAACCCATGTCGCAGACACCCTGCGAATTATTGTGGTCCATGAGTGGGTTAATACCATAGGAAGGCTTTGTAATGTTTCCTGTGAGCATAGATAAATTGATAAGTCCAAGCACATTATCTGTGCCATGAGAGTATTGAGTGAGCCCACTGGACCAGAGTATCGCTGATGGTTTATTAGTTGCAAAAATCTTCGCAGCCGAAGCAACCTTATCCCTTGAAACACCGGTAATCCTTTCTACTTTTCCAGATGGGAAATCATCTAAGGAATTTTTGAAGTCCTCAAAATTCTCACACTTTTCCTGGATAAAGGCATTATCGTGTAATTCTCCATCTAAAATTGCTTTGCACATACCCATAAAAAGGGCTAAATCTGTTCCAGGATAAGGTCTCAGCCATACTTTGGCGAAGCCACATAGGTCAATCTCTATGGGACTGACAACGATGAGTATTGCTCCATTCTCCACTGCCTTCTTTACCCTCAACCCTATCACAGGATGGGACTGAGTGATATTTGCTCCCACAATAAGGATACTGGCGGCATTCTCAATCTCACTAATAGAGTTAGTGAGGGCATTTATTCCGTTTGTCTTAAGAAGAGCAGTAATAGAAGGAGCATCGCATAGTCGAACAGAACTATCAATGTTATTCGTGCCCATTACTACCCTGGCAAATTTTTGTGCGATATAACTCTCTTCATTAGTGCACTTAGTTGATGCGATAAGGGCAAACTCATCTCCTCGATAATTTTTAAGTTTACTCGCAACTAAATCCAATGCTTCATCCCAGGATACTTCTCTGAAAAGTGACGGGTGACGAGTGACGAGTGACGAGTTTTTATTAGAAGATATTCTTATAAGAGGTGAGGTCAGCCTATCCTGAGAGTTAACAAAACTCAAGCCGAACCTTCCTTTAACGCACAGACGTCCACTGTTAACGGAGCTGTCAGCATCTCCTCTCACATTTACAACAACATTGTCACGGATGCCAAGAACGATACTACAACCCACACCACAATAAGGACAGATCGTCTTGACTTCGTGCGAAGGACGGCGAAGATTTTTTGGTACCAGAGCACCAACAGGACACCTGACCACACATTCTCCACAGGACTCACATCTGGACTGGGCTATGGGCTTGTCTCCGAGCGTGGCTATTTTGGTGGAATAACCCCTACCTGCGAAGTCAATAGCACTAACCTTCTGTATTTCCTGACATGTTCTTACACATATCCCGCATAGCACACATTTATTATGATCTCTTATGAAAAATGGATTTGAGTCATCAAGAGGCAATTCCTCTTTTGGGAATCTCAGATTCTGTTGAATCCTCTTTTTGTCTATCTTCATATAACCCATGATTCTCTGTAATTCGCACCGTCCCTTTTTAGCGCAATTTTTGCAATCCATGTGGTGATTGGCGATTATCATCTCAATAATCGGCCGCCGCACTTTATCTAATTCAGCGCTCTTTGTCTTAATGACCATCTCTTCCTTGACAGGTGTTCTGCATGAAGTGACAAGCTTACCATCATCCAGTTCAACAAGACATACACGACAGCTTCCAGCAGGCTTCAAATCAGGATGGTAGCAGAGATGGGGAATATAAATCTTGTTAGCCAATGCAGTTTCTAAAATGGTAGCACCTTTGTGAGCCATAATATCTTGATCGTTAATTTTTATTGAAATCTTTTCCATCAGTCACTCCCCTTCCGAACCCTACACACGCCGGATGGACACCTTTTTTCGTATATATGTGCTTCATACTCATCGCGAAAGTAACGCAGGGTAGTTAGCACAGGGTTAGGGGCCGTCCTGCCGAGACCACAGATGGAACTCCTCCTTATTGCCTCACCTAATTCTATGAGGAGGTCCATATCCTCAGGCCTGCCCTCGCCTTTAGTTATATCATCTAAAATCTCGAACATCTGTTTTGTTCCCAGCCTGCAAGGGACACACTGACCGCAGGACTCCCTCCGGGTAAAATCGAGAAAGTAACGTGCTACATCGACCATACAGGTATCTTCGTCCATCACTACCATACCTCCAGAACCCATTATTGAGCCAATTTTGGTAAGAGAATCAAAATCTACAGGCGTATCTATCATATCTGCTGGTATACATCCACCAGAAGGTCCGCCTGTTTGAACAGCTTTCAGGGCTTTGCCTCCTGGTATTCCGCCTCCTATATCGTAGATGATTTTTCGAAGGTTAATCCCCATGGGAACCTCTATGAGACCGCAGTTTACAACCTTACCTGTCAATGAAAATATAGCAGTACCTTTACTTTTCTCAGTACCTTTTTGAGCAAACCACTCTGATCCATTCGATATTATTAAAGGGATATTGGCAAAGCTCTTCACATTATTGAGAAGGGTTGGCCTGTTCCATAATCCTATCTCTGTTGTTCGAGCACGAGGCATCGGCTTAGGTCTCCCCCTCTTCCCCTCGATAGAGCGTACTAATGCAGTAGATTCACCACAAACAAAAGCACCTGCTCCCTGAAAGATCTCTATATCGAAATCAACCTCACTGCCCAAGATATGGCCACCAAGAAACCTGTTTTGCCTTGCCTGCTCAATAGCAATCTTTAGCCGCTTCACTGCTAATGGGTATTCTGCCCTCACATAGATAAGGCCGTTTCTGGCCCCTGTGGCATAACCTGCAATTATCATCCCCTCCAAGACTGAATGGGGGTTTCCTTCCATAACAGAACGGTCCTGGAATGCTCCAGGGTCGCCTTCATCAGCATTGCATATTACATACTTTTCTTCACATGTTGTTCTGCGGCATGCCTCCCATTTGAGGCCAGTAGGAAAACCAGCGCCACCAAGACCCCTTAGCCCTGAGCCCTTAACTTCAAGGATAATTTCTTCAGGGGTCATTTCAAGAAGGGCCTTACGAAGTGCCTGATAGCCCCCAACAGTAAGATAATCATCAATGTCTTCAGGGTCAATTTTCCCACAATTTTTTAGGAGAATTCGTTCTTGTTTACTATAAAATGGAATATCCCGATAATGTGGTATTGGCTTGCCAGTGATAGGTTCTCGATAGAAAAGACGCTCTAATGGCTTCCCTCCAAGTAAAATGGAATGGGCAATCTCAACGGCATCATCAGGGTTTACTTTTGTATAGAAAAAACCTTCAGGTTCTATTACAACAATAGGTTCTTGTTGGCAGAAACCTTGACAACCAGTTCGTTTAACATGGATATTTTCTGTGAGGTTCAAATTGCTTACTTCTTTTTCTAAGGAGGAAAAAACTTTTTCGGCTCCCACAGATATCCCACATGTTCCAAGGCCGACTAAAATACTCTTCTGTTCATTGGTCATTCTTAACTCCTTCAATCACGGGAGGAAATAGCTCATCGACTTTTTCTGAGGTCATTTCACCTACGACGTCCATATTTACCCGTATACATGGCGCAAGGGCACAACAACCAAAACAGGCAACGGTCTCGAGGGTATACTCAAGGTCATCTGAGGTTTCCCCCTCTTTTAAGCCAATCGTTTTTTCTATCCTGTTAAGGATTTGAGGTGCACCTCGAATATGACATGCAGTTCCCCTGCATACTGCAATTCGCTTCCTCCCTAAAGGTAAAAGTCTGAACTGTGCATAGAAAGAGGCGACAGAGTAAACATGGCTTTCAGGAACACCGATAAATTTTGCAATATCTACCATTGACTTCTCTGGCAGATAACCAAGATTATCCTGCACCTCCTGAAGAATAGGTACAAGCTCGCCCCTATCACCTCGATAGGATGCTAAAATCTCTTCTAAAAGCTCCTCTTCCATATCTTTAACTAACGAGCCTTGGGTCTAACCCAATCTTCAGGAACCCATGGCCTCTTAGCCTCAAGATTTCTATCAAAGCTTAAAGAAATACACACCGCACGGCAGATACCGCATCTATTGCACTTATCTGTGTCGGCATAAACGTTATTATCTCTCTCAGATATACTTATTGCCCCTGTAGGACAGCTAACCTCACAGAAAGGTGATACACAGTATTTATAGCAAATTAAATTCAGCATCTTTACCTCCTTATCCTAAGATTTTTTCTACTTCTTTCATGTCTGCTTCCATTACATATGGTATGCCAGAGACATCCGCTGCTTCGCGAGTAAGGGACATCAAGTCACCTCTATCTACTAAATTAAGAACAAATTTACGAGCCCCTGCCATGAGCTGCTTGAGCCCCACCGCGAGTCTGTCATAATAAGTATAGACACCTATTGCTGCTGGAGGTATTTTCTTAAAATCTCCCCCATATTTTTCCTTGAGCGCTGCGGCACCGGCAAAGGTGCGAAGAAGGGCATCCTCATATTCCCTGCCCTTTCCATAAGTCTCTTGTAGAAGTTTTCCCTGCGTCTTTCCTACCATGCCTGCTGTGAGGGTAGCCCGCCCCATACATACCGCTTTCACGTAAGGGGCTCCAAGTGCTATAGCCTTGAAAATCTGGTCCTCAAGGACAATACCACCAGCTATGGCGACGCTGGGGATAAATTTACCCTTTTCTTCGAGTCTTTTTAAAAATTTATAAAGGAGGCTTTCGAGATAGACCGTGGGGATTCCCCATTCATTCATCATCCGCCAGGGGCTCATACCAGTCCCTCCGCCGGCTCCATCCACAGTTAGAAGGTCTATTCTGGCCTCCGATGCAAACTTCACTGCACGGGCTAAATCTGCTGGCCTGTAAGCACCTGTTTTGAGGGTAACATACTTAGCACCTATACTCCTCAGCCTTTCCACCTCTTCTAAGAATGATTCTTCATCTACCATTCCGAGGCGGGAATGCCTCTCAAATTCTGGTATCCCTCCAAGTTTATGTGCCTCCTGGACTACAGGATTCTCAGGGTCAGGGATAACGATATATCCCCTTTGCTTAAGTTGTATCGCCCTTTCGAGGATTGGTAGCTTAACCTCCCCACCAATGCTCTTTGCCCCTTGTCCCCACTTTATTTCGATACCTTCAACCCCGAGCTTCTCTATCGCATATTCAGGGACGCCGAGACGGGTATCCTCCACATTTGCCTGAATGAGCATCGTCCCATAGCCTTCATACCAATCCTTGTAAACCTTTACCCTTCTTTCAAGTTCAGGGGATCTCGAGATCCCTCCATTTCTAAACTCTGCATTTGGGTCCATTCCGCAAACATTCTCACCACAGACAAGGACGGATCCACTGATAGCTATGCCAATGGCAGTACCTTCCCAGTTTACCCTCGCTATTTCAGTCGAACCGAGGGCTCCAGTGAAGAAAGGGACTTTCATCGGAATTCTTTTTCCATCAGTCCCAATCTCTGAAGACACACTCACAGCAGGGAATGTGGCCTTGTCAGGGTCGGGCTCAATACCCATAGCCCCGACACATGTGCCCTGAATATTGAAGTGCGAAAAATCTACTGGATAGTCCTTTTCTGACCCGGAGATAACCTTTCCAAAAGGCTGCGGGTAAATAACCTCCCTTCCCCGAAGGGCAGATCTTCCAACCTCGCAGTAACCAGGACAACCATCCACACAGTTAACGCATAACCCGGAGGTAGGCGAAGGCGCTACCCTCGTCGTTGTTACAGTTGCTGCACTTGCATTTGGCTTACTTAGACTCATCTTCTTCCTCCTTAATTAAGTTGAAAGTTAAAAGTTTAAAGTTAGGACATGTCCCCCAGACCACATTGTCACCCGCATAGAGTAAGTCTATGAGGTTGTCGAGGTCATCTATGCCAGATGATATTTGACTCATAATAGGTAAACGGTTACCTTTTGACAATCATTTTAAAGATTCGCAGAATATTTTTCAAGATGGTTCCTGCACTGCCTTCTTTTTTCTCGACGGTATGCAAAATGACTTTTGATGGTACTCGAAAAGAATTATTGTCCCCAGGAACTGCAATTTGATAAACTTCCCCATGTTCAATAATCAAGCAGCTGAACTCACATTAGAAAAAAAATTGTACCAATTAGTTATCAGCAGGCTTGATGGATACAATATCCATTCTCAGGCGTATAAGGAAAAGATATTTAAACTCGTAGAAAAAGGAATTGGTGGATTCGTAATCTTTGGTGGAAGAAGAAATGAGATAAAGGGTTTCATTAACAAAATCCAGTCCATCTCAGAGATTTCTTTATTCATAGCATCAGATGTTGAATGTGGCGTGGGGCAGCAGATCAAGGATGCAACCCTATTTCCATGCCAGATGGCTATGGCAGCGGCAATCGGTAGAAATATACCCGGAGATGTCATACCCCCTGGAAATACAATAAAGGCTATAGCTCAGGAATCGACAGATATTGGAATAAATATGCCCCTCATTCCGGTCCTGGATGTTAATCAAAATCCTGATAATCCAATTATCTGCACAAGGGCCTTCTCTGACAATCCTGAGGATGTGGCGTGGTTCGGCTCAGAGTATATAAGAATATTGGAGGGATCAGGCCTTATAAGCTGTGCCAAGCACTTTCCAGGACATGGAGATACGGCTGCAGATTCTCATATATCCTATCAACATTTTTGGGTTCCGAACCAGAGGAGAGAATAACTCCTCCTTTTAGCCTCCAGGAGGCTGTATTAGGTCCGTTAAAGGATTATTTTTCGAGAAACGCTACCATTCCGCTGCTATTTTTAATAGTGCTCTACAAGTTAGGAGATGCCTATGCAGGTGTCTTAACCACAGCCTTTCTTATAAAGGGCATCGGGTTTTCGGCAAGCGAGATAGGTACAATAAACAAAGGGCTTGGCCTCGTCTCCCTGATAGCAGGTGCCATGTTCGGAGGCTCCTTAATGGTACGCCTTGGCCTTTTCCGCTCTTTACTCAGCTTTGGCATATTGCAGGCATTATCCAATCTCTCATTCGTGTTTCTCACATGGATAGGTAAGAGTTACGGGATGCTGATTTTTGCTGTTGCCTTCGAAAATCTGAGTGGTGGTATGGGCACGGCAGCCTTTATTTCACTCCTTATGGCAATGTGCAATCATCGCTACACAGCAACACAATATGCACTGTTGTCATCCCTTGCTGCCCTTGGGCGGATATTTATCGGCCCCACTTCTGGTTTTGTGGCTGAAGCACTGGGCTGGGCCGGCTTCTTTTTCATTACAGCTCTGTCGGCTCTGCCCGGATTGTGGCTTTTGTGGTGGCTACGTCATGAGGTATCAGCTTTGGAAAAGTAGAAGGGGTTAGTATATCTGAGAGTGGTTTGATATAATTGCGGAGGCCCTATGGACGAGATAATCAAAGAGGATCATGAAAATGAAGACTATTGATATTCATACCCATGGCATAGGTGGTTATGATATAAGAACGACTGCTGAGGAGGACATTCTTAAAATAGCAGAAATACTTGGCTCCTACGGAGTCTCAGAAATCATACTCACCGTATACTCTGCTCCCTTAAAGGTAATGATGGAAAGTATGATGGCAGTCAAAAAGGCAATGGAGAAGCAAAAAGACATTTCAAATCCCCCACCCCCCTTTTCTAAAAGGGGGCATGGGGGGATTAATCACCCATCACGAATAATCGGCGTTCATCTTGAAGGACCCTTTCTGAATCCATCAAAATGCGGTGCCCTCAATGCAATGACATTCATCGAACTAACAGAGTATAACCTCAGGGAACTCCTTGAAGGTTTTGAGGATATTGTAAAGATAATAACTATTGCACCAGAGATAAAGGGGGCTACAGGGTTTATCAAAAAGATATCAGATAGGGGAATCATTGTCAGCATGGGTCATTCTGATGCGACCTTCTCAGAAGCAGAGGCTGGTCTTAATGCAGGGGCGAGAGGTATCACGCACATCTTCAATGCAATGCGAGGTTTTCATCACAGAGAGCCTGGAATTGCTGGTTTTGGCCTTTTAAATAAGGACATTTATATTGAGGTTATAGCAGACCCCTTTCATTTACACCCAAAGACACTGGAGCTGATATTCAGAACAAAGAATCCCGGAAGGATAATAATTGTTTCTGATTCAGTAAAAGAGACACCCTCCCCCTCACTCCCTCCCTTTGCTATTACTGATACTCAAGGCAGACTTCGGGGTGGCTCGATGACAATTGTTGAATCCTCAAAGAGATTAATCCAGATGGGATTTGACAAAGTCGTTATTATGGGATGTATAACTACGAATCCCGAAAGATACCTATCAGTGTGAACCCGGGTTTTTAAACTCACGGTGGTATCATCTTACCCAGAATCACCTCATGGGTGGCTCCTGTTGCAGAGGGAAGGTTTCCGGGCTTTAGATTCAGGGTTTGATATCCCAGGATAGCAAAATTGATTGCCTCCTTAGACTCAGGAGGGAGTTGATCCTGCCTTTCTTCCAGACGGTGGGATATGGTATATATTCTGACCATGAGAGGCGATGGCATCTATGTCTTCTGGTCTGAATTCCGTACCTTTAAGGAGAGTCAAAGCAGCCCTCGCAAAGACCTCTCCTAATTTAAAATTCAATCTACAAATATGCTCAACATTGCCTTTAAATGCCATTCCTATCTCATTTCTTAAAGATCTGTTAAAAGGCAGATGAATATGGTTGATGAGCTTAATCTTTATCTTATTGGAGTTATATCCTTCACTTATTTTATTATTCAAACCTTCTCTTATCTCTACGAGAGCAGCATCGACGCCGTCATGGGATGTCCCTGACATGAGACCTATAATCCTTGCATTTCTCTTTTTTGCAATCTTGAACAAATTATCCTACCCCGAGAGCCTTCCTCAAAGAACCTCCCATTTTTTCAAGGAGATCTATTGCATCCTCATAGCTTAGCTTCTTTATATACATCACTATGGCAATCTTTGCATTACCACCTGATTTTTCAAGGAATGCCTTAGCATCTTCATGACCACATCCTGTTGTATCCTGAATTATTCTTAAGGCACGACCTTTTAACTTTTTACTTGAAGGAACAACATCTACCATGTAGCCCTTATAAACTCTACCGAGCTTTATCATGGTAGTAGTAGAGACTATATTTAAGACTATTTTAGTAGCCGTTCCTGCCTTAAGCCTGGTTGAACCTGCAATAATCTCGGGTCCTACAGAGACCCTGATTACTCCATCGGGAAAATCATATTCCTTATTGCTACATGTCAAAAGCCAGCACTTAGCACCTCTTCGTTTACCCTCTCTTAAAGCAGATATTACAAAAGGAGTACTACCACTGGCAGTTATGCCTAAGAGCATATCCTTTTCTTTTATATCCGAAACAGCCTTCCTTCCAGCGTCTTCATCATCTTCTGCGCCTTCCACTGCTGTGGTAATAGCCTTTTCTCCTCCTGCTATGATTGCCCTGATTATATTGGTGGGCAGATTAAAGGTCGGCTGCATCTCTGAGGCATCAAGCATGCCGAGTCTGCCACTTGTTCCCGCCCCAACATAAACGATGCTCCCCCCGGAGACTATAGTGTTGATTGCATCCTTTGTAGCCATGGATATGGAGTCCTTTGCATCCTTAATAGCCTTTACAACATGCAGGTCTTCACCATTCATGATGCCTATAATCTCTTCCACGGAAAAGAGATCGATGTCTGCAAAGCGGGGGTCAATATCCTCAGTAGACATAGGATATGGTAGCATAAAGTGATTTCATAGCGAATTTTTGCAAAATGTTACAGTTTAAATCATCAAGGGTCTGGTTATTAGTCATTACATGTTTGGTTATTGGAATTCGGTCATTGGTTATTATAATAGTGTATGAGAGCTCTCGAAAAATTGAGGGAAGCAACAGAATTTCTTAAAAAGTGTGATATCGAGGATGCCAGCAGAGAGGCGGAGATTATTATAACTCATTGCCTCGGAACAGATAGAGCGGCCTTTTTCAGAGATAATCCTGGAATTCGAGAAAACGAACTTGGAAAGATTGATGAATTCCTGAATAGAAGGTCAAAAAGAGAACCTCTTCAGTATATCCTCGGATATGTAGATTTTTATGGATTGAAGATAAAGGTGGGCAAAGGAGTCCTTATTCCGAGACCCGAGACAGAGCTGTTGGTTGAAGAAGCCATAAATATAATTTCGAATTTCGCCCTGAACTTGATTCAGGGTCGAATTTCGAATTTAAAGCTCCTTGATCTCTGCACTGGTAGTGGTTGTTTAGCCCTTGCTCTTGCCAAAGAGTTTCCCGATGCACAGGTCTATGGCACTGATACATCAGAGATTGCGATTGGATATGCAAAGGAAAACGCAGAGTTAAACGGAATCAAGAATGTGAAATTTCTCAAAGGCTCATTATTTGAACCAGTCGAAGGGCTACTCGGCACCTTTGACCTGATAGTCTCAAACCCGCCTTATATTAAAAGGAATGATATAAAAAGTTTACAGCCAGAGGTTAAAGACTGGGAGCCTATAGAGGCGCTGGATGGAGGGGAAGACGGCCTCGATTATTGTAGGGCCATAATCCCCGAGGCAAAGAGTTATCTGAAAGAAGGAGGGTGCCTCATACTCGAACTCGGGTTCGACCAAGCAGATGCAGTAAGAAAAAATGCTCAGGATGCAAGCTTTATAAATATATCTTTAATAAAGGATTATGCAGGGATTGAGAGAATATTTGTGGCCGAATTACTAAGGAGGTCATAAGTAACAACACATAACGTTGTAATTCCTGTCATTCCCGCTTGCCCCGTTAGAAAGCTTATTTCTAACGGGGCTTGTCGGGAATCTTTCTTTTCAGAATGATTGCGGACAAGCCGCAATGACAAACAAACTGTCTTACTTAGTAACTAATGTTATAGTTTATCAAGGAGAATTACTGATGGGTATTTTTGAAGAAAACAGACGACTTGAAGAGCTTGACAAAAAGTGCATCTGGCATCCCTTTACCCAGATGAAGGAATGGCTTGAGGAAAAGCCAATGATCATCTCTGAGGGTAGAGATTGTTTTATAAAGGACATTTATGGCAGATGGTATCTTGATGGTGTCTCATCTCTCTGGGTAAATATCTATGGGCATAGAAAGAAGGAGATAGATGATGCAATAAAGGAACAGATTGATAGCATCGCCCATAGCACATTACTCGGACTGAGCAACGCCCCTGCAATCAAGTTAGCAGAAAAACTCGTACAGATAGTTCAGAGGTCATTTTCACTGAAATCTGAGATCCGATCCGCCTCAGGCGGACCGAAATCCGAATTATGCAAGGTTTTCTACTCTGATGATGGCTCAACTTCTGTAGAGGTTGCCCTCAAGATAGCATTTCAGTACTGGAAGAATAAGGGAATTGATGGAAGGAACATATTTGCCTCCCTTAACAATGCCTATCATGGCGATACAATAGGTGCTGTAAGCGTTGGCGGTATCGATATATTCCATAAGACCTTTGAGCCGCTTCTCTTTAAGACCTATAAGGCACCTTCTCCCTATTGCTATAGATGTGAACTCGGGATGGATTATCCAGGATGTAATCTCGCATGCCTTGATAAGATGGAAGAGATATTCAAGGCCAATCCAGGCGAGATAGCTGCAATGATTATCGAGCCTATGATACAGGCAGCAGGTGGGATGATAACCTCTCCGCCGGGATATCTTAAAGGTGTTAGGGAATTGTGTACTAAATACGGTATCCTGATGATTGCCGATGAGGTAGCAACAGGTTTTGGACGCACGGGAAAGATGTTTGCCTGTGAACACGAGAATATTGTGCCTGACATTATGTGTTTGTCAAAGGGAATTACAGGTGGATATATGCCACTCGCTGTAACTCTTACTACAGATGAAATATTTAATGCATTTCTTGGAGAGTTTAAAGACTTAAAGACATTCTTTCACGGTCATTCGTATACAGGGAATCCGCTCGCATGTGCTGCAGCCCTCACATGCCTCGATCTATTCGAGAAAGAGGAGGTATTGAAAAATCTTAATGGAAAGAGCAAGATCCTTGAGGCATGGCTCAAGGAGGTTTTGAATCTCAGACACGTAGGAGATGTCAGGAATATAGGACTGATGGCAGGTGTAGAATTAGTGAGAGACAAAGAAACAAAGGAACCCTACGACTGGGCAGAGAAGATGGGATGGCGCGTTGCATATCATGCGAGAGAGAATGGAGTCTTCATCAGACCTCTCGGAAACATCATGGTCATCATGCCGCCGTTGAGTATAAGTCCTGAAAACCTCAATCAGTTACTCAAGGTAATTAAAGACTCTATAACTGCAGTAACAGAGAGTTAGGGAACTGCAAAAGGCGCCGCCTTACTGAAAATACTGTTGTGCTATAATATTTTTGGAGCCGAAGTGGCGGAACTGGCAGACGCGCTAGGTTCAGGGTCTAGTGGTTGAAAGGCCGTGCGGGTTCAAATCCCGCCTTCGGCACCATCAAAATTTTCATGTGGAGGATTAGTGAAAAAACTCACCCATATTGATCAAAAAGGCAGGGCAAAGATGGTTGATATTAGTAAAAAGCAGTTAACCCAGAGAGAGGCTGTCGCAAGAGGGTCTGTATATATGGAACCCGAGACCCTTATACTTATAAAAGACAGAAAGGTTCCAAAAGGCGATGTATTTTCCGTTGCAAGGGTCGCTGGTGTAATGGCAGCAAAGAAGACGAGCGAGCTTATCCCCCTCTGCCACCCGTTGAATATTACCTCTGTAGATATAGACTTCAACCTCAATAGCAGAAAGAATAAGTTAGAAATAGAGGCACGTGTGAAGGTTGTTGGACAGACAGGGGTGGAGATGGAGGCACTGGCAGCAGTCTCTGCGGCTGCTTTAACTATTTATGACATGTGTAAGGCAGTGGATAAGGAGATGGTTATATCTGATATTATGCTCATGGAGAAAAGAGGTGGCAGAAGCGGGGATTTCAAACGAAAAATTTCAAATTACAAAGTCCAAAATCCAAAATCTTAAAGTTAAAGTCTTTTTCTCGTTTTACCAAATAATCCTATTAACACAGAGAAATTGAAATTTAAATGCCGGAACATTTGAACTTTGAGCTTTGAGCTTTGACATTTATGTATTCCTGGAGGGTTATTTATATCTTTTAACCTCAAATCTGTAAATCTCTACCTCTTCTTGAGGTAGTATACCCGCCTTCATCCTCGCTATCCTTAACTGCTCTTCGACAGTATCAACTCCCTCAAGGTCAGGCAGGAGGAGCCCTTTCCTGCTTCCACTAACAAGGATTACCCCATATTTTTTGGGGTCGAGTTCTCTGAGGTCTTTTACCTTCTGGGGAGGTGAAAGGATATCAACGGAATATTCGAGCCCTTCGAGTTCATCTTCATGGACTGGATGAAACCTGGGGTCATGCATTGCCGTGGATATAGCATTCCTTATGGTCTCAATCGCCACACACCCATGGCAGGGCGTAAAGGTTCCTATACATCCCCTGAGTTGCCCATGTTTTTTAATACAGACAAAAACCCCTGCCCTTTCACCCATTTCAGGCGAAAGGGGTTCAGGCGGTTCAATAATTCTGCCTTCCCTGACATATACTTCTATAGCCTTCTTTGCAAGCTCAACAATGGGATGCACCTATTTCCCTCTAAAGAGCATATGGTCAGCCACTGCAAAAAGCGCCTCTTTTGCAGGTGAATCAGAAAAGATTGCGAGCTCTGCCTTTGCATCAGAGATGAGATGGTGCGCCTTCTTAAAAGAGAGTTCGATTACATTGTGTTTTCTGAAAAACTCCAGTATCCTCTTGAGGTCATCCTTTTTGAAACCATCTTTAATTATGCCCTTGACCTCCCCTACCTCAGTATCTGCTGCGGTCTTCAAAAGATATATGATCGGGAGTGTTATCTTACCTTCTCTCAGGTCCTTGCCGAGGCGCTTGCCGAGTTTTCCCTCATCTGCCATATAATCAAGTATATCATCTGCTATCTGAAATGCAATCCCTGTCTTCATCCCGAAACGCGAGAGGGCATTCTCCTTATCTTCAGGCAGAGAACCGAGGATTGCACCTATTCTGCAGGCAGCAGAGATTAAGGCTCCGGTCTTTGCAGAGATAATATTAAGATATTCCTCTTCTGTTATATCAGGGTCTCCTATCTTTGTAAGCTGCAGGATTTCGCCTTCCGTCATCCTTGTTGTTGCCTCAGAAAGGGCCTCCATGATCTTCTGGTTTTTCTGCATGACAGCAAACCTTAAGGCATTGGAGTAAAGAAAATCACCAACAAGTATTACAACCTGATTACCCCATATAGAATGTGCTGGTAATTTGCCCCTTCTTACCTCTGCACCATCAATAACATCGTCATGAAGCAGGGATGCATTATGTATCGATTCAATAATCCCTGCAAGGGTTAAACGTACATCTCCTTTATAACCTGCTATCTCTGCGCTCAGGATGAGTAACAGCGGTCTAAGTCTCTTACCACCACTCTCTATAAGGTGCTCCCCAACAAGAGGGATTGGAGAGACGTTACTTTTGAAAAGTTCTTTAATCCTGTCTTCTATAATCCTCAGTTCCGGCTCGTATAATCCAAGGACCTCTTGTAAATCCATTTTTTGATGATAGGATAGCTCCTGTTTTAAAGTCAAGGTCATAAAGTCTTCCATTGGGGCTGAGGGACTGCGCCGAGATCGGCTATGGGAAGATTGATGCAGCGGTTGAAGAAACCTTATTTTTTGGTATATTTTATAAGAAAGACATATCTGAAATTTTAAAAATAATACGGAAATGCCATGCATGAAACATTAGTAAAATACCCGGAGTCTAATCCAACCCTTGCAAAATATAATCTGTCCGAAGAAGAGATCAATGAACTCGCAGGATACCTTAGAAAATTTTTCCTTCCAGCACAAGTAGAGGAGATAGTCAGGATAGTAGAAGAGGTAATAGGGATCAGTCCAACTCTGGACTGGAAAGAGATACTTGAGACCGTGGCAAAGAAGGTTGTTGAGTTTTTACATGCAGAGGCAGCTACAATCCGCATTTTCGATCCTGAGACAGACAGACTCGTTGCTTTCGGTTCCTACCAATATTCAGAGACTGCCAGATTGAAAGATATTCCTGTTGAGAAGTCAGCAGCAGGGAAGGTCATAAGGAGTGGTAAAAGTTACCTTGTACCAAATATCCTGTTAGAACCAGACTACCTTAATAAGGATATAGTCAAAAAGCATGGGTTTAATTCTCTTATGGCTGTGCCGATAAATATCCCGAGATTTCTTGAAAATAAACCGGATATTCAGGGCACCATTCAGATCTATTACAAAGAAATAGACAGGGAGTTTGACCCCCTCGAGGTAACAAGCGCTGAATTGATGGCCAGAAGGGTCAGTTATGTGCTAGCCAAAAAACGTATTCTGGAACTTCAAAGACTTAATCTCCAGAAAGAGAAAATTGTCGAGAAGATCTTTGTAAAACTCAGCCATCGGGAAGGAATCAAGATAAAGGATGTATTCAGGCTGATGATTCCGGAACTGGCGGATATCATACAGGTACAGAGCTGCTCGCTATTTTCTGTCTCACCAGACAGGCAGCATGTCCAGCTTGAGATGGAGTATCCTGTGGTACAGGAAAGACATAAGATACCGCATACCTTTGCAATAAAGGATCACCCTTATTTTGATGCCTTAATCAATGGTACAGAAAAACGTGGTGATTATGAATATGAGAGAATTAATTTGTCCTATATCCTGATCAAGGACCCTTCGAACAGCCGACTATCCAGCAAAGAATTGAAAAGATTTGCATCTGAGCATAATGTTAATTCTACCCAAATCCAGCGATAAACGTGCAAACCATTGCTATTGTGTCACCCTGAGCGTGTCGAAGGGTGACACTGATGTCATGGTTCGACTGGCTCACCATGACATTATCGCTTCATTACGACAAATTTATCGCTGGATTTGGGTTTTATTTTATCTCTTCACCCTCAGCAGATTCTTCTGCCCCATCTCCTGTCCCGATTTCAAGCATCTTGATTTGAGGCAGTGATGCTCCGATAATACCCTGCATATCGCCATACCAGCCTGTTTCTTTTCTTTCCACCTTGCGGGCAAAAATAAATTGAAGATGCTAAAGTTGCTGACTCCTTTGCTCTTGATCTTGCTCCCATTTTAGTATAGATAGGCCAGGATGCAGTAATAACCAAACCAGAATTCAGTAGCGAGTTTATCAATGTCTCGCAGCCAGAAGTTGGAAGTTTTCATTTTTGCATTCCCTTTAACTTTTCCAGCATTTTATTAATCAATGGCTTAATTCGAGGAATGTCTGTTTTAATGGTATTCCACACAAGGTCATACTTTACACCAAAATAAAAATGGATAAGCCTATCTCTCATCCCTGCCATATCTTTCCATGGAATCTGAGGATACATCTGTTTAATGTCTTCTGGAATATTTTTGGTTGCTTCTCCAATAATTTCAAACTTCCTTATAACCGCACTTGACCTCATATCCTCATTTTTAAAAGTTTCAAAATCCACTCCTGTCACAAATTTTTCGATTGCTTCCATAGCCCCTAATATGTCTTTCAGGTATAGTGTGGGATTTCTCACAGGTAGATCGCCTCTTTCAGGACATTTTCCCTGATCTCTTCCCTGATAGTATCAGCAGGAACTATATCTACTTTCAAATTGAGTTTCTCTTCAAGGAAGTTTGCAAGACCAACAAGGTCAAGAAGTGATGCACCTTCAAGGAATCTCGCAAGGATATCCACATCGCTACTTTCTTTTTGCTCTCCACGTGTATAAGAGCCGAATATTCCGATAATCTCTGCCTTATACTCTTTTCTTATCTGTTCTTCCAGACTTTTTAGAGTTGTTATGATCCGCTCAAGTTCCTTATTCATGCCTATCATCTCTCCTTATATTTATCTTTCAGGCATGGAAGTTCCTTTCTTAAAATCTCTATAATTCTTTCTTTCGTAATTGCTTGTTTCATGTTTTTAATACACTTCCCTTGCCCTTGAGCCAAATACAATAACCTCATAAACGTTTACCCTCTGCGATACAAGGCAACTAAAAGAGGGACAAGCTCCAGATTTTTCAGCCAGGCCTCCTTTTTCCACTGCCTCAATAACGAGACCAGGCCTGGACTCCATTTTTCTCAATTTCAGGCCAATCTTTTGCCTTTCTTCCCTCTTTACTCGCTCTGTGATCCAGACAAAGTCGGCAATTTCCTTTTTCTCTATCTCGCTTCCCTTTTCCACGAGCAAAAGGGTCTTGTAAGGAAGCTTATTTCTTATATATGCCCTTTCAGGAACACCAAAGTGATAGGCAATGTGAGCATTCCCGATAAGGACAACCATCTTTTTGCTTGCCCCAGGTGAAGAAAGGTAGCGGGCAATAGTATCAGCCATCGTATCTTCCCAGGCGCATTGAGCATGGTAAAAAGAGTCGAAATCCCTGACCCAGTCCTTATGCTCATCAAAATATTTTCCAACATATCGCCTGTGTGCCTCATTAGATGTGTCCAAAAGAGGGATTAACCTTAGCTCTTCTTCGGTTAGACTTTCAATGCCCCTCTTTCCAATTTTTTGTACGATCTCTGACGGTGCATTTAAGGCGATAAGCTTTAAACTGTATCCCCTGGCAAAGTTGAATATGGGTTTATATAGATGATAGTCATATCCCCAGCACTTAGCCCATTGACTCTCCTTGAAGAAATCTTCTTCCTTTAACTGGCCTTTTGTCCAGCGGTCTAAAACCTCTTGATTCGTTCGCTCTAACATTTCAAGTCCAATGGAAATATTACTCTCTTTCTCATAAAGAGCTTTGATTACCCTTAATTGAATTGCGTGGTGATCGGGGTTGTCATGGGTCTCTCCAACATAGATTACCCTGGCTGAATTTAAATGCTGAACTAATTCCGGGAAGGAAAGGCGTTTTCCGGTCTTTGTCTCAATGATCTGGCCTGGTTCAATTTTATAGGGAATGTCCGGGACCTTCATTCCACAACTATAACCAAAAATTACAGAGACCATGAACACAGAAAATAAAGGTATGTGTTTTACTTTTCGCCACTTCATGCTAAAGAAGCTTAATTCACTTTGAATTTACCCTTAAAAACCTCCTCTTCCCTACTTTAAATAGATAACTTCCCTTTTCAAGTTTCCCATCAGGGTCGGTATATTTCTTGTCATCAATGAGAACCCCTCCCTGTTTGATGAGCCTTACCGCCTCGCTTGTGCTCGTTGTTAAACCCGAGAGCTTCATGACCTTCGGTACCCACATCTCATCTTCTTCCCATCGAAGTTCAACTGACGGGATTTCATCAGGGAGGCCCTTTTCTCTGAAGATGCGCTCAAACTCTTTCTTTGCTTTAAGGGACTCATTTTTACTCCAGTATCTTTCAACAATCTCCAGGGCAAGATCTTCCTTTGCCTTCTTTGGATGAATCTTGCCTTTTTCTATCTCTTCTTTCAGTAAATTAAGCTCCTCTGTAGATATGCGGCTAAGCAATTCATAGTATCTGAGCATGAGTTCATCACTTATGGACATAATCTTTCCGAAGATCTCCTTCGGTGGTTCTGCTATGCCTATATAGTTCCCAAGGCTCTTACTCATCTTCTTTACACCATCAAGACCTTCAAGAAGAGGCATGATAACGAGAGATTGCGGTTCCTGTCCGTATTCCCTCTGGAGTTCTCTACCCACAATGAGATTGAACTTCTGGTCTGTTCCACCGAGTTCCACATCAGCCTTAAGTACAACAGAGTCATAACCTTGTATTAAAGGGTACAGAAACTCATGAATGCTGATGGGATTCTGGTTGACCCACCTCTCCCTGAAATCATCCCTTTCGAGCATCCTCGCAACTGTATATCTGCTCGCAAGGCGTATCATATCCCCTGCTGTCATATCTGACATCCACTCTGAATTAAAGACAATCCTGGTCCTTTCAGGGGCGAGGATTTTAAATATCTGTTCTTTGTAGGTCTCTGCATTTTCGAGGACTTCTTCTTTTGTAAGGGGTTTTCTTGTCTCACTTATGCCACTGGGGTCACCTATCATACCTGTGAAATCTCCGATAAGAAAAGTAACCTCATGTCCGAGTTCCTGAAACTGTCTCATCTTCTCAAGCAGAACCGTATGGCCAAGGTGGATGTCAGGGGCAGTGGGGTCAAAACCTGCCTTAATTTTGAGGGGCTCTTTTTCCTTAAATGATTTCTTAAGCTTTCTGAGGAGCTCATCCTCGATGATTATCTCAACAGCCCCCCTCTTTATAATCTCAAGCTGTTCTTCATGTTGTAGCATGGTGATTATAATGATAAAACGTAAGGGCGATTACCGTCAATGCAGTGGAGTTCAGTTACTTATAATCCTTTTTCATAGATCCTGTATTTTTTATACAATCTTGCTCCTATCATCTCGACAAGTCTCTGGACAGGTATGTTATCCTCGAGTATCCATGAGAATTCCACACGTTTGAATCTTTTATATTTCTCTTTAATGCCCATGAAGCCTTCCCTGAAAAGGAGGGCATCAACTCCCTTATTCCTGTATTCTGCCTTTATCCCGAGGAGAAGAAGCCTCAGGTCTCTTATCTTCTTTGAATAATAAATCGCCTTTACAATTGTTATAGGATTGAGTTTACCTCTCATCTTTTTAAGGACAAAGTTAAAATCCGGTAATATTCCCATGAAACCTACGACCCCTCCATCTTTCTCTGCGATTAGAGTAAGCTCTGGCAACACTATCGATTTCAGCTTTTTTGCCATATAGTTGGCCTCTTCTTCTGTGATGGGTATGAATCCCCAGTTCTTTTCCCATGCTGAATTATATACATCCCTGAATATCCTCATATCGGAATCAAATTTTTTCTTGTTTATAGGCCGAACTCTAATCCCTCTTTTTTCGGCTATCTCTGCTACCCTGAATATCTTTTCAGGTAATTCCTCCGGGACATCACATATATATGCGTAGAGGTCTTTTGCCTTTTCCATCCCATACCTCTCCATTAAATCATCATAGTATGGAGGATTGTATGGCGTCATTAATAAAGGGGGCTCGTTAAACCCTTCTAACAGGAAGCCACATTCCTCATTGGTAGAGAAGTTCATAGGCCCGCGTATTCTATCCATACCTTCTTTTCTGAGGATCTCCGAAACCTTATCAAGGAGGGCTGATACAACGTCATAGTCATTCGTAGATTCGAAGAAACCGAAGAAACCGACCCTATCTTTATGAAACTCATTATGCCTATGGTTAATGATAGCAGCTATCCTGCCAGAAAGCTTCGTTTCCTTCTCTGCGAGAAAGTATTTCGCCCTTGCGTGGAGGAAGAAAGGGTTTTTATAAGAGAATCTCTCCCGCATTTCCTTAATCAGGGGCGGAACAAAAAGAGAGTTTTTTGAATATAGGGTGAAAGGTAATTTTATGAAGTCATCGAGGTCTCGAGGGGTTTTAACCTCGATGATTTCTGTCATTTTATAAGACCCATTGTCTTTCCAACTTTCTCAAAGGCCCTGAGTACTCTGTCAAGCTGTTCATCCGTGTGAGTTGCCATGTAGCTCGTCCTTATAAGGGCCCTTCCATTAGGCACCGCAGGGCTTACAGCTACATTTGCGAATACACCCTCTTCCTGAAGCATCATCGCCGTGGTAAAGGCATTCTGATTTTCACCAACTACAATTGATATAATGGGCGTCTGGGTGGGCCCTACCTCGAAACCGAGCCCCTTGAAGCCATCGAACATCTTTCTCGTATTCTTCCATAGAAGTTCTCTCCTCTCAGGTTCTTCCTCTATAATGTCCAGGGCAGCACTAACAGAGGCAACGGATGCGGGCGGCGGACTTGCACTGAAGATTAATGACCTTGCAAAGTGCTTTATGTAATGGATTACATCTGCTGACCCTGCAATAAAACCACCAATGGATGCGAGGGATTTACTATAAGTGCCCATTATGAGGTCAACCTCATCTTCGAGTCCGAAGTGCTCTGCTGTGCCACGGCCTGTTTTTCCGAGTACGCCTATACTGTGTGCATCATCAACCATTACCCTTGCACCATATTTTTTTGCAAGGGAAACAATCTCGGGCAGCTTTGCTATATCTCCCTCCATACTGAATACACCGTCAATAACTATCAGCTTATCCTTGGATTCATATTCCTTGAGTATTCTTTCGAGATCAGCCATATCATTGTGCCTGAACTTCTTTATCTCACCGAAGGAAAGCCTGCATCCGTCTATGATGCTTGCGTGATCCATCTTGTCGATTATTACAACGTCATCTTTGCCCACGAGGGCTGAGATAACACCAAGGTTTACCTGGAAGCCTGTCGAGAAGATAAGGGCAGCCTCTTTCCTTATGAAACGGGCAAGTTTTTCCTCAAGTTCGACATGGATGTCGAGGGTACCATTCAGGAACCTCGACCCAGCGCAGCCTGCACCATATTTTTTTATGGCCTCTATTGCAGCCTTTTTAACCTTAGGGTGGTTTGTGAGACCGAGATAGTTGTTAGAACCTATCATAATCATTCTCCGGCCATTCATAATAATCTCAGGTTCCTGGGCACTTTCGATAACTCTGAAATAAGGATATAGGCCCTGGGACATAAGTGCTTTAGCCTTATCAAATCTGAAACACTTATCAAATATGTCTGCTGATCTTTTTACAGCCATCTGTGAATTCTGTACCAATCTGCTGTCCATTTTATCCCTTCCTTTATTCCCACCCTTGGTATAAAACCAAGTTCTTCTCTTGCCTTTTTTGTATCACATATCCAGTGAGAATGACTCAGCTCGTTCATCTTATCCCTGTTGATTATTCCATGTCTATCTATTCTTTCCCCTATATATGCAAAAAAGGGCATAATAAATCTCGGCACCCTAAGGCGTATTACCTTCGCATCAAGTGCAGAGGATATCTCTGTAGCTATCTCCTCGTTTGTGTAAAACTTACTATCTGATAAGAAATATATCTCACCCTCTGCCCTTCTATTCTCTGCGGCTAATACTACACCCTGAATAAGGTCATCAACATAGAGTAATGAATAATAACATTTTCCCCAATGGGGAAAGATGCCCTTTTTAAGCATCTTAAAGAATATAAATAGATCTCTGTCCCTCGGCCCATATACAGCGGAGGCCCTGAGTATGGTTACAGGTATTGAGCCTTTATATCTCAAGACTGCCTTCTCACCCTCAAGCTTACTTCTGCCATAGCTTGAGACAGGCCGAGGCTCTGAATCTTCCCTCAAAGGAGACCCGTTCATACTCGGACCTGCTGCCGCAAGGCTGCTCAGATATACAAACCTTTTAAGTTTCGGATTCTTTTTAGCTACGGCCTTTATCAGGTTTTCTGTACCTTTTGCATTAACGCAGAAGAAATCATCCTCTGAACAGGCCTTCGTTAGTCCCGCAAGATGGAAAACATGGTCAAAACCAACAACTGCATCGAGAAGGGATTCTACACTCTCGCAATCGCCAGTAATGAATTTGAGAGCGATATCCTCGACCCATTTGAGGTTAGATGTCTCTCTTACGAGACAGGTAACTTCATAACCCCGTCTGACGAGTTCCTCACATAGGTGGCTTCCTATAAAGCCTGTAGCTCCTGTTACCAAGGCCTTCATAAGTTAGAAATATTTTGAGCGATGGAGATGCTGAGAGTCAAGCCAAAACTTGTGCTGAACTTGTTTCAGCATCAAAGGCTCATCGACTCAAGCCTCGCTATTCTCTCCTCTATAGGTGGATGTGTACTGAAGAGTTTCAGTATCCCACCACCTGATAATGGGTTGACTATAAACATATGGGATGTTGCGGGGTTGGCGTCCATTGGGATCTTCTGAGATGCCCAGTGTAGTTTTCTGAGTGCCCCTGAAAGGTATCTCGGGTTTCCGGCAAGCCTCGCACCACCTGCATCTGCAGCATATTCCCTTGACCTTGAAATAGCCACCTGCACTATCAGCGCAGCAATCGGCCCTACAATCATCATAATGAGGGCAGCTATGGGGTTACCTCCCTCTTCATCGTCTTCCCTGTGACCAAATATCATTGCCCACCGTGCCATCATTGCAAGGTAGCTGATAGCACCTGCGAGTGTTGCAGCAATGGTGCTGATGAGGATATCTCTGTGTTTAATATGTGCAAGCTCATGGCCTATTACAAAATGATAGCCTAAAAATCAGATTCTTTTCAAGACAGTCGCCTTATTCAATTCCCCCATATGCGTGGAGCCCTGAGAGTAATAAGTTTACGCCAAGGTAGGTAAATATTACTGTTAAGAAACCTATTACGGCAACGATTGCTACCCTTTTTCCTCTCCATCCTCTTATCATGCGACTATGAAGATAGAAGGCGTAGACAAACCATGTTATTAAAGACCATGTCTCTTTCGGGTCCCAGCTCCAGTATGACCCCCACGCCTGATCAGCCCAGATAGCGCCGAAGATGAGACCTCCTAATGTAAATACAGGGAACCCGACGGCAATACTCTTATAGGTGATCTCATCCAGAGTTTCAGCAGAGATGTTGAATTTCTCTATGACTGTTTTAAGAACAGATCCAAATCTCCAGGTAATAAATATAATGACTATCATTGATATCCAGCTGAGGACCTTAACCGCCGTTGACGAATTGAGAAACGAGGCCTTGAGCATATAGTTTTTTATAAATTCTTCAGGTCTAACAGCAACCTTGAATGTAAGGAAATCAATGCCCATTATAAGCAGTAAGGTTACGAAGATTCCGAGTGTAAATGTCCAGAATATATATGCAGCCTGATTTCTCTTCTCGGTCTTCAAGATAAGGTACATGAGTCCTGTGCTAAAGGAAAGGGCAAATGCGGCGTAAGCTATAAAACTCATCGTCACATGGGCAAGCAGCCAGTTACTTTGAAGTGCTGGTATGAGGGGGTGTATCTCCTTTGACATACCTGATATATCTATAAATGCCAATGCTAAACCTGCGACAGGTGTAACAAATGCTCCGAAAGAGCGGTTTTTATATCTGAACTCTAATATAAGATACCCTAATATAAGACACCATACAAAAAATACCATGGATTCATAAAGGTTTGTTAGAGGTGCTGACCTTATAATGCCCATTTCACTAACGTCATAGAATTCCTTCCACCTCATTAAGATTGCCATTGTCTGGGAGACGAAACCTATAACTGTCACTGTTGTAGCTGCTATCCCGATCTGTGTTTTTCTGAAGGCGAGATAGGTTATATAGATTATCATGGCAAGGATGTAGGACATGGTTGATATCCCGAATAAAAAGGAACTGTCCATCTAATCTCCTCCCTCCCGTCTCTTTCTGATAAGGAAAATCAACTTGTCTATCTTCCTCTCAAAGGCAGACCTGTTCTTATTCGATGTCGCCCCCATATATACTCTTGTACTGTCCTTCTCTTCGACGATCCTTACCCATAACTTTTTATGGCTCATAAAGAAGGCCATGTAGAGTCCTATGGCAATTGTAATACAACCAAGATACACAATCCATACGCCGGGGTCTTTTCTGACCTGAAGGCCAGTATATTGAGTCCCCCATAGATCTATGAATTCCACAACATGGCTTTCTGGAAGCTTCCCTGTTATCGGATATCTCTTGAGTATCCAGCCAGAGTATTTCTTTTTTCCTCCCTCATTAAAATCTATAAAAACAGCAGGATTGTTCATCATGTTTGTGAACGTGAAAGGCCTTCCCTGATGATCAAAGGAAAGGGCAGGGCTGAAATCCTTTATAGTTCCTTCTAAATCTGTACCATGGATGGTGAATCTATCACCGAGATTTAATCTTTTAATTTCTGATACCCCGGAGTGAGAAGTTATCCTTAGAATAAACCAGCCATGGGCATGAGACATCATGCCATAACTGGATTGATAGAAGGTGATGCCTTTATATTTAAGTGGGTCATTGACCTCTATGGCCTTTTTCAAAACCTCTTTTCCGTCCTCTATAACAGTTAGCCAGCTTCTATATTTCTTAGGCATGTCAGACCCTTCATAAAATTCAACATCAAAATCATCGCATCTTATGCTGAACCCGAGTGGCTGTATGCCATATACGCGCAGCTTCTCTTTAAGAGACTTCTCTTTTATACCCAGTATCTCAGATGCCTTCGAGGTATTACCCCAGGATGCCTCGAGGACATTTACTATCCTGTCTCTTTCTTGCTCCTCCGACTGGGTCAAAGGGGCTGAATGCAAAAAGGCTATAGAATAGCTCCTGCCTTCGGGAAGATTGAGGAATCCCTTAAAGCCGAAAGAAATCCCTACAAGGGCTCCTATCAGTATAAATATTATGCTTGTATGAGTTATGTAAACACCAAGCCTTGTATAATTGCCCTTCTGGGAATAAAACTGATAACCTTTATCTTCTTTAGACTCCACATAACTAAACCCTATGCCATTTATAGCCCCCGCAACACTGTCCTTTACTCTGTCAGGCTTTCCCCTTAATAAAAGTTCCCTTTTTATCACAGCCATTTCAAAACGCTCAGTGGCAAGCGGCCGAATCGGCTCCCTGACCATCTTCCATATCCTTGGCAGCCTGTCGAGGGAACAGATGATAATATTGGCCGAAAGCAGAATCAGGAGGGTAATGAACCACCATGAATGGTACATATCCATGAAACCGAGTTTTTCAAATACCCTGTAGATAATTGGTGCAAGGGATTCCCCAAAGAGTCTGCTTAATATCTGGATATTCCTGGCGGGTTCTGCACGTTGTTCCAGAACCGTTCCTATGATTGCAGTAAGGGATATTAAAGCAAAAATAACAATCGCAAACTTTATAGAAGCTAATAAACCCCGGATTTTATCAATTAATGTCATTCTTTCTTCTGACAATTTTAAGACCCCTTTAAGAATGAATTTAGTATCATAATATTTTCAAAAGAGGCAATACAAGAACCCTTACCTTTTAACATCCAAAATCTGCTTGATTATTTTCACATGGAAAATTTCCACCCTTCTTGTCGAAGTCCCCGAAGGGGGCGAATACTTTACAACACCCTGATATGGTGATTATAATTAATAATGAGAAAGAAGATACTCATTGGTATAGCGATTCTACTGTCAGGTTTTCTTTTAGGAGGACTCGCATTCTACGTCCTCAGTAAGACTACCGGACAACAGGGGTATTTGCCATACACTGTTACGCCTAATGTACCCCGACAGATAATGGAGACGAGCAGGGCTTTCTCTGAAATTGTCAGTACTGTTTCACCCGCCGTTGTAAACATTTCAACAACAAAGGTTTTCAAAAGAGATACAGAACCCTTTTTTGAGGATCCCTTTTTTGATTTCTTCAGGCCTTTCCATGATTTCAGAATGCCAAAAAAATGGAAGGAACAGAGCCTCGGCTCTGGCGTAGTTGTTTCACCAGATGGATACATAATTACGAATAACCATGTAGTTGAAAAGTCTGATGAGATAAGGGTAACCCTTTTTGATAAAAGGACCTTCAGAGGCAGGATAGTAGGTGCTGACCCAAAAACAGACGTCGCTATAGTAAGGATAGATGCTACGAACCTCCTGACAATTCCCTGGGGCGATTCTGAAAAGCTTCAGGTTGGTGAATTTGTCCTCGCTATAGGTAACCCTTACGGTCTCAGCCATACGGTCACAATGGGTATAATAAGTGCTGTTGGAAGGGCCAATGTCGGAATTGTAGACTACGAGGACTTTATTCAGACAGATGCTGCTATAAATCCGGGGAATTCGGGTGGGCCCCTTGTAAACATCAAAGGAGAACTCATAGGTGTAAATACAGCAATATTCTCAAAAACAGGGGGATATCAGGGTATAGGTTTTGCGGTGCCCAGCAACATGGCACGCCTTGTCATGAACCAGCTCATTCAAAAAGGGAAGGTTATGAGGGGTTGGCTCGGTGTTACCATACAGGAACTCACCCCTGAGCTTTCTCAGAAATTTGGCCTCGAAAAATCTAAAGGTGTCCTTATCAGTGATGTTGCAAAAGGTAGCCCGGCTGAGAAGGCCGGTATTATGAGGGGCGATATAATTCTTGAGTTTAACGGTAAGGAAGTAAAGGATGTAAGTAGCCTGCGAAATATGGTTGCCCAGAGTAAGGCTGGTGCTGAGGTATCAATGAAGATACTCCGGTCAGGGAAGGAACATACAGTCAGATTGGTTATTGTTGAGTTGCCGAGAGAAGTCGCAGAGGTTGTGCCAAACCAGATACCTGATGATTCAGAAGTAGGAGCACTTACAGGCCTAACAGTTATTGATCTAACAAAAGAAATAGCAAGGCAGCTCGGGTTTACTAAAGACGAGAAAGGGGTTGTTGTTGTAAGAGTTGAACCTGCAAGTCCAGCAGATGAAGCCGGGATAAAAAAAGGCGATATCATAAATGAGGTAGATAGAAAACGGGTGGACAACCTGGAAGATTTTAACAGGATTGCCTCGAATATAAAAAAGAATGAGACTGTCCTTCTTTTTATCACCAGGGGTAACAAAAAGTTTTATGTTACCCTCAAGGCATCTTAAAAGACAGTGAGCAGTAATAAGTGACGAGTGACAAACCCGGGGGAGGTGATAAGGAATGTTTATTATTTTAAGGCTTGCAATCTTTTTACTCTTTGCATCTTCAGGTTACATCTTAGGTACAAAGTATAATTACGGTGCTTATGGTGTCCTGTTAGGGGGATTTTTAGGTCTTATCGCTATAGCTGCGGAGTTATTATTTAAGAAGGTCGAAATCGGAGCAATTATCGGAGGGATATTAGGGATTTCTTGCGGGCTTTTGTTTGCCCACCTCCTTATGCTACCTTTAAAGCAAATCCTCGGTGAGGATATGACAACGGTATCTTTTGGACTGATGGCAGTATTTGGCTATGGAGGGCTTCTCCTTGGCCTGAGCAAGGGTAAGGGGATTTCGATTGCCGATGTCTTCAGGCTCTTCAGAGGGCAGGGTCCTGAAGAGAACCTCAAAGTCCTCGATACGAGTGTAATAATAGACGGACGCATTGCGGATGTATGCGACTCAGGATTCCTCGAGGGTGTTTTCATACTCCCACAGTTTATTCTCCAGGAACTACAGCATATAGCAGATTCGGCTGACCCTGTGAAGAGGGCAAGGGGAAGACGCGGACTCGATATCCTGCACAAGATCCAGAAGATGTCCCATATAACAGTAAGAATAGTTGATGAGGATTTTCCAAAGATTAAAGAGGTTGATGCAAAGCTTGTTGCCTTAGCAAGGCTCTTAAACGCAAAAGTGATAACGAACGATTTTAACCTTAATAGGGTTGCAGAACTCCAGGGGGTAGCCGTCCTTAATATAAATGAACTTGCTAACTCCTTGAGACCCGTTGTGCTTCCAGGTGAGACAATGAAAGTTTTTATACTAAAAGAGGGAAAGGAATACAATCAAGGAGTTGCATACCTTGATGATGGAACCATGGTAGTTATAGAAAATGGGAGAAGACTTACAGGAAAAAACGCAGATGTAACAGTTACGAGCGTGCTACAGACGACAGCAGGTAGGATGATATTCTCGAAGCTCAAGAAGGAAGAGTACGAGAGAGAGGAGTACAGGGCTGCTAAATAATAGCCACCACCTTTGGTTAAATGAACTACAAAGTTATAGCAATAGTGCCCTCGGCCGGGCGTGGCAAAAGGTTCGGTCCAAATATTAATAAGCCTTTTCAAGACCTCGGGGGTAAACCCCTTGTTGTCTGGTCAATCGAGACACTGGAGTCTGTTGATGAAATAGCAGAGATAATACCTGTGCTCAGGAAAGAGGACATGGAGAGAGGGGTGGAGGTTTTTGAAAGGTACAAACTTTCAAAGATAAAGAGGATAGCACCAGGCGGGAAAGAGCGACAGGATTCTGTATATAATGGCCTCAAGCTTGTAGAAGACAAAAATTGTATTGTCCTTATACATGATGGGGTTAGACCCCTCATTGAGAAACCCCTAATACAAGAGGTAATAAAAGAATTAAAGGGTTTTGACGGGGTTGTCCTTGGGGTCCCTATCAAGGATACGATTAAAGAGGCAAAGGGAGGAATCATAAAGAAGACCCTGAGGAGGGATTCAATCTGGGCTATTCAGACTCCACAGGTTTTCCCTTACATTAATATTTTAACAGCATATGAGAGAGCGATGAAGGAAGGCTTTTACTTAACAGATGATGCAGCCCTTGTTGAAGGATATGGAGGAAAGATAAAGGTTATAATGGGGTCATACAGGAATATTAAAATCACCACTCCTGAAGACCTGAATATGGCGGAATTTTTTCTTAGCAGTAAAAGAAATAACCAATAACCAAATCACAATAACCAAATAATAACCAATTACCAAACCTGTCCTGACGACAGGTGAGGATTCCAATAACCAGACATTTATTTGGTTATTGATTATTGGTTATTGGAGCTTATTTGGATTTTGGTTATTGGTGCTTGGTTATTTTTATTTAGAAACTGGAGACGAAGAGTATTTGATTTGACAAAAATTAACCATGGAGAATATAAACGACATAAGAACCGGTTTCGGTTACGACTCTCACAGGCTTGTTGAGGGCAGAAGACTTATACTCGGCGGTGTAGATATCCCCTTTGAAAAGGGCCTCCTCGGCCACTCCGATGGAGATGTTTTATGCCACGCGATAATCGACTCCGTTATCGGTGCCATCGGCCTTGGCGATATAGGGAGACATTTCCCTGATACTGACCCGGAATGGGAAGACGCCTTTAGCATCGAGTTACTTAAAAGCGTTATTGAGCTTGTAAGGCTGAGGGGTTTTGAATTCTTATGGTTAGATACCACCATCGTTGCAGAAGAACCCAAGCTCTCTCCTTACATCGAATCCATGAAAGAGGCAATATCAAAATCTGGAATCCCTTCAGGGTTAATCAATATTAAGGCCAAAACGAATGAAGGCATGGGATTCATCGGCCGTGGTGAGGGCATCGCAGCCTGTGCGGTTTGTCTGTTAAAAAAGGTTTAATACCCCTTTAATAATATATTTGAAAGCCTTGCGAACTCTTCAATGCTTAAAGTCTCTGGCCTCCTATTTGAATCTATCCCTGCCTCGGCCAGCCTCTCTTTAATATCCTCCCTTAAACTTTTAAGAGAGTTGGAAAGCATTTTCCTCCTCTGGGAAAAGGCTGTCTTTACGACCCTGAAGAAAAATTCTTCATCCTTCACAAAGGCAGAGGGCCTCTCAAGGACCTTAATATGCACAACAGCAGAGTCAACCCTCGGCACTGGTCTGAATGCACCTTTAGGTATTATGAATTTAAGCCTCGGTTCTGTACAATACTGAACCATTATCGAAAGCAGACCATAATCCTTTCCTCCGGGAGCTGCTACTATCCTTTCCGCAACCTCTTTCTGGAGAGTCAGCGTTACGGAAATAAGATTTTTTTTCGCCCCAAGAAGCCTGAAGATAATAGGGGTTGTAATATAGTAAGGTATATTTGCAACAACCTTAAATTCTGGAAGATTCTCATAAGAATATTTGAGGGCATCTCCATGTATTAATTCCACATTTTTATATTCAGCAAGTCCAGCTTTTAATTCCTCGAATAACTTATCATCAAGTTCGATGGCGATAACCTTTTTTACCTTTTCTGCAAGCATTCTCGTCAACCTGCCCGGGCCCGGGCCTATCTCGACAACGAGGTCTTCTCTGGAAAGCTGTGCTACCTGAACAATCCTTCTGAGGATTGATGGGTCATAAAGAAAATTCTGTCCTAAATATCTCTTTGCCATTTTTAATGTTTGGTCCACCTCCTTTAACAGCTTTAAGAATGACCATGCCAATAAGGAAGAAGATAGCCACAGAAAGGATTGCAGGCCTCTGACTTCCTAAGGAGGAAGATATCAGGCCAAAGATGAGGGGGCCGAGGATAGCAGATGACTTTCCCACTAAAGAATACACACCAAAATATTCTGCTTCTTTCCCTTCAGGGATAAATTGGGTATACAATGCCCTCGTAGCTGCCCGAACAGTGCCAAGTCCGAGCCCGGCTAAAGAGGCCAGCACCCAGAACTGTGCCTTAGTCTGAACAAAGAAGGCAATAGTTGCAACAGATGTCCACATGAGAAGTGAAATCATGACAACCTTTTTAGGGCCCCTTAAATCAATAGGTTTTGCCATTAAAAAGGACCCGAGAAGGGCTGTTACCTGAACGATTATGTAAAGAGCAATCAGTTCCTGTGGTTCAAAGCCGAGGGTAGTGGCAGCAAAAATGCTCGAGAATACTATCACCGTATTCAAACCATCTTCGTATATAAGATATGAAATCAAGAACTTCTTCAACTCCTTTTTTCCCCATATTTCCTTTAGGGTCCCTATGGTGAATCTAAGACCTCTGATTCCTGCACCGACTACTGAGAATTCACCCTTTGTATCCCCGGGTAGAAAAAGAAAGGCAGGTATAGAAAAGAGGCCAAAAAAGGTGGCAACCATAAGCCATGTTACCTCGAACTGACCGGCTCTTACTAATGGAATGGCAAATAGGAGCGAGATTATAGAGCCGGCATAACCAACCCCGAATCCCCACGCCGAGACCCTGCCCTGATATTCCTGAGGGGCTACCCTTGGGAGGAAGGAGTTGTAAAAGACAAGCCCTCCCTCCATGCCGATATTCGCAATGGTTGCAAGGGCGAATCCTTCAAGGATCATTCCTTTATCGAGGATAGAAAGGCCTGCAATGGCAGCTACACTTAAGGCGGTGTAAAGAAAGAGAAACCTCTTTCTGATACCACCGTAATCCGCTATACCTCCGAGAAAGGGGGAACTTAAGGCTACAGATGCCATGCTGACTGATATTACCCTTCCCCACCATAGATCCCCAAGCCCTGTTTCATTTCCAACAATGGTATTTGCATAATAAACAGGGAAAACAACTGAGGCTATTACAGCAGAGTAACTGGAGTTTGCAAAGTCAAAAAAGGTCCAGCTTATAATATGTTTTTTATTCAGGTTCATTACCAATGGCTTTGGCAGGACATAGCATTTTCGCTCATTCTCGGTCGTATCGACCTCCGAGGTGAATTCTGTCTTCGACAGAATTCAAAACCGCTCAAATGCTATGTCCTGCCTTTCCTTATCTGATCTGCTAAATCATATCCTTAAAATCGCTGCCATTTTTATCGCCTCAATCATGCTTGATGGACTGGCAATACCTTTCCACGCAATATCGTATGCTGTGCCGTGGTCAGGAGAAGTTCGGATAATAGGCAGTCCTACTGTCAAATTTACCCCTTCATCAAAGGCAATCATTTTTAAGGGAATCAACCCCTGGTCATGATACATGCAGACAATAATATCAATCTCACCTCTGTATGCCTTATGGAAAACAGTATCTGAAGGATATGGACCTGAAACAGGAACCCCTTCTCTTAACGCCTCTTTAACAGCGGGGATTATTTCTTTAATTTCTTCATCACCGAATAGCCCTGTTTCTCCTGCGTGAGGATTAAGTCCGGCAACAGCTATTCTCGGGGCCTTAATTCCGAGCATGTCGCATGCCTTCTTTGCGAGACGAAGGGTCTTTAATATCCTATCCTTTGTAATTAAAGCAGGGACGCTCTTCAATGGCGTATGGATTGTAGCAAGAATAATCCTCAATGGCCCACCAGTAAGCATCATTACATAGTCTTTTGTATCAGTTAAATCAGCGAGCATCTCTGTATGGCCAGGCCATTCAAAACCAGCCATCTTCAATGCCTTTTTTGAAATTGGAGCTGTGACAATTCCATCAACCTGCCTGTTCAATGCAAGCTCAACGGCCCTTTTTATGTAGCTCACACATGCCCTACCACCCTCTGCAGTCGGTTCACCTTTCTTATATTTTTCGATTATTCCCATATCAATAAGCCCAATTGTCCCAACAGATGGCTCAGATTCTTCAGGTGATTTGATTATCCCCAATTTTATTGGGAGATTAAGAAGTCTTAATGCCTCTTCCATAACAACCCTGTCACCTATAACCAAAGGAGTGCAGTAATCCTTTACCTCAGCACAGTAAAAAGCTTTTACAATTATTTCAGGCCCGACCCCCCCAGGGTCTCCCATTGTGATAGCGAGTTTCTTCATAATTCCAAAATTTGAATCTTCTCCCGACCTACAGCGGTTTTCTTTATCAGTAGCCAGACAGTTATAGTTTACCCTATTGTTGCAATAATACATATACGCAAAACTCTACGCTCACCCGTTAGAAAGGAAGCCCATCTTGTTACGAGAGCTGAGGAAAAAGTTAAATAAAGGAAGGCATACCTCTAAGGATTTGTATTGCCACGATACTCTTCGATGCCAGTCAAAGATTTAAGCCTCCTGTAGATAATATGTGCCATGCTGAAGAGATTTACGGTATCTTCTTTATTGTAAAGCACGAGTAAATCGAGGGCCCTGCTATTTCCCCTTTTTACCTCCTGCCATAGCAGGACCGCATCGTAACCGTCCATCTCTCTTACCTCATCCTGCCTCTGTATCCCAAAATATTGCTCAAGTCTTTTGAGACCACTCTTCAGAGCGAGTCTCCTCGCACCAAAACAGAGGTCGAAGTGCGGAATATTGAATCTGAGTCTGCGGAAGCAACTTCTTAGAAAGGGTATGTCAAATACAGAACCATAGAAGGTGATAAGATATTTATATTTAGAGATCTCTTCATTCAGAGAATCCGCTGTTAGATTTTCTCCCCTCACAAAACACTTATAGTCTTTACCGTCGTATATTCCAACAAGGGTCACATATCCACCTCTGCCAAGGGGAAAACCATTCGTCTCTATATCGATGCAGACAGTATCATCTTTAAAGACCTCGAAGAGCCTCCAGTGTTCGCTCCTTTTCAGGGTTGTTGCGAAATACTCTGCATTGCCCTCATTTAGCTCTGTATATGCGGAAAATAGTGCCTCATCAAAGAGCCTTTTTTTCTGCGGATTTATGAACGAAAGGTTATTTGAATCAAGAAAATGAGTCCATGTAAGAATGCCTTCTCTCCAGAGCCTCCTTTCAAGCCTCTGGCCTATTCCATTAAGTATGGTAAATGTGCTCCTTATCATGGCTCATATTATACCTTATTCAGTACCTTTAAACTTAGTAATCTTTTCCTCTCGTAAGCATCACCTTTTCCGTGATAAGTTAACCACGAATCTATAAAAGGCAATAAATGGCAGGATATAGTATTTGAGCGGTTTCGTTTGCCGATAGTCCAACGAGAATATTTATAATATAAGGAGGCAAAAGCCTCGGAGTCCCGCACCATAACATGGTGCGGGACGAGAATGAGCGAGAATACTATATCCTGTCATCACGGAATTGGAGATGCTTCCTTTCCTCTCTTGACCTTTTGTCTATGTCCCTCGGAAGGAATCGGGATAGAATTAAAGGGAAAATGGAATTTTCAGTCTCCTTCTCTTGTATCCAATGAGTATAAAGTCATCTTTTTCCTTCTCCTTTATCTTTTTGATCGCCAGGTCCATGAGAATCTCCTTTTCCTCAGCATTTCTTTCGACCTGCTTCCTGTATCTTTTAAATCCTAACTCTTCTCTCAGAAGAAGAAAATCAATTGGAGATGCATCCTCATATTTTTTTATTCTTACCTTCATTTCTCAACTTTTCTCTTTAATTCCAAAAGCTCTGATACTGTATTATTTTCAGGTCTTGTTGCCTTCCTTTCCAGATAAAGCCAGTCTAATTCTTTTGTATACCTTCTAACAAGAAGCTCTGCCATCTCGCAGTCTATCTCTGATTTCCAGTATTTGCACGCGTTCAGGCGGTCTATTATCAAGTCTTCTATTCCGATAATCCTGCATTGAAGGCCCTCGCCAAATTCAACGATTTCGATGGGCGCCTCTTCATCTGCCAAAACAGATGCTGGTGCCTCTACTGCTATCTTCAGGTCCTCATTAATCCAGTATCTGCCTCTCTTATTAAATCCTATGCTTTTTAAGACATCGTCAAGGGCCTCTCTATCTGCATAAGCCAGATCTATATCTGCCGTAAAATAAACCTCCCTTGAGTAATAGGATAAAGCACACCCCCCTATAATTATGGGGCCATCTTTACCCTTTTCATTAAGCAGATTGGTAATCAATGCAACCATAAGAAGTTGCCTCTTTAAAGGAGATTCTGTATGTCTTATTTTCTCGACTATTTCATTTGCATCCATGAACTAAATAATAACAACTTCTCATCCCTACTACAAGTGAGTTCCTTGTCTTGGAATTAGAGAAAATCCCGCATCATTAAAAATTTACAACCTTTGTGTCACTTTTGAGTTAAAATATAATTCTATGAATTCCATATTCAACGAGCTTCTCGAGCTTACAAAAGAACCCAAGATAGCCTACTTCTCTATGGAGATAGGCATTCAGAATGACATCCCCACATACAGCGGTGGCCTCGGTGTGCTCGCAGGGGATACTATCAGGTCGGGGGCTGACCTTAAACTTCCGATGGTTGCTGTAACCCTTATTAGCAAAAAGGGATATTTCAGACAGGAGCTGGACGAGAGAGGAAGACAGACGGAGCACCCTGTCTCCTGGGATCCCTCTCAATATATGACACTCCTTCCCACCAGGATCTCTGTACAGATTGAAGGGAGGGATGTTGCGGTTCAGGCATGGCTACATAAAGTAAGAAGTCTGACAGGCGGGAGTGTACCAGTCTTCTTCCTTGATACAGATGTACAAGGG
The DNA here is from genome assembly GCA_030019415.1 of Thermodesulfovibrionales bacterium. Taxonomy (GTDB): domain Bacteria; phylum Nitrospirota; class Thermodesulfovibrionia; order Thermodesulfovibrionales; family SM23-35; genus JASEEX01. Next base: position 53,343 of record JASEEX010000008.1, read on the forward strand.
AATATGTTAGAGGACAGGGAGATTACCTCTTATCTCTATGGTGGTGACCAGACATACAGGCTGAAGCAGGAGATAGTCCTCGGGATTGGTGGGGTAAGGATGCTCCATGAGCTCGGCTTTGAGATAAAGAAATATCACATGAATGAGGGGCATTCAAGTCTGCTCACTGTTGAACTTCTTAATATGTATAAACGTCCAATAGAAGATGTCTGGGATGAAAGGCTGGTATGGGATGTAGATAGAGTAAAAGACCTCTGTGTATTCACAACTCATACACCTGTTGAGGCAGGGCATGATAAATTCCCTTACGAGCTAGTTAAAAGGATTGTGGGAGAACTGATACCTTTCTATGTCTTAAAGGAACTCGGTGGCCGTGATTACCTCAATATGACTCTTCTCGGACTGAATCTGAGCGAGTATATCAATGGGGTTGCAAAAAAACACATGGAGATTTCCCGAAATATGTTCCCTGGATATGAGATCAGTGCTATCACAAATGGTGTTCATTCATACACATGGACGTGTGATAGTTTTAAGAGGCTTTACGATAAATATCTCCCCGCATGGGCTAATGAACCAGAATTATTTGTGAGGGTTGGCCGGATACCCGATGAAGAGATCTGGAATGCCCATATGGAAGCGAAAAAAAATCTCTTCGATTATATCAAGGCAGAAATAGGAATAGAGTTCGATCTCGAGACCTTTACCATAGGGTTTGCAAGGAGGGCGACAGCATATAAAAGGCCCGACCTCCTATTCAGCAATATTGAAAGGCTCGAGAGGATAGGGGCAGGGAAACTCCAGATTGTCTATGCTGGGAAGGCACATCCACAAGATGAGACAGGCAAAAGGCTGATAGAGAAGATATTCTCTTTCAAAGAAAGGCTAAAGGATAAGATTAAAATGGTTTATCTAAAAAATTATGACATGGAAATTGCCCTCAGGCTCATCTCCGGCGTTGATATCTGGCTTAATACCCCCTTGAGGCCGAGAGAGGCCTCTGGCACGAGTGGTATGAAGGCAGCACACAATGGTGTATTGAATTTCAGCGTCCTCGACGGGTGGTGGATAGAAGGCTATATTGAGGGATTTACGGGTTGGTCTATTGGCCCGCCCCCTACTGAGACAGGACTTGTCGAAAACATGGATACAAGGGATGCCGATGACCTCTACAATAAACTCGAATATATCATTATCCCCCTTTTTTACAATGACAGACATACATGGATAAGGATGATGCAGAACGCTATAGGTAAAAACGCCTATTACTTCAATAGCCACAGGATGATGCGAAGGTACGTCCCAGAGGCATATATACGATAAATAACCAATTACCAAATTACAATAACCAAAAAACACTTGAGTTTTGCGATTGGTAATTGGTTATTGGAACTTATTTGATGTTTGGTTATTGATTATTGGTGATTTGGTCAGGTAAAAATATTCTACTTTTGAAATGAATAATATAAAGGAGATAGAGACAAATCTCGAGGTAACAGTGCGCTTTCTATCAGAAGAAATAGGGTCAAGGAGTTATAAGGATTTAGAGGAACTTGAGAGGTCCGCTGATTACATAGAAGAAAAAATGGTTTCCTCCGGGTGTGATGTAAAGAGACAGTCTTTCACATATATGGGAAACACCTATCACAATATCATTGGAGAAGTAAGCCCCGTTAGAAAAGATATTTCTAACGGGGTAAGAGGTGATAAGGAATCGGAAACCCTTATCATAGGCGCTCACTATGACACGGTCCCGGGCACACCAGGTGCTGATGATAATGCAAGCGGAATTGCAGGCTTGCTTGAACTCGCAAGGCTTGCTGCCCTGAAACCATCCCCAAGGACTGTTCGGTTTGTTGCCTTTACCCTCGAAGAGCCACCCTTATTCAAAACAAGACATATGGGTAGCTATATGTATGCAAAAAGCCTTAAGAAAGAGAAGGTAAAGGTTGAGGGTATGATATCCCTCGAGATGATTGGCTATTTCTGTGAGAGAAAGGGATGCCAGTACTATCCCTTTCCTTTCTTCAAATTGTTTTATCCAGAAAAAGGTGACTTCATTGCCTTTGTAGGGAATATATCCTCGAGGGCATTCACAAAAAGGGTAAAAAATGCCTTTCAGAAAGCATCAACCTTGCCCGTAGAGTCCCTCAACACCGTATCCATTGTTCCTGGAGTTGACTTTTCTGATCACTCATCATTCTGGAGCTTTGGCTATCCGGCATTCATGATAACAGACACTGCATTCTATAGAAATCCTAATTATCATACTGCAGGGGATAGGGCTCATACACTCGATTATAAAACGATGGCACTACTAATCTATGGACTTAAATCCGCTCTTATTCCCTGACCCTCCTGACATCTGCGCCGAGCCCTGGGAGCTTCTCTTCCATCTTTTCATATCCCCTTTCGAGGTGGTAAATCCTGTGTATAGTCGTCTCTCCCTCTGCTGCGAGTGCCGCTACAATGAGAGATGCGCTCGCCCTTAAATCAGTCGCCATGAGAGGCGCACACCTTAGCCTTCTAATTCCTTTCACCGTAGCAGTACAGCCCTCTACCGTAATATCAGCTCCCATCCTCCTCAGTTCTGCAACATGCATAAATCTGTTCTCAAAGATCGTTTCTTTGATTATGCTTGTACCCTCAGCGATGCTCATAAGGGCCATAAACTGTGCCTGCATGTCTGTTGGAAAACCAGGATAGGGCATTGTCTTTACATCAGCAGCCTTTGGTCTGGGGGGCCCGATTACCCGCATCCCCTCTGATACATTCTCGAAAACAAGGCCAGCCTCTATAAGCTTTATTATTGGAGCATCGAGATGTTCCAGCCTGCAGCCTTTAATAATGATATCACCGGCAGTAATACCTGCGATCGTCATGAAGGTCCCTGCCTCGATCCTGTCAGGGATTATGGAGTAGTTCAGGGGCCTCAATTCATCCACTCCCTCTATCTCTATTACGCTCTCTCCAGCGCCTTTTATTTTTGCTCCCATTGAGATGAGGGCATTTGCAAGATCTACTACCTCCGGCTCCTTTGCAGCATTCTCCAGCAAGGTTCTGCCCTTTGCTAAAGAAGCAGCCATCATGAGGTTTTCGGTACCTGTAACAGTTGGTATATCAAGATAGATTAACGCACCTTTAAGTCTTTTTGCCTTTGCAATGACATAACCTGATTCGAGTTCTATTTTTGCACCCATCTTTTCGAGGCCCATCAGGTGAAGGTTTATGGGCCTTGCACCGATAGCACATCCTCCCGGAAGGGAAACCTTTGCCTTTCCGAATCTCGCAAGCAATGGCCCGATTACAAGGACGGATGCACGCATTGTCCTCACAAGCTCATAGGGTGCCTCGAATATACCAATCCTCTCTGTATTTATGACAGCTTTTTTATCTTCATAATGAAATTCTGCGCCGAGATATTCAAGAAGCTGACCAATAGTAAGGATGTCTCTCAGATCAGGAACCCTGCTTACAGTGCCGAATCCGGATGAAAGGAGGGATGCTAAGATTATGGGAAGGGCTGCATTCTTTGCACCACTTATCTCGACATCGCCCTTAAGTCTTCTGCCACCGCGAATTATGAGTTTATCCAAAGTTACACCCTTTAGTATCTATAAGATCGGCCTTTCAGTGTCACGTCCCAGGTAACCGATACCACTTCATTCCCAGGTAACGGAGACC
>JASEEX010000090.1 GCA_030019415.1 Thermodesulfovibrionales bacterium
GGTGGTCTCCGTTACCTGGGAATGAAGTGGTATCGGTTACCTGGGACGTGACAGTTTTTAGCAAGAACCTTTAACTTTCATGTATACATGTATAATTGATAATTGGAGCAATAGAATGATTACAAAGGATAAACTTACAGAAACTTTACTAAATGAACTTAAGGAAGAATGTCTTATAATCTTGAGTCTGCGCAACCAGTTAGAGAGGCTAGGGATTTCTGAGACCCAAGAGGATGAAATCCTTGGGGAGCTTTCAGCCAGGCTTGTTCATCTTGAAATTCACGCTAAGGAAACACAAGAACAAATCGATTCCTGAAGATGTAAATATCTGATATGAATTTTGAAGGTGTGCCCCTCTGCCACAACCCTAAGTTTTTTCTTAAGTGAAGTTTGAAGACCAGACCCTGAATTCATTGACCCCGATTTCCCGAAGGATGTCAACGCCAATCCGTTGTTATCTGTTGTTGTGGGCATCTTATAAAAACTGTAGTTTAGCAAAAATTTATAACCTGTTGGAATATAATGTACTTTTGCGCCCACATTATGTCATTCCCGCGAAGGCGGGAATCCAGTAAATTCGAGGCTCCTGGACTCCTGCTTCCGCAGGAATGACGGAAATTTGCTAAACTACAGTAATAAATTTTGAATTCCAATCTAATTTATTCTGGAGGTGTAAGAAGAAATCTTGTTTCCCCTACTCATACATAGTTAAAACTTTACTACCAAATTAATACCATATTAATACCATATTCTGTAGAGTGGTTTTTTGGTTCAATCCATGTTGTTCCTGCCGGGTCTGTTGTAGTCTTTGAATCTTTGATATTCCAATATCTTATGAAAGGCGCTATTACAAAATTTATCTTTTCACCTTTCTTTTTAAGTTTGATAGAACCTCTTATACCATAGCCTTCATCTTGGTCATTCTCAATATCATAATAGCCTGGTACATCGCCAAGATGACTTTTGACTGTTCCATCCCAG
>JASEEX010000091.1 GCA_030019415.1 Thermodesulfovibrionales bacterium
TCATATAATTGTCTCAGGTGATAGACATCTTCTTGACTTAAAGGAACACAGGAAAGTACAGATATTAACTCCAGTTGAGTTTCTTTATTTCTATGAGGAATTGAAAGCAAAGGGAGGAATATAAAATGGAAGGGGTAGCAAGTGGTAAACTCTATGAAAAGGAGGTCTAACGGGATGAAAATAACCAATCATAGATCCTCTGCAGTCCTCTCAATATTTTCAATCCTAACAGCTTTTCTGATGCTCTTTTCTTTTGGGTGTGCAAAGAAGAAGGAGATAGATAAAGAACGGGGTAATATTGCCACTCACTAAACTAAATTGTATAAGTCATGGTTCCGTCATTCCCGCAGGTCTTAAGCGGGAATCTATTGATTTTACTGGATTCCTGCTTCCGCAGGAATGACAAATATAAGACGTTAACTTTCGCAATTTAGTACTAGTCCATGTGACACTTAGGGCGAGGCTGTCTGCTGAAGCAAAACCGCCTCTGATATAATAGGAGACATAGAGACAATGGCAGTTTTGAAGGCCCATAGTAAGGTGTGCAGCGGCTTTGTTTAATTAACCGTAAGACGGAACTGGCTTTTTGACGAAAGGAATGAAGATTCCTATGAGAGGAGGGTGAATATGACTTCAAAAGTGGAAAAATTAGCTGCTGAAATTTCAGCCTTGGAGGAGCATGAGCAGCAAGCGCTTTTGGAACGTATGGCCGAATTAAATTTTCGTCGGCGTCTATATGCTCTTTCAGAGCAATATCGAGAAAGATTGCGGAGGCAAGGAGAATTAGACCGCTCGGTTGAGGAGATTTTGGCTGAGTTGAAACGGATCCGTGAAGAGGTCGCTTCTCATGACTATCCGGGATGAAAGAGTTGTTCTGGACACCAATGTTTGGATATTTGGATTACGACATCATCTGGAGCTTCC
>JASEEX010000092.1:0-263 GCA_030019415.1 Thermodesulfovibrionales bacterium
GAAAAACCAATAGCATTTTGTCTTCTAAAAACCTTAAATGATACTTTCTTCCCCCACCAATGGCTCTTTGACGGTTGGGACGAGATAATCTTTTAATTTCAGATTTCTGCCATAAAGGTTCAACTTCTTCTTTTAAAATCAAAAACTCTCCAACTCCCAAGCCAGTAAAACGATAGAATTTAGTTGGTTTTTGAGAAAGATAATTAAAATTTAAGTATTTCATAGGTTTCCGCGGGAAAATTGTGGATAAACAATGGGATAAA
>JASEEX010000092.1:273-922 GCA_030019415.1 Thermodesulfovibrionales bacterium
GTAAAAGAACCTTATTACGCACTATCTTTTATCATATCATGTTGACCGGACCTCAACATAATTGAGATAGTTCTGTAGTTTTATCCAGGTCTAACCTGGGTTTGTCTTTATTCCAGGGCGGTCAATACTCGGCAGCCATTTGGGGTAACAGCAATTTGGTGTTCAAAATGGCAAGAGAGAGAGCCATCTTGGGTTTCGTAGCCAAAGCCATTTTTTGTCCTTTTAATTTTCCAGTCAGCCATTGTGACCATTGGCTCTAAACAAAAAACCATGCCTTCTTTAATTTCCTCTCCGCTATGTCTTTTGCCATAATTTAAAATTTTTGGCTCTTCATGAAGTTCTCTACCAATTCCATGACCACATAAATCCCTGACTACATTAAACCCCTGACTTTCAACATATCTTTGAATTGTATTTCCAATATCACCAAAAGTATTTCCCGGTCTGACTTTTTTTATCGCCAATTTTAAAGCCTTTTTTGTTACCCTGATTAATCTTTGGGCTTCAAAAGAAACTTTCCCCACCGGAACTGTAATTGCCATATCTGAATGAAATCCTTCCCGGCAAATACCCAAATCAAGGGAAAGAATATCTCCTTCTTTTAAAATTCTTTCCGAGGGCGTGGCATGGACGATTTCCTCATTGATTG
>JASEEX010000093.1 GCA_030019415.1 Thermodesulfovibrionales bacterium
CTCAATTTTAAAAATGGCTCATTAAAATTGAGTTTTCCTAGATTTTTCAAAACCTTGGTGAAAAATCTGGCATATAAAAGATGCATTACCGCATGTTCCGCCCCTCCAATATATAAATCAACCGGCAACCAGGCCTTAATCAGGTTTTTCCATTTTCTAAAGACATTTTTCTTATTTGATTTTTGATTTTTGAGCTTTGATTTTTGATTTCCGAGCTTATGCCAAAATGCATAAGCGAGGTAATACCAGGAAGAACAAACAAAGGTATCCATAGTATCGGTTTCTCTTTTAGCCGCTCCCCGGCACTTTGGACAAATTGTCTCAACAAATTTTTTTGATTTAGCCAGAGGAGACTTCCCTTCCCCTATTGGTAGATAATCTTTAATTTTGGGTAGCAATACTGGTAATTCTTTTTCTGACACCGCTATCCAGCCCGGATTTAATAATTCACCTTTATTAAATTTCCCCTTTAGTTTCGGATTTCGGATTTCGGATTTCGGATTTCCCACTAATTTTTTGCACTTTTCGCAAAAAATTAGTGGAATTGGGCAACCCCAATATCTCTGCCTTGAAATCAACCAATTCCTCAATTTATAATAAATTTTTTTTTGGGCCTGACCCTTTTTCTCCAACCACTTCCCGATTTCTTCCCTTGCCATTTCTGAGCTCATCCCATCAAATCTTCCGGAATTGACCAAATATCCCTCCCCCTCATAAGCCCTTTCATATCTTCCATTGGAGACAACCAGAGGCGCTCTTTTTAACAATTCTTTTTCTTCATCCTCATTTTTGATGACTTTAATCATTGGCAAATTATATTTTCTGGCGAAATCAAAATCTCTCTGGTCATGAGCTGGAACAGCCATAATTGCGCCTGTTCCATAATGAATTAAAACATAATCA
>JASEEX010000094.1 GCA_030019415.1 Thermodesulfovibrionales bacterium
AGAATTAAACACATTCAAGGAAATATGGGAAGTGTCCCTAATAATCCCAGGATTTGGACGGGCAGCTTTTGTATGTGGATGGCGTGATGACTCTACGACCCTTCTATTCTATGACTTAAGAAGTAAAATGTATTTTTTAGGTTTGACCCCAAACCTATCTGGAGGAATTAAAATTGTAAAAGGTGTAGGCATGACCCTATTAGAATCCCTTGATAATGATGTGCTTATTTACAGTGAAAATATGGGGGTTGTCCCCAGATTACCACCTTTCAATTAGATAAACCAGATAGCTATTGAAAATATGGGATGTGTCGTGCAGCCTATAAAATTATCAGACAAGCGGGTGAAAGTCCTGCCAGAGCGATTCCCATTTTGGCTCTGTAGTTATATCTGACATTTAGGGAAGGTGACTTTCTTGGATGAAAGCTCGGAAGTAAAAGTCCCGTATAGCGGGGTGAGCAAGTATGAGGGCCGTAGCGAAAGCGAACATGTGGTTGAAGCGTCGTTACCATAAAATTAGGAGTGCCAAGCCTGTGACACTATGGCGGTGGTTAGTATCAACCCTGAAGAAAATGGGAATAGCAAGGGTCGGACTCCTCGGCGTAGAGCAGGCGACAATCATACAATGTTTGGTAGTCAAATTAGGGAAGGTCTGGATAGCAGTCAGGATAGCCCAAGAATGACAACGACTCCTTATATAACCGAAAGGGAAAATAAGGAAAGTTATTCAGACTGGCGGATGAGGCAGTAGTAGCAAAGACGATAGGGACAGCATAACCCTGTCAGAGCAAAGGGTCTCTGGGTGATGGGAGGTTATCTGAAAGCTGAGGCAAACTCCGATTGGCGAAAGCCTGGGAAGGGCGTAAATAGCAGGAGGCTTGAAGATAATCTGAGGGTATG
>JASEEX010000095.1 GCA_030019415.1 Thermodesulfovibrionales bacterium
GGGTCATGCCTTGAATGCGGTGATTCAGGATATTTTAATTCGCTGGAGGAGAATGCAAGGTTTTAAAGCTCTCTGGCTTCCCGGGACTGACCATGCTGGCATCGCTACCCAGAATGCTGTTGAGAAACAACTAAAAAAAGAGGGCTTGACCCGATTTGTTCTGGGTCGAGAAAAATTTATTGAAAGGGTCTGGCAGTGGGTTGAAAAATATGGCAATATCATTTTAAACCAATTTAAAAAATTAGGCGCAAGCTGCGATTGGTCAAGAACGAGATTCACTCTGGATAAAAAATATATCAAAGCAGTTGAGACCGCCTTTTTTCATTATTATAAGCAGGGTTGGGTTTATCAGGGTAAAAGAGTGGTCAATTGGTGCCCGAGATGCCAGACAAGTTTGTCAGATTTAGAAATTGAATATAAAGAGGAGAAGGGGAATTTATGGTTTATTAAATATCCAATTGTCAAAAGTCAAAAGTCAAAAGTCAAAAGTCAAAAGTTTATTACTGTGGCAACGACGAGGCCGGAGACGATGTTGGGAGATACGGCGGTGGCAGTAAATCCCAAAGATAAAAGATACAAAGATTTAATTACTAAAAAAGCAATTCTGCCATTGGTCAATCGGGAAATTCCAATTATTGCTGACAAATTGGTTGATCTAAAATTTGGAACCGGAGCAGTAAAAATAACCCCGGCCCATGATTTAACTGACTATGAAATTTCTCTGAGGCATAACCTTCCAATGATTCAGGTGATTGATGAACAAGGAAAAATAACAAAAGAGGCCCCTCTTTCTTATCAGGGCTTGAAAACCCTGGAGGCAAGAGAGAAAATGGTTGAAGCTCTAAAGAATCAAAATTTTTTAGAAAAAATAGAAAATTATACG
>JASEEX010000096.1 GCA_030019415.1 Thermodesulfovibrionales bacterium
CGTTTATGTGGGAATTGTACCCCTAAAATCGGTATCGGATTGCTGGGACGTAACAACTATAGTATCTGTCCGCAGGATTTACCCTCAGGAGTGCCGTAAGATGCTCATTCTTATATAATTTCTCTTTCAAATCTCCATTAAATATATTTAACCAGAAAATATGTCCATATTCGGGTGAAAGCTTTGAGACAGTTAGAAGCTTTTTAAGTTGTTGTGATACTGAAAGACTATTCTGGCTCTGAGGGAGTCTATTAACAAAAAACGGGATAACCTTACTTTTTAACATCTCTGGCAATATTCTGTAATATTTCATGATCTTATCAGCCTTATAGTTTCCATATCCACCAAAAATCTCATCCCCTCCGTCACCCGATAAGGCAACGGTCATATCTCCCCTCGCACACTTTGAGACAAAATATGTTGGTATCGCAGAAGAATCAGCAAAAGGTTCATCGAAATAATAGAGGATATCCTCCAATAAATCTATATGAGTAGGTTTTACAACAAACTCATGATGGTCTGTCTTATATCTTTTTGCTATAAGACTCGCATTATGTAGTTCATTATGATAATCGTCCTCAAAACCGATAGAAAAAGTCTTTACAGGCTTACCAGATATCTCCGATGCTAAAGCAACTATTGAACCTGAATCTGTTCCTCCGCTTAAAAATACACCTAATGGAACATCACTTACCAAATGCATTTTTACAGCTTCTTCCATGAGTTTCAATAGTTGTTCAGATAATTCAGTTTCCTCATAGCTCAATACTTCTTTATAATCATAATTTCCTTTATCGACATCCCAGTATTGTTTTATAGTAATCCTGTACCCTCCCCCAAAATTAGTACCACTCATAGTGCTAAATTTTCCGTAATATAG
>JASEEX010000097.1 GCA_030019415.1 Thermodesulfovibrionales bacterium
ATGAGGGGGAACTGGAGATAGGGCACAGCTACTACGCCAGTTCTCTACTCTACCTTCGAGTGATTCTTCCTACAAGACTCGACCCCGTCGTCATTGTCCCACAAATCAGTTTGACAATGCCTGAGATTCTTAAGTAAGATTCACTCAGGAGGAGATGACAAAATGAAAAAGCATGAAAGGATTGAAATCAATCCCGATATAATGTTTGGGAAACCCGTTATCAAAGGGACCCGGATTACTGTAGAACTTATTTTACGCAAATTAGCAGGGGGCATGACACCTGAGGAGATCATTAAAGACCATCCTCATTTGAAGCTTGAGGATATTTTAGCTGCTCAGGAATTTGCGGCGGACTATCTGGAGCAAGAAGAAATCATCTTTGCTTCAGGAAGTAAATTGTGAAATTCCTTGCTGATGAATGTTGTGACACAGAATTAGTAACATTATTGCGATCTGAAGGACATGATATTTTATATGTGATGGAATTTAAGCCAGGTGCCTTAGATAAAAAGGTACTTGAAAAGGCTTTTGCTGAAAAGAGAATATTGCTCACAGAAGACAAGGATTTTGGTGAACTTATATATCGTTTAAAGAAACCTGCATACAGTGTAGTTCTCTTACGGTTTGAAGTTCGTGAACGTCACTTAAAATGGCCTCGCTTAAGTGAATTGATAAGTCAACATGGTCCTAAATTAGAAGGTCATTTTATAATCGTCGATGTTGCAAAATTCCGTTTTCGACCTTTGTAAGATAGATCAAGTAACCAAATTAGTCAAATAAATGAGAGGACCTTGTTACGGAAATATCATTTATGGACTATTTGTAAAAATCATAGTTGCACATGTTA
>JASEEX010000098.1 GCA_030019415.1 Thermodesulfovibrionales bacterium
CTAAAAGTGCTGGGTTTACCCTCATTGAGCTGGCAATAGTGCTGGTAATTATCGGAATAATCCTTGGGGCAGTGCTCAAAGGGCAGGAACTGATTAACAATGCGAGAGCAAAGAGGATACAGAATGATTTGAGGGGCTTTGAGTCTATGATGTGGACATATTATGACAGGAAAGGCAGATTTCCCGGTGATTGTAACGGTAATGGAATCCATAATGGAGATGCGCCCCCTCTTGGAGTTAATGGAACAGGAACTCCGCCAAGCAACTACGTAGATCCAGCGGCTGACTATTGTTCCTGGTATGGAGCAACTGAGACTATAAACACCCCATTTTCCGATTTGCGTGTTTCCCGTATAGCCACATATGGCACTCCAAATAGAATTCTTGCCAGACATCACTATAATGACTACTTTAAAATTGGCAGTACAGCAGCCATTGGTGGCATACGATATAATGTAATCGTTGTATACGGTGTTCCGGCATGGCTGGCTAAAATGGTTGACGTTTCAATTGATGGTACAGAAGATGGAAGTGCGGGGAGGATAAGGAACTATTCAAAAACTGGTTATTATGCAGGTTATGCATGGCCAGCGGATACATTTAATGATCAGCTTGTAGCAGTCTCTTACTTCTTTGACAAAAGTCCGAGTTAGTTAATTAGGGACACATCCCATATAGTAGAATCCCTTCGTGCCGAGGATAGCAAGGGCAGTTGAAGGGGGAGGCCTTCGCCTCCCCTAATTAGGGACACATCCCATATTTTCTTGACATCAAGATCTTTAATTAGGGACACATCCCATATTTTCTTGACATCAAGAGTATTTATTCTGT
>JASEEX010000099.1 GCA_030019415.1 Thermodesulfovibrionales bacterium
GCTATGGAGAATTAAACACATTCAAGGAAATATGGGAAGTGTCCCTAATAATCCCCTCCAACGATTGTATGTGGGGCGACAATCGGAAAATACGCAATGGTGGGAGCAGGTGCAGTTGTAAAATCAGAAGCACCTGATTATGCTATCGTTGTAGGTGTCCCTGCAAAGCAGATAGGCTGGGCATGCAGGTGCGGGACAACATTAAAGTTTAATGAAAATCAGGCAGTTTGCAGTTATTGTAGCAATGAATATATATTAAAAGATGAAAAATTGATTGTTGTAAAGGAGGGAAAATAAATGAAGTTAAAAGGCATCTTGAAAGGAAATGAACTCAATTTACCTTCAGTAGCAATACTTAAGAAACCGGAAGTAGAAGTGGAAGTAGAAATACCTGATGAAGATATAGAGTTGTTAACCGATGAAGAAATTGAGAAAATGAGCCTCAGTGAGCTTGCCAAATTGATATGGAAAGGGAAAGATGTAGATAATCGTGACTATAAAGAGATAGTGGGAGAGGCATTAGCGGCAAAGTACAGAGGCGAACTTTAAAATGGATATTCTGTTTGATCTGAATATCGTGCTTGATTTTTTGATATATGAGAGAGACCACCACGATATTGCTCAAAAGTGCAATGATATTATAGAAGAAAAAAACTGGCAACTGTGGATAGCTGCATCAAGTGTGGATAATCTCTATTATATCCTTTTAAATGAAGCCAAGAGGTTAAATGTTTTAAAAGAAGCAGTACAGTGTTACGTCCCAGCAATCCGATACCGATTTTAGGGGTACAATTCCCACATAAA
>JASEEX010000009.1:0-55411 GCA_030019415.1 Thermodesulfovibrionales bacterium
CAAACGACTCTGCCAGAGCCGCTACAGTGGAGCTGTGTCAGAGACGGGCCTCGTGCTCGATATACACGAGTCCTAAGGAGCGGAGAAATTTCTGATAGAGCCAGCATTCCTCGTTGTTAAGATGGGCACTACCTATGGCAGCAATTTCATTACACCTGTTGACCACCTGACCTTTGGCGTTTTTCTCCGTGAAGCTTTTGTCTCTGCTCTTCTTAATCCTCCTGGCAATCTCACCAAGGGCCCAATCCCATGACTTCTCTTCCCATTTTGCGCTCTTAGGAGCACGATACATAACCTTTGTCAGCCTTTGTGGGTTTGTTACCAATTCATATGCACCCGCACCTTTGGCACAGAGAGAACCTTCACTTGTGGGTTGATCAGGATCGCCTTCGATGTTGATAACTTTTCCGCCACCTGTGTGAACAATCTGACCACAGCCTACTGAACAATAGCAACAAACTGTGGTCGTCTCCTTTGCACCTTTGATCCTGAGTTCAGTGGCATAGGCCTGTACCGGGGTGAGGTCAAAACCCAGTTGGCTCAGGGTTGCGCCAGCCACTGTTACTCCAGAGATCTTCATAAAATCCCTTCTCGTAACCTTCATACTTTCCCTCCTTTCTTTGAGTTTTTTAATAAAATTAACAAAAAGAGCCAAAACAGCAATATTAAGGTTGATTGTTTCAGAGCAGCGGGGGAATTCATAATGCAACCAGAGATTTCTGGAAGGATCCTATGTACCATGAATTTTCCCATGATCTCTGGTTGCATGTATTGTCCACTCCAGCATGGTTCCTATAATATTTAAACTAAATCAATATTTTCGATAAGTCAAATAGATAATTTCTATAATAAATCAATACCTATGGAAATCAGCTATTCGATATTGCCCAAATTATTTTGCTACAAGTATGCTACAATTTTAACGATGGACATTCACGGTCTAAAGGTATTTGCCTCTGTATTTAAAAACAAAAGCTTTACAAAGGCTGCCGAAGAAATACATCTAAGTCAGCCAACCATAAGTGACCACATAAAGGCTCTGGAAGAGGAACTTGATTGTAAACTGTTTGACAGGTTAGGAAGAACGGTCATTCCCACAAAGGAAGCTGAGGCCCTATACAGTCTTGCAGAGGAAATTATAGAAAAAGCCACTAATGTTAAAGATATCATCGGGCAATTGAAGAAAGAGCTTAAGGGGGAATTAACCATTGGTGCAAGCACAATACCCGGTACCTATTTGATGCCCTCTCTCATGGCAGCTTTTCAGAAAAAATATCCATCCGTTTCCTTCCAGATATTTATATCTGATTCTAAGGAAATTGCGGAGAAGGTCCTAAAACATGAATTACTCCTTGGGGTTATTGGTATGAAACTCAGTAACGAGCAGATACATCACATACCTTTTATTGAAGATGAACTTATCGCTGTGGCCTCACCTCATTCAATAAAAACCAGCATTATGACATTGAGAGATTTCATAAAATTCCCAATGGTTCTAAGAGAAGAAGGCTCGGGAACAAGAAGGGAGCTGGAAAGGATTTTAGAAAATAGGGGTATTACCCTGGAAGATGTTAAAATTGCCGGTATCTTTGGCTCAACAGATGCAGTAAAACAGGCTGTAAAGGCAGGACTGGGAACCTCGATACTGTCAGAATACGCTGTAATTGACGAATTAAAACACAATATACTCAAAGAAATAAAGCTCAGTGATATCCAGATGGGACGAAAATTCTACTTTATAACTCACAAAAAAAGAACCCTTCCTTTTCTCTATAACACCTTCTTACAGCATATTAAAGCTATTAAAACCGATTCAAAAAATATTTGAAGTGGTACTAAATCCTCAGGGTTGCTATCAGCCTCTTAGGCGAAAGGAGTAAGTCAATGGCGTCAATAGGAGATGTTACGAGAATTTGGGAAGCCTCAAGGGCCTCTTTCGAACATCCTTCTTTTAGACATACGGCAATACCGAGCCTCGCTGCCTTGAGCATAAGTACATCATTATTCCCATTCCCGAGGGCCACTGCTTTATCAGCTCCAATATTCATTACATACTTTTCCTTCTGAACTACATGCCTCTCACCCTCAAGTACGTGGAGTACGCAGTTGACTCCTTCAAGTTCTTTTCTAGCACGTCCAAAGGTATCTGAGGTAAGCACATGTATTTTTAACTTGCCAGATAACTCCTCCAACTTCTCTCTCACCCCTGGTAGCAAAATGCCATCTTCAGAGAGCGTTCCTGAGAAGTCAGTGACGAAATGCTCAAGTTCAAGGAGGCCTGATCCCGGAATTTCAATTCTTATCATGGTATAACTTATTTAATGTATATCTTACAAATTGTAGCAGCAACTGGTACAGAAACAGATATTCCATAGACTAAATATATAAGATTTTAAAAAGATAGCCTGGATTTAATAACTCCATAAACCTTCTCTGCAGACAAACTCTTCATGCACTTAAGATCATTGCATTTTTTCCTGAAGCATGGTGAGCATGTTAGATCTTCTCTGATAATTATATGGCCTTTTCCGTAAGGGCCTGTTCTCATTGGATCTGTAGGCCCAAAGATGGCAAAGACAGGAATGCCGAGGGCAGCGGCAATATGCATCGGGCCTGAGTCATTGCTTACTACAAACCGTGCACTCCTTATCACCTCAATTAATTCCTTCAGGTCTGTCTTCCCGGCAAGAGATATCGACTTCCCATTTGAGAGAGTTATAATTTCATTTGCGGTACTCATATCTCCTTTGCTTCCCACTATCGTTGTACGTAGAGGCAACAGTGATGAAAGTTCTCCAAATTTCTCCGGAGGCCATCTCTTTGTCTTCCACCTTGCACCAGGAACCATGACAGCGTAATCTCTGGCGAGTGATGAGTGATGAGTGATGAGTGATGAGTTAGAAGACAGCGGGAAAGGAAAGCACACATCGGTTATATTACATCCGAGAGAATGTGCGATCTTTAGATATCTATCAACGGCATGAATATCCCTCCCACCTTTAACCTTATGGGTATAGAAAAATCTGCTTCCCTCTCTTGCCTCTTTAAAACCCACCCTTAGAGGAGCACCTGTCATCATAGTAATGATGCCACTTCTGAGAAGTCCTTGAAGGTCTACGACAATATCAAAATGTTCTTTTCGTAATTTCCTGAAAAGGGTATGGAGTTCTTTAAATGAATGAGGAATATGAGTTGTCTTTTTCCACATATCCTTATTGATCAACCAGACCTTGTGTATCATTGGATGGCCTGTGAGAAGACCTTCCAGTCCCTTTGCAACAACCCAGTGAATCTCTGCCTTGGGAAATCGCTCCTTCACCGCATTCAGAAATGGCAGGCTATGCACCACATCACCGAGCGAGCTTGGCTTCACGATAAGTATTTTTTTAGGTGGTTTCCTTCCTATATTTGCCATATTCTGTCAATCTCTTTTTGTATTTCTATTGTCAAAGCTATGGCAAGGATAATTTTGAAATATTTCTGTTTCTCTTCAAGACTTAAGGGTTTTCCTTTTCTGTCTTTCAGAAATTTTTCTAAGACCTGATAACTTCCGATATGATAATTCCAGACATCTTCTGGGACATTGTCAAAATACTGTTCTTTATTAATATAAACCTTGCCATTCTGGTATTTGACCCTTTCCACTTTGTCGCTGCCAGTAACAGGATAACCGACTGTGATTGCAGATTGCAGATTTGAGATTTCGGATTTTAGTAAATGTAAATCAACGAGTCTTTTGCCGAGATTTGACAGCATTTTAAATGTTTTTTGATTTTCAGGCAGAGGGATTCTTGGAAGATCTATTTTTAAAAATTCCTGATACCTTGCTCTATATGTTGGTGAGTAAAGCACAGCGTAGATGTAATAGAAAATTTCCTCTGGAACAGGTTCATAACCAAGGGAATCTCTAATAGCAGTTAAAAATTCGGGTTTAAAGTTGGGCATTCTTTGAGAAGTTTGCATGTGTATCAGTTTGTCACCCTGAACCCTGAAAGTGTCATTCTGAACTTGTTTCAGAATCTCTTCAGGGCAGGCTTGTTTCAGGGTCTCTTTAGATGCCGAAACAAGTTCGGCATGACTGAAGGGGTAGAGGTAAAGTGGGAAAAAGTAATTTTGGTCACCAATTAGATGTATATCACTAACATTACTACAAATAAAAGCTGAAACACTGAATACTTCTGGCATTCTTCTTGTTGTAGTCAATCCAAGATTACCACCGAAGAAATTCTTCATCAAATCATACCTAGCGCACCCTCTATCAATTAAATCCGTGCAATAGCAGATATATCTCTGGTCAAATGCTCTATAAGCATAAGGAATTATCAAATCTTTCCAATGGACAGCTTTTAGTTTTGTTCTTGCATCAGAAAGTTTCCAATCCCTTGTATCCTTCAACTTCAAGCTTTCCTTTACTGTCTCATCATCCAATGTTCCTGTAAAGATCCGCATCTTGTTTGCCACTTCTTGCCTTGTAAAGCCCACAATAAAATGGTCTCTATGAGTCTTGACACCACTGCTGAATTGAATAAAAATATTCTTAACTGACCAGAAACCCTCATGCTCCTCTTTTAACGAAAAGTCTTTTGGCACAAAGAAATAATAAGGCTCTGTAAGGGTTAACTCCTTCCAATCAACAGTAGCGACATCGTTTGTTTCAAGGAACCTGTATTTATCCTCTCTCTTTCCCCAGAGGTCTTTGTAGAAAAGTTTTGGCATTATCTTTACTTTTTTCTCAACTCTTCAAATTCTTCTATTGTCAAACCTGCTGATGCTAATATTGACTTCAATGTCTTTCTCTTAATGATTTTTCCAGAATGAATTGGCACATTGGTGCGTCTTTTGTCTTCTGCCCTGTAGTAAATTGCATGGCTACTACCAGATTGCCTTTTAAATCTAAAACCTACTTTTATTAGTACCTTTATAACTTCATCAGAAGTAACTGCTGGAAATTTTGTACTCATACTGCAACTTTACCACATTTTTGTGAAGTGTTCTGGCAGATGAGTTGAATATTTTGGACTGTTGGCAACTTTTGAATCATACAGCTACTTTGAGGGATGTGATTGTAACCTCATCCTCAGGCAGAGGTTCATTCTCTTCCAAATAATCTGCTATAAAGGCTTCAATGGCTTTTTTCATCTCGTTAATGGTTTCTTCATAAGTCTCGCCTTCAACATGGCATCCTGGAAATGCTGGGCACATTGCAAAGTAACCACCCTCTTCACAGGGTTCAATTATTATCGTAAATCTGTATTCTTTCTTTTCAATCATCTTTCCTCCTTATACAATACGACCCTATTGTTAATCGAATTATATCTTTTTTATTATAGCTTCACAAACAACCCTATCGCCACGCCCTGTTGAATGTTAAAGACATTTTCATCTGTGACACCATTTGGCGGTTTCTCTCCTGTCCTGCTATTTCCATGCAGATTGAGTATGTAAATCTCATCAAATGAATTAAAAAGTCTTTTACGCATGCCTCTATGAATGAGACCGCTCAGATATGAATTGTTTGTTATAAATCCTACTATGCCCTTTCCTGTTTTTTCTATTTTCCATTGTGCAAAACGCAAAAACTTTATATAATCATCACTCAACGGCTGGATATTACGTTCATCTTTCACATCTCTTTTATAATCTTCCATTAACTCCTCAATGAATGGAGATTTATTATCTGAAGAGACCGAATATGGAGGATTTCCCATAATTACAAGCACAGGCACCTCCTCTTTCACCTTATGTGCCAACTCACCTTCTTTTGCAAGGTCAATTAAAAAACTTCCCTGTTTAGGTATTTCCATATCAAGGGTATTTGTAAGGAAAAAATTG
Source organism: Thermodesulfovibrionales bacterium (assembly GCA_030019415.1). Taxonomy (GTDB): domain Bacteria; phylum Nitrospirota; class Thermodesulfovibrionia; order Thermodesulfovibrionales; family SM23-35; genus JASEEX01. Next base: position 5,833 of record JASEEX010000009.1, read on the forward strand.
AATCTCTCTTTAGCCGATAAGCTGTATCCCATATCCTCGAGAACAAGAGATGCCTTGAAATGACCAATTACATAGGGTGCAATAAGAAACTCAAAGGCATAAAAGTTTTTAAGGACATGTTCTTTAACAAGCGAAGGGAATATACCTGTCTTACCTGACAGGTCAAGCTCATTTTTAATAAGTTTTATAGCCAGAGTTGGAAATGTCATTGTACCAGAAGCAGGATCGAGAATTATAACTGTTGAATCTGCAAGTCCTTCAGCTTTTCCGAATTTCTCTTTAAGCAGATTATTAACGGATTTGACGATAAAAGAGACAACAGGTGGGGGTGTATAATATACGCCAAGCTTCTCACGTTCAGATGGATTATAGACCGAAAGAAAAGTCTCATAAAAATGAATAACAGGGTCATCAATCCACCTCTCAGTATGAAGTTCTTTGTGAATAGCGACAATATCAGTATTTTCTAAGACGCTGGCGATGTCATCCACAATCCATTCAATAGATTGGGGCAGATTAGGTCCTGTTAGGAAATAAAAAAGACTTTTTAGTAAGGGAATTGTAGATGGTATATTTTGATATGCTGTAAGCCTTGAAAACTTTTGTTCTGAAAATCCCCCCTTACCCCCCTTTGCTAAAGGGGGGATGGGGGGATTATGAAATCTCATTCGTGATGAGAAAAGTCCATAAGCTATGGTCTGGCTATACATATCAGAAAATTTTTCTTCTGTTAAAGATGGCATTAGATTATTTTTAAAGGCTTCATAAAAGCCCCTTAAATCAGCGTTACCCTCTTTGATTTCTTCCGAAATAAGAAATTGTAAAAGCCTTGTTTTTTTTGCAAGTTCAATTGCAAGGACTTTAGATGTGGTTATTGCCGGGATAGAGAAAGATAGAAATTTTTCAAAAAGTAGTTTAACTACCTCCAGGTTTTTTATGCTTTTTGGTATTTTTACTTCGATAAAAAGGGATTTTGCATCTGTAAGCCTCACAGCATCTATAAGCTTTCCATCCCTGTATAGATGAAATTCAAGGAAATTTGTAAGGATAAGATTAGGTAATGATTCCCTGTATCTTTTAAGCTGTTCTGATTCAGCTATGCCATAAAGGTCTTTTTCGTCAGGATGCTTCGCCTCAATGTAACCTATTAATTTCTGGCTTTTATCTTTGATTAGAAAATCAGGGATACCAGCTATATTTTTCTTCGGCTGTGCAATTATGGATATAAAATCACCAAAAGACGTTTCCAGAAAGTCCTTTAAAGCAGGATAATAACTCTCTTCTCTTGCCTCTCTGCTTGAATAAAGGGTGTTAATAGTTTGTAAATAAGTTTTGTAGATAGTCTTCATTAGTTATAAAGTCTGCTGTTTCTATTAGTTTTTTTCAATAAAATTATAATCTTTATTTCAAGCTTTTACCCTTTCTCACTGTCCCTTATAATAAAATCAACAGCCTCTGTAATGTTCTTAGCAATAAAATCAGCATATACTGATTCCTTTGCCGCTCCCGTCCTGACCAGTATTCCTTTCGCACCGACTGCCTTTGCAAGAAGCATATCCGTTTCTTTATCTCCTACTACATAGGATCTCTTAGGGTCAATCCCTTGCTCAGCCCTTGCCCTGAGAAGCATCCCTGGTTCTGGTTTCCTGCAGGAACAATATTCTTCAGGATGATGCGGACAGTAGTAAAAATCGTCAAAGTCATATCTTTCGATAAAAATCTTGTTTACTTCCCTTACGAAATCTTCTTCAATAATCCCTCTCGCAATACCAGATTGATTGGTGACCCCGATAAGTTTGAAGCCTCTTTCTTTAAGAAGCGTTATACTATCGATATCTGTAAAAATCTGTAAGTCATCATATTTATTAAGGTAACCCACATCTCTGCATAAGGTCCCATCCCTGTCAAAAAACACTGCAGGCCTGTTTGGTAATAATTTCTTTATTCCGTAATAAACGTCATCTGAGGTTATCGCATACATACATCTCATGTCATTACTCTTACAAGTGCGTTCAAAACAAGGGCTGCATGAAAGGTTAGGGGACATCACCACATTGCTATATCCAACAGGGCCTGTTAATTTAGGGTCTGTGGAGCCAAATATTGCTACCAGAGGAGTCCCAACTGCACAGGCAATGTGCAGCGGGCCTGAATCATTAGTAACAAAAACATCGCATTCTGAAATCAGTGAAGTAAGCTCTCTAAGGGATGTCTTTCCTGTCAAATTTAACACCCCCCCTTCTTGCCCCCCCTTGTTAAGGGGGGGATGGGGGGGTAAAGTCTTATTTGACTGTTGCCTCCTGAAAAGATATTCTATTTCCTGTGCAATATCTACTTCATTCCTGCCTCCAAAAATTACCACACTCCCATTGGTATCCTTTATAAACCAGTTCGTGACCTCAGCAAACCTCTCTGGGAACCATCTTTTGGCTGAACCGTATGTTGCTCCAGGATTGATTCCTACGATTGGCCTTTTCATATCTTGCAGGAATTTCCTTGCAGACAATCTTTCATCAAGGGAGAGATATATGTAAGGCTCTGAATATTCTGCCTCTACTCCTATCTGCTTAAGAAGGTTGAGATAATAGTTAATTTGATGTACTTTCCCCTCATCTTGAGGTACAGAGACTGCTGTTGTCAGAAGAAAGCCTCTGCCATCCCTGTCATATCCTACTCTTTCCTTTATTCCTGCGAGAAATGTAATAAAAGCTGCATCAAAGGCATTTTGAAACAGAATGGCACTTGAGAAACCTTTTTTATTAAGCATCCTTGAGAGCTTTACCTTGCCGATTATGCCTCTGTATTCAGCACCATAAATAATTATTTCATCCACATTCGGATCCTTTTCAAAGATCGGCGATACCCAGGGTTTGACAAGGAGGGAGATTCTTGCTTCAGGCATGGCCTTTCTCAAGACCCTTAATGCAGGAAGGGTCATAACAGCGTCACCTATCCAGTTAACACCCCTGACCAGCAGGTTCTTACAAGATTTATGAAACATGTAATAGTGTAACCGAATTGATATGAAATTTCATGATGAGTGCCTGGAAGCATCTAATCGAGGGAAGCACTGGGTTGACAATTAGTATTCATAGGGCTATGATTTCATAAGATGGCCCTTCTTCAGGTAGCCCTTGATTTCTCAAGAATTGACGAGACTCTTAGAGTTGCAGAGGCGACCCAGGATTATGTCGAGATAATCGAGGCAGGCACACCTCTTATTAAATCCGTGGGTATCAGGGTAGTAGAAACCCTTAAGAAAAATTTTCAAATAAAGCAGATCTTTGCAGATTTAAAGATAATGGATGCGGGTGCCCTGGAGGCAAAAATGGCCTTCGAGGCAGGAGCCGATATGATAAGTGTCTGTGTACAGGCATCTGTGGAAACCATTGCAGGAGCTATAGAGGAAACAAGGAAAAGAAATAAGAAAGTGGTTATAGACCTTATAGGCTCAAGGGACTGGCTTTCAAGTTCAAAAGAAACGAGGCATCTCTCCCCTGACTTCTTCTGTATCCATACAGGCCTGGATGAGCAGATGAGGGGTAAAAAACCCTTTGGAGTACTGGATGGCTTCGTAAAAGAAATAAATTTTCCCTATTGCATTGCGGGTGGAATAACGCCCGGAGACATCCCCTTCATAATGCCTTTTAATCCTTCAATCATTATAGTGGGTGGATACATCACAAAAGCAGAAAGACCGGGGGAGGCTGCAAAGACAATCAGAGAGGTAATGGGTAGCTGGAGACATGTATGAACTATTATCCATTTATATTGAGTAAGATAAAGGAGATTACCGATAAGATACCTTCCGGGGATTTTGATAACTTCATTAACCTAATAATCAAGACGCCCCGGGTATACATTATCGGTGCTGGCCGTTCTGGCCTTGTCGCAAGGGCCTTTGGCATGCGCCTTGTTCACCTGAAGAAGAAGGTTTTTATAGTTGGTGAGACCATCACGCCGGCCCTGAGAAAGGGTGACACTTTGATTGCCGTCTCAGGTTCTGGAAAGACTACCTGGGTTGTTGAGACTGCAAAGGCCTCTAAGGCCCTCGGTGGAAAGGTGGCTGCGATCACGTGGGATTCAAATTCCGAGCTTGCAAGGTTTGCAGATGTAGTGGTTCAAATCCCTTCGGAGGCCATGCCGAGGGAAGTAAGCGGTTACACTACAAGGGAGCTCATAGGTGTTCCCCTTCCGCCTTTAGGCTCACTTTTTGAGATTTCGACCCTCATCTTTTTTGAGGCCTGTGTCATCGAGCTCATGACTCGGCTTGGTATACAAGAAGAGGAGATGAGGAGGATCCACGCCAACCTCTAAACTATACGGGAAGAGCGAGTGACCTTTAAAAACAGCCGCGGTTTTAAACTGGTAGCAAATATCGAAGGTTTGAGAGGGTGATTTAGAATGTTTAATGACAGAAGAGATGCAGGGGCTCAGCTTGCATTGAGGCTGAAGGAATATAAAGACCAGAAAGATGTTCTTGTATTGGCCCTTCCAAGGGGTGGGGTCGTAACAGGTGATGAAATAGCCCATTATCTCAATGCACCTCTGGACATCGTCATTGTTCGAAAAATAGGCTTTCCCGGACAGCCTGAATTCGGGATAGGTGCCGTTTCTGAGACAGGAACCACTGTTTTAAATGAGCTCGTCATATCCACCTATGGTGTCCCGAAGGATTATGTAGAACGTGAGATTTCCAGACAGAAAGAAGAGATCTCTCGCAGGGTTAAATTTTATCGCAAAGGCAAAGGGCTTCCAGACCTTGAAGGGAAAACCATCATCCTCGTTGACGACGGAGTTGCCACAGGGGCCACCATGAAGGCAGCAATTGTCACGCTAAGGGAAGAGAAATTAAATAAGTTAATAATTGCACTCCCCGTTGCCCCTCCTAACGTAGCCGACGAGCTTCAGCAGATGGTGGACGAATTCATATGCATAGAAACCCCTCCTGATTTCATGGCTGTTGGGGCCCATTATCATGATTTTACCCAGATCTCGGATAAAGAGGTAGTGGAGCTCCTACAAAAATCAAAAGTCGAATTACCTGAAACGGAGTGAGGGAGAAAGCATGAAGTTTTTTGAAAGGCTTAGAGAGGGTCTCACAAAAACAAGAAAGGGCCTGATAGAAAGGGTTGAATCCCTCTTTACCGGTCCTGAGATTGGTGAGGAGACACTGGAAGAGCTCGAAGAGATATTGATCGCCTCTGATGTGGGCATAAGGGCTACGAAAGAGATAGTGGCATCGTTACGGGAAAAGGCTAAAGGAGAGGAACTCAGAGATGCAGGCTCTTTGAAGGAGCTACTGAAAAAAGAGATGGTATCCATTCTTGGCTACTCGCAGCCCCTTGTGGTTTACGGAGAGAGACCTTTTGTGATTCTCGCTGTTGGTGTTAATGGTGTGGGCAAAACGACAACTATCGGGAAGCTTGCTAACAGGTTCCACTACCAGGGCCTCTCTGTTTTACTCGCTGCAGGGGATACATTCAGGGCTGCCGGGATTGAGCAACTCGAGATATGGGCAAAAAGGGCAAATGCCCAGTTTGTCAAACACAAGAGTGGTTCAGACCCGGCCGCAGTTGCCTTTGATGCGGTCGTAGCAGCTCAGCATAGAAGCGTAGACGTTGTTATAGTGGATACTGCTGGCAGACTGCATACAAAAAGCCCTCTCATGGAAGAATTAAAAAAAGTGAAGAGGACTATCGGAAAGTCAATGCCTGGTACACCTCAGGAAATCCTTCTTGTCGTTGATGCAACAACAGGTCAGAATGCCCTGAGGCAGGCAGAGATGTTCAATGATGCGATCGGTGTGACTGGTATTGCCCTTACAAAGCTCGACGGCACCGCAAAGGGCGGTATTGTATTTGCGATAAAAAAGGAATTTGGAATACCCGTAAGACTTATCGGGATTGGCGAGGGTTTAGATGACCTGAGGGATTTTAATCCAGAAGAGTTTGTGGAGGCACTTTTTTCATAAATTCGATCCATATCGGAAGTGCCGTCCTCGCACCTGTCTCCCCCGAACCAATCGGCGTATGGTCATCCCTGCCAACCCAGACACCTACAGCTAACCTGTCATCAAAACCAATAAACCAGGCATCTGTGTAATTATTTGTTGTGCCTGTCTTACCATAAACAGGCCTGCCGAGCTCCTTTGCCTTCTGTGCCGTGCCCTCCTTGACAACTGCACCGAGGGATATCCTTATCTCCTCAATGACATTCCTGTTGACTATCTCTTCCGCCTTGGGCCCTGTCTCTTCGAGGACTATATCGTCCCTGTTCAATATCCTCTCATAAGTGAGGGGCTCAATATTTCTGCCTGTTGCAAAGGTGGAGTAGGCTGAGACCATTTCCATAAGTGTGACGTCTGAGGCACCGAGCGCTGTTGGCAGATAGGGCTGGAGATCACCCTTTATGCCGAGTTTTCGAGCAGTTTCTATAACACTTGCCATGCCGACCCTGCCAGCAAGCCTGACAGTAGCAGCATTCAAGGATTTAGCAAGTGCCGTTTTAAGGGTAACCAATCCACAGTACCTCCCATCATAGTTCTGCGGAGACCAGACCTCACCCTTGCGCACACCTCTGAAAGAGATCGGGGAGTCAACAATCTTATCTTCTGATAGCATCCCGTTCTCAAAGGCTGTAAGATAAACAAAGGGCTTAAATGCTGAGCCTGGCTGCCTCTTTGCCTGTGTTGCCCTGTTATACTGATTTCTCCAGAAATCAAGACCACCTACCATCGCCTTTATATGTCCTGTCTGAGGCTCTATTGCAATGAGTGATGCCTGGATTCCGGGCTTTACCCTTTTCTCGATTGCTTCTACCTTATTTTTTATCGCCTCTTCTGCTATCCTTTGCATCCTATAGTCCAGGGTCGAATAGATCTTATACCCTGAGGTATATATCTCAGAACCATATTTTTGCTCGAGCCTCTGACGCATAAATTCTATGAAGTACGGTGCCTCGTATTTCCTCATATGAGGTGACCCGGGTAAAGGTTCATCCATGGCCTTATCAAACTCCGCCCTGGTAATAAACTTATGGCCGAGCATCTTTTTCAGTACAACGGAACGCCTTTCTCTTGCCTTCTCAGGGTTTTTGAAGGGGGAGAAAAGAGATGGTGCCTTAGGGAGGGAAGCAAGGAGTGCTGCCTCTCCGATGGTAAGTTCATTAACTGATTTCCCGAAATATGTCTGCGAGGCAGCCCCTATGCCATATGCCCTTGTGCCAAGGTAGGCCTGGTTTAAATAGAGTCCGAGGATTTCATCTTTTGTGTAGTGTTTTTCTATCTGAATAGAAAGCGCTGCCTCCTTAAATTTCCTTTTTAGTGACCTTTCGGGTTTTAAAAAGAGCATCCTTGCAAGCTGCTGTGTAATGGTGCTTCCTCCTTCGACAATGTCTCCTGCCTTGATGTCATGCCACAATGCCCTCATTATTCCTATAAGATCAACCCCGGGATGGAAGTAAAACCTGATGTCTTCAACAGAGATAAAGGCCTTTTTTACATGATCGGGTATCTGATAGTGGGGTATAAATGTTCTCCGCTCGATATAGAGTTCTGCAAGGAGCTTTTCATCACTCGAATATACCCTAGATGACTCCATAGGAGCATATTCCTCAAGGGTCCTTATTTTCGGAAGGTCAGAGACAATCCAGTAGAAGAAGCCACCGAGAACTCCGATGAGAGCAGAGATGATCATAAGAAATGAGATTATCTTTTTGGATGTTGACCTTCTCTCTGCCTTTTTTAAATCATCCTCAAGTCTTGTCATCAATTAATTATAACCCGAATTCGTTAACCAATCACCAAATAAGCTCCGACATGAATCAAATAACCAAACACCCATAACCAATTACCAAATAAATTCCAATAACCGAGCATCAATTGACCAAACACTTGGAATTTGGTCATTGATTATTATTTGGTTATTGTGATTTGGTTATTGGTGATTTTAGGTCGATCTACATATAGCAACATCCCGTCAAGAGCCAAAATTTGTTTACTCTAAGTTGTAAATTGCCTATAATACTATAATTATGGTTATATCTTCGGTATGGAGGATACATGCTGATAAGGGGCAGGGTATGGAGATTTGGTAATGATGTAAATACAGATGTAATTATACCAGCAAGGTATCTTAATACCTCTAATCCCAAGGAGCTTGCCATGCATGTGATGGAAGGTATTGATAGGGATTTCTCCCATAAGGTGAAGGCAGGCGATATCATTGTTACTGGAAAGAACTTTGGCTGCGGCTCATCGAGGGAGCATGCACCAATTGCAATAAAGGCAGCAGGGATCCAGGCAATCATAGCAAAAAGCTTTGCAAGGATCTTCTACCGTAATGCCTTTAATACAGGTCTCCCGATCTTCGAGTCCTCTGAGGCATCAGAAAAGATTGAAGAGGCTGATGAGATAGAGATTGATGCCAACAGGGGAGTAATAAAGAATATGACGAGACAAGAAGAATATAAAGCTAATCCCATCCCCAAATTTATGCAGGAATTGATTGCAGCAGGAGGATTGGTAGAATGGACAAAGAAAAAGTTTAAAGTTACAAGTTGAAAGTTCAAAGTTTAGAATACAAGAGAACAACTTATGAAATCTTATAACATAGCTGTTATCCCTGGAGATGGAACAGGACCAGAGGTCATTAGAGAGGGCATCAGGGTACTTGATGCCCTCTCTAAGAGGTCCGGGTTCAAACTCAAATTTAATTATTATGATTTTGGTGGCGAGCGCTACTTGAGGACTGGTGAAACCCTGCCTGATAGTGCAGTAGAAGAGCTCAAAAAATATGATGCAATCTATCTCGGTGCGATAGGGCATCCTGACGTAAAGCCTGGAATACTCGAGAGGGGGATTCTCTTAAGACTGAGATTTGAGCTCGACCAGTATATAAATTTGAGACCCGTAAGGCTGTATCCCGGGGTTGACTGTCCTTTGAAAAACAAGGGGCCTGAGGATATAGATTTTGTTGTTGTGAGAGAAAATACTGAGGGACTTTATGCAGGGGCAGGTGGGTTCTTGAAGAAGGGCACCTCTGATGAGGTTGCAATACAGGAGTCTATCAATACAAGGAAGGGTGTTGAGAGGTGTGTACGTTTTGCCTTTGAATACTGTAAGAAGAGAAACAAGATGAAGAAGCTTACACTCTGCGGAAAGACGAATGTCCTCACCTTTGCCTTTGACTTATGGGAGAGAACATTCTATGAAGTGGCTAAGAAATATCCTGATATAAAGATTGATTATGCACATATTGATGCTGTAACAATGTGGCTTGTGAAAAATCCTGAGTGGTTTGATGTGATCGTTTCAGACAACATGTTTGGAGATATTATTACGGACTTAGGAGCAATGATACAGGGTGGCATGGGCATAGCCGCAGGAGGAAACATTAATCCTTATGGGGTCTCGATGTTTGAGCCTATAGGAGGCTCGGCACCAAAATATACGGGAAAGGATGTTATTAATCCTTTGGCTGCAATCTGTGCCGGTGGAATGATGCTTGAACATATTGGCGAGGAGAAATCTGCTCAACTACTCGAGAAGGCCGTTATGGAGGTTACAGGTAAATATCTCAGGAGCCTCGCTGCTGGCCAGATGGGATACAGCACATCCGAGGTTGGTGATCTTGTTGTAAGGTTCGTTACCGAACTTAGCCTCGATTGACAAAAGATCAAACTATCTGATATAAAATCAAAATTATTCCTGGGTAGCTCAGCTGGCAGAGCGGGTGGCTGTTAACCACTTGGTCGGGGGTTCGAATCCCTTCCCAGGAGCCAATGAACTCTAATATAGGGACACTTCCCATATTTTTGACAACTTATCCCCTCTCATACTTTTAATAGTCTCCTCCCATGCCAAGGATAGCAAGGATATGTACTATAAATTACCCTCACCACATAACCCAGCGGGGAAACGATAAAAAAACAGTTTTTGAAGATGAAGACAAAGAGTTTTATCTAAAAATTCTTAGGAGATATAGCCAAAAATGGAGTTTGAGGTATGTGCTTATTGTCTTATGTCAAAGCATGTCCATATTCTTACACAAATCTACACTCAATACATGAACCATAAGTATAGACGGAGTGGAAGACTTTGGCAGAATCGTTTCGTCTCTACCATAATGAGATCAGAGAAGTCTTTTGTTATTGTTCTTTCAGAAGCCGGATATAGAATCCATAGATATGGGAATTAATAATCATGTTACTTGCCGTTGATGAACCCATCCCCAACAATCCCTATCTTTCTAAGTGATGTTTGATTTTCCCCGGGATTTTTCGTTATTATCACCTGATGGGAACTAAAAAACTCATTGATGAATCAAGTCTCTACGTCATGAATACCTACAAGAGATTCCCCATTGTCCTGAGAAAGGGGCGGGGTATGAAGGTATGGGGTACTGATGGCAGGGAGTACATCGATTTTGTTGGTGGTATTGCAGTAAATATTCTCGGCCACTGCCATCCTAAGGTGGTGGTTGCGATACAGAAACAGGCACAGAGGCTCTTACACGTCTCTAATTTTTACTACATAGAACCCCAGATAAAACTTGCAAAACTGCTTGTAAGGCACACCTTTGCGGACAAGGTATTCTTCTGTAACTCTGGAGCCGAGGCAAATGAGGCAGCAATAAAGCTTGCCCGCAAATACTCAAAGGAGAATATCAGCCCTGAGCGTTTCGAGATCATAACGGCGAAGGATTCCTTTCATGGAAGGACACTCGCAACACTCACTGCAACGGGTCAGGAAAGATTTCAGAGGGGTTTTGAACCATTGGTGCCGGGGTTCACACATGCCCCCTTTAATGACATTGATGCGATAGGGAAGGCGATGACGAAAAATACCTGTGCCATAATGTTGGAGCCTATACAGGGAGAGGGGGGTGTTAAGTTACCGGACCCTAATTACCTAAAAGAAGTAAGAAAGATCTGTAACGAAAATAATCTCCTCCTCATACTGGATGAGGTCCAGACAGGTATGGGAAGGACAGGTAGATTCTTCGCCCATGAGTATTTCGGCATTACTCCAGATATTATGACTATAGCGAAAGGCCTTGGTGGTGGTGTACCCATAGGAGCTATGCTTGCAACAGATAAGGTTGCCTCTGCATTTCAGCCCACTACCCACGCTGCGACCTTTGGAGGTAATCCACTCGTATGTGCTGCTGCAATTGCGACGATAGAAACACTCCTTGAAGATGGGTTTATTCTCGACCAGTGTAACAGGATGAGTGTCTATATGAAGGAAAGACTCGAGAATCTGAAGCTGAAATTCCCAGCCCTTATTGTAGAGATAAGAGGTCTCGGGCTCCTCCTGGGCATGGAGCTTACCATTGAGTGTGAGGCAATAGTAAAAACCTGCCTCGAAATGGGTGTACTCATTAACTGTACCGCAGAAAAGGTTTTGAGGTTTATGCCGCCCCTGATTGTTCAGAAAAAGGATATAGACCATCTTATAAATATTCTCGAGAAGGTGTTCGAGAGGTTACCGTAATGAAAAGGGATTTTCTGAGATTATGGGATCTATCTTCAGAAGAGATAGATCTTATGCTTGAAAAGGCAGCAGAACTTAAATCAGGCAAGGATGTAAATAAATGCCCCCTAATTGGCAGAAGTATAGGCCTTCTTTTCGAGAAGGCATCGACAAGGACGAGGGTTTCCTTCGAGGTAGGCATATATCAGATGGGAGCACAGGTAATCTATATGAATCCGAGGGAGATACAACTGGGAAGGGGAGAGACCATCCATGACACAGCAAGAGTTCTATCAAGATATTTAGATGCCATCATCATCAGAACCTTTAGCCATAATACCCTCGTAGATTTTGCATCCAGCTCTTCGATTCCCGTGATTAACGGACTGAGCGATTTGCACCATCCGTGCCAGGCGCTTGCAGATCTGATGACTATTTTCGAAAAGAAGAGAAGGCTGAAAGGTATCCGCCTCGCTTATATTGGGGACGGCAATAATGTAGCGAATTCCCTCACAGAGGCTGCTTCGAGGATGGAGATAAACCTTAAGATTGCATGCCCTGAAGGATATGAGCCTGACCCTCATATCTTCGAGGAGGCGAGGGCCTCTGCGAAAAGCGAAATCACGATAGTTCGAGACCCGAAGGAGGCTGCTGATAAGGCAGATGCGGTCTATACGGATGTCTGGGTAAGCATGGGTCAGGAGGAAGAAGCAGAGGAGAAGAAAAAAAAGTTCAAGGACTATCAGCTAAACAGCAAACTTCTTTCATATGCGAAGAAGGATGCGATAGTTCTCCACTGTCTTCCCGCACACAGGGGTGAGGAGATTAAAGACGATGTGATAGATGGCCCTCAGAGTGCAGTTTTTGACCAGGCAGAAAATAGACTCCATACCCAGAAGGCATTGCTGGAATTCCTGTTAACTTCCAGATAGCAGGATTATCACAGGATAATTCAAAATTGGAATTATTCAAAATGAAGACACTGTCCTTTTTCAGCCTGTTCCTGGTGTGCTTATATTTTGTTCTTGCAGGTTGTGCAGTAGTTACTGTCCCTTATAAAGTTGCTAAGGGGACTGTAAAAGGTAGCATATGGGTGGTAAAGGGAGCATATGAACTTACTGCGGGTACAACAAAACTCTTATATAAAATTGGCGAATTTACTTTTGAGGTGCTACGAGCTCCTCTGAACTGGGCACTTACTAACGAAGACATTGAGACAATAGACGGTATGCCACCTAAAGAGGCGATTCGTTTAGGTCGAGTAAAAAATTCCCCTTATACAGTTAAAGGAAGGACCTATTACCCCATGTCTGTTGAGGAAGCTGAAAATTACAGTGAAACAGGAATGGCATCCTGGTATAGCTATGAGACCTTACAAAAAAAGGGAGGTTGTATGACCGCCAATGGTGAGGCATTTAATCCAGATGGGTTAACAGCTGCCCACAAATATTTACCCCTTCCAACTCATGTTAAAGTTACAAATCTTGAGAACCGCCGCTCAATCATTGTAAGGGTCAACGACAGAGGACCGTTCCCGAAATCTGGCGACAGAATTATTGATCTAAGTATGGGTGCTGCCAAAAGGCTTGGGTTTTATGAAAAAGGTACAGCCAGGGTTAAGGTTGAAGTAATTCAATTAAAAGAGGGATAGTTGCTGAAAAGTATGGGAGCAAAATCTGATATAATAATTTATTAATGGAAAGTACCCTATCTGTGATTCCCCTCGGTGGTGTTGAGGAGATTGGCCTCAACATGACAGCCTTTGAACACGAAAATGACATTATTATCGTTGATGCAGGTCTTATGTTTCCAGAAGAGGACATGCTCGGGGTTGATTTTGTCATCCCTGATTTTTCATATATTCTCGATAACAGGGAAAAGGTAAAAGGCATAATCCTTACCCATGGGCATGAAGACCACATAGGAGCCCTCCCCTTTTTACTTAAGGAAATCTCTGTCCCGGTTTATGGTACAGCCCTCACACTCGGTCTCGTCAGGATCAAACTCCTGGAACATCATCTCGAAAAGACTGAACTCATCCCTGTTAAACCGAGGGATGTTATAAACCTCGGTGTATTTTCTGTTGAGTTTATAAGGGTTACTCACAGCATAGTGGATGCAGTTGGACTCGGAATACAGACCCCTGTCGGGCTGGTTGTCCATACTGGCGATTTCAAACTCGACCCTACTCCCGTTGATGGTCAATTGATGGACCTCCATAAATTTACAGAATATGGAGAAAAGGGAACCCTCCTCCTCCTCTCTGACAGCACAAATTCTGAAAAAGGTGGATTCACATTCTCCGAGAAAGAGGTTAAACGTGTATTCGAGGATATATTCTCGAATGCGTCAGGAAGAATTATCATCGCTACCTTTGCATCAAATATCCACAGGATTCAACAGGCAATTGATGTTGCAGTAAAGTATGGGAGAAAGGTGATAATCTGTGGAAAAAGCATCGTGTCGAATGCACAGATTGCGCTCGATCTCGGTTATCTAAAAATCCCTGAGGATACATGGCTCAGGCTTGAAAACCTGAAAAGACTCAAAGACAACGAAGTTGTAATTATAACAACAGGTAGTCAGGGTGAGCCGATGAGCGTGCTTTCGAGGATTGCAATGGATGAGCATAAAGATATCAAAATAAAGGAAGGGGATACGGTAGTCCTTTCAGCAAGGATGATCCCGGGCAATGAACGCTCCATAGGAAGGATAATAAACCACCTTTTCAGGCGGGGAGCAAATGTCTTCTATGAAAAGGTCTCTGAGGTACACGTCTCTGGACATGCCTCAAAGGAAGAACTCAAGCTTATGCTAAACCTCATAAAACCAAGATACTTTATGCCCGTTCATGGTGAATACAGACATCTTGTGTATCATTCGATTCTTGCAAAGAAACTCGGCATTCCAAAAGAGAATATATTCATTCTCGAAGATGGCGAAATCCTTGAGATATCCGATAAAGAGGCAAGGGTAAACAGCAGAGTAAATTCTGGCAGAATATTTATAGACGGCAAAGGCATAGGGGATGTGAAGAAAATGGTCCTTCGAGACCGGGTGAGACTCGCCCATGACGGAATCGTCCTGATACTCTTAGCAATAGAAAAACTTACGGGGAACATTGTCTCAGGTCCTGACATAATATCGAGGGGGTTTGTGTTTGAGGATGCCTCTCAGGAAGTAATTAATGATGTAAGAGAGCTCCTGACAAATACAATAAAAGGACTCGATAAAGAAATAATATCAGATTCTCCAGTGCTCCAGGCAAAGCTAAGAAATACCCTGAAGAAATACCTCAGAGACAAAATGGAAAGAAGACCCTTGATTATGCCGATTATATTTGAGGTTTAGGGCTTGATGCCTGAAGCGATAATACTCGGGATTATTCAGGGACTTACTGAATTCTTTCCGGTAAGCAGCACTGCACACCTTATATTATTCCCCTGGTTCTTCGGAACCTCTTCTATCACAGGATTCATTGCTATTAAATTTCTCCTGAACTTTTTAAAGAAGTACCCTTTAAATATCTTCGTCTATTACAGATTCATACTTGCAGTTGTTATAATAACGATATGGTTGAAAGGATAAAACGTATAAAAGAAGAGATTGTTGGTGTCGTTTCTGTTCTGGGAGGAATCTACCTTTCTATGAGTCTGACCACACATTATATAAAAGACCCTGTTCCTTTTTTTAGATCCACAGAACCCCTTGAACCAGTAAGAAATCTCGGCGGGATAATCGGAGCTTATATTTCAGGCTGGTTGATTATCCTATTAGGGCTTGCTGCCTTTATCATCCCCCTTCTCACGATTGCCTTTGGCATTAAGAGGCTACTCGGAAAAGAGGGGCATAAGATATACCTGCTCGGGGGTATCTTGTTTATTATATCGTCTTCCATATTATTATCGCTTCTATCACTTACTTTTAATACCACTATAGAAAGATACCCTGATGGTATTGGTGGCCTTATAGGTAGAGGAATAGCTTATATGGCTAACCGCTTACTGTCCCTTACAGGTGCCTACATATTTTCGCTCTCCGCATTTCTATCTTCAATCATCCTTCTGAGCCCTATACCCGTCACTGCCCTTGCACTCCGGAAGAGGCGGAAGACAGAGGACAGAAGCCAGGTTATAGAAGAAAAGACCTTAGAGAAGCAGGAGATAAGTCCTCTTCAGCCTGAAGCTATAAGACCGAGAAAGACAGAGGGCTATGAGCTTCCATCTTTAGAACTGCTAAATCTATATGACTCCACATCCAACAGACCCTCAAGAGAGGAACTACTGGCAAATTCAACACTTATCGAGAGAAAGCTCAAAGACTTTGATGTTGAAGGTAAGATTACCCAGGTACATCCAGGCCCTGTTGTTACTATGTTTGAGTTCGAGCCTGCACCAGGTGTGAAGATAAACAGGGTTGTCTCCCTTTCTGATGACCTCGCACTCGCTCTTAAGGCACAGAGCGTCAGGGTTTCTCCAATTGCAGGCAAGGCTACAATAGGCATAGAGGTGCCAAACAGTCAGATGGAAACAGTATCATTAAGGGATATCCTCTCATCAGAGAGTTTCAAAAAGAGCAATTCAAAGCTTACCCTTGGCCTCGGCAAGGATATATTCGGAAGACCTGTAGTGGCGTATTTATCAAAAATGCCCCATCTTCTTGTTGCAGGTGCGACAGGCTCAGGCAAGAGCGTATCAATAAATTCGATGGTTATAAGCATACTCTATAAAGCAGCACCGACAGAGGTAAAGATGTTGATGATAGACCCAAAACTGCTCGAGCTCTCAGCATACGAGGAAATACCCCACCTCATCTCGCCTGTTATAACAAACCCGAAAGAGGCAGCAGAGGCATTGAAAAAGATGGTGATAGAGATGGAACGAAGGTACAGGGTGCTCGCAGAAAGGGCTGCAAGGAATATTGAGAGTTATAACAGTCAGGTAGACCCTGAAGAGCAAATGCCTTATATTGTTATTGCTATAGACGAACTCGCTGACCTGATGTTCGCAGTGGCAAATGAGGTGGAGGACTCGATAGCCAGGCTCGCGCAGATGGGAAGGGCAGCAGGTATACACCTTATCCTCACAACACAGAGACCCTCTGTTGATGTAATTACAGGAATAATAAAGGCCAACTTCCCTGCACGTATATCTTTCCAGGTGTCTTCAAAAGTAGACTCAAGGACGATCCTCGATTCCCATGGTGCAGAACATCTCCTCGGTAAAGGTGACATGCTCGTAATGTTTCCAGGTGCAAGAATCATCCGAGTGCATGGCGCCCTCATCACAGAGGAGGAGATAAGAGCTGTTACTGAATTTGTAAAGTCTCAGGGAAGGCCTGATTACACGATATTAGAAGGAATACAGGCAACCGAGATGGATGCGGATGAGATGATAGGAGAAAGAGATGAGCTTTATCTGAAGGCGATTGAGTTCGGGGAGTCAGTTGGAGAGGTATCCATATCATCTATCCAGAGGCGGCTCAAGATAGGATATAACAGAGCAGCAAGGATAATGGAACTGATGGAAGAGGACGGCTATGTCGGACCGCCAAAGGGTGCAGGAAAGCCAAGAGAGTTTTTAAGGAGAAGGAGATGAATCTTTTTTCTAAGTCCATCCCTACTGTCTCTCTTTTACCTCCAGTATCCGGCTCCCTTTATTCTAATCAGATTATCCTTGACTTCGGTCTTTGCCCCAAGCATCTCCTCTACCAGCCATAATCTCGTTTCGACATGTTCTGTCATCCGGGGGATTAAATATTCACTGACACCTTCAGCTAGGGCACAATAAGGTATTAATTGATCGGCTAAGTGTCTGTCGACTGTTGCCCCGGTATCTAAATCTTCGATTAGATCTTTAGCCACTTTCCTTCCGATAGATTCAGCAGTTCTTCCAAGCTTACCAGCCATATCTGATCCAATCAGGGCTGCCGTATCGGTTTTTGCCCAGATTGCTAAGGAAGCTCCAGCCTGGATCGAAGGTTTCTCATAAACCGGTTTATCCTCAGTGTCATAGAGTATTTCTATGTTTGAGTCATAATTTTTTTTAGCCTTCAATTCTTTTTGACATTCTTGAGCCATCCTTTCTGAAACCCTCCTTTCTTTAAGGAGTGAAGAGAGGGCAATCCCTTTTGTCCCGACTACTCTTCCCTGTTCGATCAGAATGATGGGTTTAAGCCTTTCTATTTGTGGCTCGATCTTTATCTCTATTATCCCACCACCACGGGGAACATAACCGGGTTGAATTATATCCAATTCGGCATCGACTCCTATCTCTTTTAAGATCGGCAATAAAACATATTTCAGGTGAAAGGCAGAAGGAGCAAAATCCTGAAACAGACCACCGGTAATTCTATAAACTGAAGGTTCTTTAGCGAAGATGGCTAATGGTAAAACAGTAGATGCTAACATAGTGGTAGAACCGGCAGTTCCGATATCCCAATTAAAATTGCCTCCGGTTATCTTATTCCCCGGCCTGAACCATATCTCGCTTGATCCAACTCTTGCCCCTTCTAATCTCCCCTGGCAAATCTGGCTACAGGCTTCTACCCCCCTCAGATGTTGAGGTCTAAGGCCAGGTTTATCCCTTTTTGCCCGGATATTCCTTAAACAAAGTTCTTCGCCAGTTAAGACTGAAAGTGCAACCGCATCTCTGACTATTGTTCCTGAACCTGATTTCTGGCTTCCATCAATCTCCATCATTTTTCCTCTTTTCTCATGGCTTACTTAATACATCAAGTCCTTCGACTCTAATTTTACCTGGCATTAAAAGGGAAAGCAAAGATTCCCGTTGCCTCATCAAAAATCTACACGAGATTGAATCATTTTTATAAGATAGTCTGAACCTTGACTTCTTGCTAATCTCTCGGATAAGATATAAAAATTTAAAATGAAAATTGGGATAGGCTGTGACCACGCAGGATTGGAACTTAAAAATGAGATTATCTCGCTCTTAGGTGGTCTTAGCATTGAGTGTATTGATTACGGTACAAATAGCCCTGAATCAGTAGATTATCCAGATTTTGGCGAAAAGGTCTCTGAGGCAGTCTCTTCAGGAGGGATAGACAGAGGAATACTTATCTGCGGTACAGGTATAGGCATGTCCATAGTGGCTAATAAATTTCCCCGCATAAGGGCATCTCTATGCAATGATCTCTTCACCGCCAAGATGAGCAGACTGCACAATGATGCTAATATCCTTGCCCTCGGTGGAAGGATAGTCGGGAAGAGCCTGGCAAAAGAGATTGTGAGGACGTGGGTTAACACTCCCTTTGAAGGAGAAAGACACTGCATCAGGCTAAAAAAGATAACCCAGATAGAAGAACGCTTAATAAGATATGAATCTCGAAAATCTTAAGCTCACCGATCCAGAGGTCTTTGAAGCAATACGGAAAGAGATAGAGAGAGAAAGGGAAAATGTAGTGCTTATAGCCTCTGAGAACTATGTTAGCCCCTCCGTACTTGAGGTTCAGGGTTCTGTCCTTACAAATAAATATGCAGAAGGATATCCCGGGAAAAGATACTATGGTGGCTGTGAATATGCCGATATCGTTGAAAACCTTGCAATTGAGAGGGCAAAGGAATTATTCGGCGCTGAGCACGTAAATGTCCAACCCCACTCAGGCACCCAGGCTAATATGGCCGTATATTTCTCTATGCTTAAGCCAGGCGATACAATACTAGGTATGAGCCTGAGCCACGGGGGACATCTTTCTCACGGCGCATCAGTAAACTTCTCGGGAATTTTTTATAAAGTCGCAACCTATGGTGTTGATAGAGATACTGGATACGTTGATTATGAGGAAGTAAGACGCCTTGCCATAGAGAATAAACCAAAGATGATAATTGCGGGTGCGAGCGCATATTCGAGGATCATTGATTTCAAGATATTCTCTGATATTGCAAAGGAAGTCGGTGCATATCTTATGGCAGACATAGCCCACATAGCAGGACTTATTGCTGCAGGCCTGCATCCATCCCCGGTGCCACATGCAGATTTTGTAACAACAACAACTCATAAGACCCTCAAAGGGCCAAGGGGTGGAATGATAATGTGCAAGGCAGAATATGCAAAGGCAGTGGACAAAATGGTATTCCCGGGAATACAGGGCGGTCCCCTCGTCCATGTCATAGCAGCGAAGGCAGTTGCTCTGAAAGAGGCAATGAGCAAGGAATTTAAAGACCACCAGGCTATGGTCATCAAGAACGCAAAAAGACTTGCAGAAAACTTGATAAACAGGGGTTTCAAGATCATCTCAAGAGGCACGGACAACCATATGATACTTGTAGACCTGACCAATAAAGGCACCACGGGAAGGGATGCCGAAGAGGCACTTGGGATGGCAGGAATAACAGTTAACAAAAATGTAGTACCCTATGATGAAAGGCCACCTACAATAACAAGCGGAATAAGGCTCGGTACACCCTGTGTTACAGCAAGGGGCATGGGTGAAGCGGAGATGACAGAGATAGCAGACATAATATCATCGGTCATTCAAAACATAAATGATATCAGGGTGATCAGAAATCTTACAAAACGGGTTAAGGTTCTTTGCGACAGTTTTCCTATATATTGATGTTTAAAAATCCTAAATCCGAAATTCTAAATACTAAACAAATCCTAAATCCAAATGTTCAAAACAGTTTTATACCAAATCAATTTCGGGATCGGCCATTTGGTATTGTTTAGGATTTCGGATTTGGGATTTTGGATTTCCTTGTTATGAAGTGTCCTTTCTGTGGAAACATAGAAGATAAGGTTATCGACTCGAGGACGAGCAAAGAGGGCGACGCAATACGCCGCAGGCGTGAGTGCCTTAGGTGTGGGAAACGTTTCACATCCTATGAACGTGTAGAAGATATCATACCTATGGTGGTAAAAAAAGATGACAGGCGGGAACCCTTCGATAGAACGAAAATACTGACCGGTCTGAAGAAGGCATGTGAGAAAAGGCCAATAGGTATAGAGACCCTTGAAGGTATTACAGACTCCATAGAAAAGAAACTTATAGGTCTTGGTGTAAAGGAAATTCAAAGCACATGGATTGGTGAAGAGGTAATGTCAGCTTTGAAGGAGCTTGACAAGGTTGCATATGTCAGGTTTGCCTCTGTCTACAGGCAGTTCAAGGATATAAATGAGCTGATGAACGAAGTAAAGACTTTATTTAAAAATAAATAAAGGATGTTCTAAATCTTCCCCATCTATTCAACTTGGCAGGCTTATGAAGGCCTCGGGATATCTCTATGGAACTCCTTAAGAAAGTAAAAGAAACAATCAAGAAACATTCTATGCTCTCTAGTAAGGAGAGGGTTTTAACTGCTCTCTCTGGCGGACCGGATTCTGTATGTCTTCTTTATGTGCTGAAGAATCTTAAGGACGAGTTCAAGCTGGATCTACATGCTATCTACATTGACCACGGTCTAAGACCAGAGGAAACGCCGAAGGAAATTGAGTTCTGTAAGAAGCTGTGCGAAAAGCTCAATCTGCCTTTTATCACAAAATTCATAGATGTGAAATCCTACGCTAAAGAAAAGGGGATTAACAGGCAGGCAGCAGCAAGGCAGTTGCGTTACCAGGTTTTTGAAGAAACGGCTTTCGAGATTAATGCACATAAAATTGCATTGGGACATACAGCAGATGATCAGGCAGAAACTCTCCTTATGCACCTCTTTAGAGGCTCAGGCCCAACAGGTCTTTCCGGTATCCCGCCAGTCAGGGGGAGGTTCATAAGACCCCTGATCGAGATCGAGAGGAGGGAGATTGATAGGTATCTCCGGGAAGAGGAGATTGATTTTATAGTTGATTCATCAAACCTCAGAAAAGATTATCTGCGGAATAAAATAAGGCTTTCTCTCATGCCAATGATAAAGGAAGTTAATCCTAACATTATAGAGACCCTCTCAAGGACCGCAGCAATACTAAGAGAAGAAGAGAGATATTTCGGGATTATTGTCACAAAAACATTGATGAGGCTTATCAGTAGAAAATCGGATTCTCGCATTGAGCTTTTTCTTGCCCCCTTAGAGGCTATGGAAAAGGTGATCCTGCGTAGGACTTTAAGGAGGGCAATAGATGAGACAAGGGGTCTTCGTGGAATAAACTTCATTCATATAGAAGATATCATTGAGCTTATCAAAAGTGGTAAAACTGGCGACAGGCTCTATCTTCCAGATGGCATAAGAGCTATAAAGGAGTATTCTACCCTTATCCTTACATCAGAGCCTCCTGTTAAATTAGATACTTATATCCTCGAAGTTCCTGGAGAGATTACCCTTAAGGAAGCCGGGCTTTCAATCAAGGCTTCTATAATTGAACCTTCAGAGGTAAGTCAAACAGTCGAGGGACTACAGAGGACTTTAGCCTTCTTCGACGCAGAGAAATTAACCTTTCCCCTTACAGTTAGATCAAGAAAAAGCGGTGACTTCTTTTACCCCCTCGGCTTTGGCAAGAAGAAAAAACTTCAGGACTTCTTCGTTGACGAGAAAGTACCGAGGGATGAGCGTGATAGAATTCCATTAATCGTATCTGGAGAGGATATCATCTGGGTTATGGGATATAGAGGGGACGAGAGGTTCAAGGTAACGGATGAAACGAAGAAGGTTTTGAGATTAGAGGCGAGGAAAATTTAGTCCTTAAAAATTGCACCTATAGTCCGAATCTGTTATATTCGTGAATAGTAAAAAGGGATAGAGGTTATTTTTGGCAGAGAAGGTAAGGGTAAGGTTTGCACCAAGCCCAACAGGGCTTTTGCATTTAGGTGGGGCAAGAACTGCCCTTTTTAATTGGCTTTATGCAAGACATAATAAGGGCACCTTTATACTCAGGATTGAAGACACTGACAGGACACGTTCAACGGAGGAATACATAGATGCCATTATCGAAGGTATGAGGTGGCTTGGCCTCGACTGGGATGAAGGCCCATACAGGCAGACGGATAGATTCAGTATCTATAAGAGCTACGCTGATAAACTTTTAAGAGAAGGTAAGGCATATTATTGTTATTGCTCACCCGAAGAACTTGAAAAGAGAAGACAGGAGGCATTAGCACAGGGGAGGCCGCCTAAATATGATGGGCGGTGTAGAAATTTGAAGGAACCTGTGCCTGGAAGGGTAGCCGCAGTCCGCTTTAAGATGCCTCAAGAAGGAGAGACCGTTGTTGATGATTTAATTAAAGGAAAGGTCGTTTTTGATAATGCCCAGCTCGATGACCTTATAATCATTCGGTCTGACCGGACACCGACATATAATTTTGTCGTAGTCGTTGATGACGTGGATATGGAAATTACACATGTAATAAGAGGCGATGACCACCTTAATAACACCCCAAAACAGATCCATATATATAGAGCCCTTGGCTACAGAATCCCTGCATTTGCCCATTTACCGATGATCTTAGGTCCTGATAAGACAAGACTGAGCAAGAGACATGGTGCAACATCCGTCACGTCTTATAAGGAAATGGGTTACCTTTCTGATGCCTTTGTTAATTATATTGTCCGCCTCGGATGGGCTCACGGAGACCAGGAGATCTTTACAAGGGATGAGTTAATAGAGTATTTCTCTTTAGAAGATGTTGGGAAATCTGCTGCCATCTTCAACCCCGAAAAGCTCTTATGGCTTAATAGCCAATATATAATTAATTCAACAGCCGAAAGACTCGGAGAGCTTGTAATGCCCTTTCTTCTGAAACAGGGCATTATTAAGGAGGGTCAAATCCTTGATAGAGAATGGCTTTCAAAGGGGATCAAGACATTAAAGGAACGCTCAAGGGCATTAGTGGAGCTTGCAAATTCCCTCAGATATTATATCTCTGAGGATATAGGGATTGACCCTAAGGCGAAGGAGAAGTTCCTGAATAAAAAAAGCCTCCCCTATCTGATTGATGTGAAAGAGGCACTCAAAAGACTTGATAACTTTGTCGCACAGGAGATTGAAAAGGCCTTTATGACCCTTGTTGAAAAGCATAATACCAAACTCGGCAACATTGCTCAGCCTGTACGGGTTGCTATAACAGGCAAGACAGAAACCCCGGGAATATTTGAAGTGCTTGAGATTGTTGGCAAAGAGAAGGTTATAAAAAGGTTAGAGAAGGCAATAAAGACAATAGGTTAAGTCTTCACCATCCTCAACCGCAAGTACCCTGTCTTTCAGGATATGCTAAACTATTTCTTGATGCCTGAAACTGGTTCTAAACCCTCTGATTTTATCAGAGAAATCATAAAAGAAGATTTGAAGAACAATAAATACGGTGGTCGAGTACATACCCGATTTCCACCTGAGCCGAATGGTTATCTACATATTGGACATGCCAAATCCATCTGCCTCAATTTCGGCATCGCCGCAGAATTCGGAGGCCTTTGCAATCTGCGGTTCGATGATACCAATCCAATTAAAGAGGAATCAGAATATGTGGAATCGATCAAAGAGGACGGACGATGGCTTGGATTCGACTGGGGTAACAGGTTGTATTATGCATCAGACTACTTTGAACAACTATACCAGTATGCCGTACAGTTAATCAAAGATGGTAAGGCATATGTTTGCGACTTGAGTCCAGAGAAAATCAGAGAGTACCGCGGTACCTTGACTGAACCCGGCAGGGAAAGTCCCTATCGTAATCGGTCAGTGGAAGAAAATCTGGACTTGTTTGAGCGCATGCGTGCAGGAGAATTCGAGGACGGTTTTCGTGTACTTCGAGCAAAAATTGATATGGCATCTGGAAACTTGAATATGCGAGATCCAGTCATGTACCGCATTCTACATGCAACGCATCACAGGACGGGTGACAAGTGGTGCATTTATCCGATGTACGACTTTGCCCATTGCATTTCGGACTCTATCGAGGGGATCACTCATTCTATTTGTACGCTGGAGTTTGAAGATCATCACCCATTGTACGATTGGTTTCTCGATGAATTGAATCTCCATCATCCACAGCAGATCGAGTTTGCCCGACTCAATCTCAGCTACACAGTGATGAGTAAGCGAAAGCTTCTGGAATTGGTAGAGGGAGGATGTGTCACCGGGTGGGACGATCCACGAATGCCTACACTATCGGGTTTGCGGAGACGTGGCTACACACCAGAATCAATCCGAAACTTTTGTAATCGCATTGGAGTGGCCAAGAGGGATAGTATAGTCGATGTGGCACTGCTGGAGCACTGTCTCCGGGAAGATTTGAATAAACGGGCTCAACGTGTGATGGCTGTTTTGCGTCCCCTTCGGGTGGTCATAGACAACTATCCGGAAGACCTGGCGGAAGAAATGGAGGCCGTGAACAATCCGGAGGATCCCGATATGGGGACACGGAGGGTTCCTTTTTCACGTGTGCTGTACATCGAACGAGATGATTTTCTTGAGGTACCACCAAAACAATTTTTCCGTTTGGCCCCTGGTCGTGAGGTACGATTACGTTACGCATATTTTATTAAATGTGTGGGGGTTGTTAAGGATGAACATACTGGTGAAGTGGTCGAGTTACACTGTACCTATGATCCAGCAACGCGTGGAGGTGATGCTCCAGACGGACTCAAAGTCAAGGCAACACTCCACTGGGTTTCGGCTGCCCACTCGATCAAGGCAGAAGTACGCTTGTACGATCACCTCTTCACAGTACCAAACCCAGGCGATCAAGAAGATTTTAAAACCTGTTTGAATCCAAACTCTCTGGAAAGGTTGACATCGTGCCGAGTTGAACCATCTCTGGCAGGTGCAAAGCCAGGAAGTCGATACCAGTTCGAGAGACTCGGTTATTTCTGTGTTGATCCCAATTCTTCAGAAGATATGTTGGTGTTTAATCGAACGGTGACGTTACGTGATACATGGGCCAAGATCATAAAAGCGCAGAAATTGAGATAGGGAAGTCATTAATTTCTTCATTGCAGACAAATTGAAATAGATACAGGACGCCACGATAAAAAAATTAGTTTTTTTTTATGTCGTTCATCATGTATCATGTAATGGCTAACCCATGAGCTACATCGCTGTCATAGGTGCCGGTAGCTGGGGAACAACCCTTTCATATCTCCTGTCAACTAAAGGCTATGACGTATCACTCTGGGTCTATGAAAGGGACCTCGCTGAGGAGATGGAAAGGACAAGGATAAATAGTGCATACCTTCCTGATGCCAAGCTTCCTGAAAACATAAAGATTTCTCACCAGATTGATGAAGTTATGGATAAAGCACGCTATATCATCAATGCCGTGCCTGCGCAGCATACAAGGTCTGTATTTAAAGAATCCCTTCCCTACATATTGGATGAAGCAATAATAATCAGTGCATCAAAGGGCATAGAGAGAGGAACACTTATGACAATCTCTGCGGTATTAAAAGAGTTGTCTGGACATGAGGTTGCTGTTCTTTCAGGACCGAGTTTTGCCAGGGAGGTGATAAAGGGTCTGCCTACTGCTGTTACCCTTGCAACAGAAGATAAGGATACGGGCTTCATGCTTCAGGAAGTATTTAATACAGATAACTTCAGGGTTTACACCCATAACGATATACTCGGCGTAGAGATTGGAGGGGCTCTAAAAAATGTGATGGCCATCGCATCTGGAATCTCTGACAGCCTCGGTCTTGGCTATAATGCAAGGGCTTCACTCATAACAAGGGGTCTTGTTGAAATGACGAGGCTCGGGCTTGCAATGGGTGCAAAGGAAAAAACCTTTTTAGGGCTCAGTTGTCTGGGAGATCTTGTCCTAACATGTACAAGCCCTTTATCAAGAAATTATACATTAGGAATTAAACTCGGCCAGGGAATGAAGCTTAAAGATATCTTAGACCAGACAAAGAGTGTTGTAGAGGGAGTAGCAACTGCGGAATCTGCCTTTGAACTGTCGAAAAAATACAATATCGAAATGCCCATTGTAGAACAGGTCTATAAGATTATCTATGAGGAGAAAGACCCTGCTGTTGCAGTCAGGGATTTGATGAGCCGTCCATTGAAGGCGGAGTTTTATGGATGAATCAAAGATAAAAAAGATCCTCGAATCCGTAAAATCCGGAAAGTTGAGCGTTAATGCTGCATTTAACAGATTCAAACATCTCCCCTATGAAGACCTGTCCTTTGCTAAAGTAGACCACCACAGGCATATAAGGCAGGGAATTCCTGAGGTAATTTTTGCCGAGGGCAAAAAAGTAGAAGATGTTATTGCCATAGCACGCTCTATGTACAGAAAAAGCAAGAAACTTTTAATCACAAAGGTATCAAAAGAGATATATGATGCCCTAAAGATTAAAGACGCAGTCTTTTATCCTTCATCAGGCACAATATCAGTAGGAGGAGAGAAAAAGAGAAAGGGTCATATTCTTATACTTTCTGCAGGGACATCTGACATACCTGTTGCAGAGGAGGCTGAAGTCACGGCATCATTTCTTGGAAGCAGAGTCGAGGGCATCTATGATGTTGGCGTGGCAGGGATCCACAGACTTGTGGATATCAAAAAATCTATTGATTCTGCAAAGGTGATTGTAGTTGTTGCTGGTATGGAAGGCGCCCTTCCCTCTGTTGTTGGAAGCTTCACAGATAAACCAATCATTGCAGTTCCTACATCCATCGGTTATGGCACAAGCCTCGGCGGACTAACAGCCCTTTTTTCGATGCTCAATTCCTGTGTGCCGGGCATCGCAGTGATGAATATAGATAATGGCTTTGGTGCTGGATGTCTGGCACATAAGATAAATACCTTAAGTTGACATTTTTAAAAAACCTCATCTATACTTAAATTAACCCTGGGGGAGGCCAAAAGCCTGAGAGGACGAGACGTCGACCCCTCGAACCTGATCCGGGTAATGCCGGCGTAGGGAATGGGAAAGCAGACCGTATCCTTCAGGGATGCGGTTTTTTTGTTTTTGGAGGATAAAATGGATGAAGTGCTTATATCTCGTGCAATAATGGAGAGCTATTTTAAGAACTTCCTCGATGCCCTTGATGTAGAGGTAGCCATAGCAGGGGCAGGACCTTCGGGTATGACCGCTGCTTATTATCTAGCAAGGGAGGGTGTAAAGATAGCTGTATTTGAAAGACAGCTCCGGGTTGGAGGTGGAATGCCAGGTGGAGGGATGATGTTCAACTGCATTGTTGTCCAGGAGGAGGGGAGAAGGGTTCTGGATGAATTTGAGGTGCGAACAAAGAAATATAAAGATGGGCTTTATGTAGCCCATGCCTTAGAGGCGGTTTCAGCCCTCTGCCTTAAGGCCATAAAAGCTGGGGCGAACATCTTCAACCTCATAAGTGTGGAAGACGTAATGATAAGGGAGTCCGCCTCAGGCCGAGATGTCATTACTGGATTAGTCCTTAATTGGAGTGCTGTTTCTTGGTCAAAGCTCCATGTAGACCCATTAACTGTGAGGTCAAGGGTGGTGATAGATGCTACCGGGCATGACGGCGAAGTATGCCGCATAGTGTCAAGAAAGATAGGGCCCAGGCTAAGGACCTCCACGGGCGATATTATGGGTGAGAAGTCTATGTGGTCGGAAAAGGGAGAAAGGGAGATATTGGAGAATACGAAAGAGGTTTATCCTGGCCTCATCGTCGCCGGGATGGCAGCAAATGCGGTCTTTGGTTCTCCCAGGATGGGCGCTATTTTCGGAGGGATGCTTCTTTCTGGCAAAAGGGCAGCAGAGATAGCCCTGGAGAAGCTCAGGGTTGAGAGGTTACTCAAATGACGAGAATAGAACTGGCGAAAAGGGGAATTGTTACTGATGAAGTTAAGGTTGTTGCCCTTTCTGAAAATATATCACCGGAAAGGCTCGCTTCTGATATCGCGGAGGGATTAACGGTAGTCCCCAGAAATAGTAACCACGAAGTAAAACCAATAGGCATAGGAAGAGGGCTAAGGACAAAGGTCAATGTAAATATAGGTACATCGAAGGATAAGGTCTCACTTGATGATGAAAGAGGGAAGCTCGATATCCTTGTTAAGTACGGTGCTGATGCTGTTATGGACCTCTCAACAGGTGGACCTATTAAAGAACTTAGGCGACTCCTTTTGAAGAGGTCTCCTCTTTCGGTCGGTACAGTTCCGATATATGAGGCTGCCATAAGGGCTGCAGAGACTTATGGCACTATAGCAAAGATGACTCCTGATGACATCTTTGGTGTGATAGAGGAACACGCATTAGAAGGAGTTGATTTTGCTACAGTCCATTGTGGTCTTACAAGAAAGGGTGTTGAAAGGCTTAAGGATGAAGGTAGGATTCTTGATATTGTAAGTCGTGGTGGCTCATTCCTTCTTGAATGGATGATTTACAATGACAAAGAAAATCCCCTCTTTGAATATTATGACAGGCTTCTCGAGATTGCAAAAAAATATGATTTAACCCTAAGCCTTGGCGACGGTCTACGACCTGGCTGCCTTGAGGATGCAACAGACAGAAGTCAGATCGAAGAGTTGTTAACTATTGGAGAATTAAGAGATAGAGCACTCGAATCAGGGGTTCAAGCGATCATCGAAGGCCCAGGTCATGTACCTTTAAACCAGATCGAATTAAACATAAAAATCCAGAAGGAGATCTGCAAAGGTGCGCCATTCTACGTCCTCGGCCCCCTTGTGACAGACATTGCAATGGGATACGACCATATAGCAGCAGCTATAGGAGGTGCCATCGCAGGTGCAGCAGGCGCAGATTTCCTGTGTTATGTAACTCCGGCAGAACATATCAGGCTACCGAATATTGAAGATGTAAAAGAGGGGCTCATTGCATCAAAGATAGCTGCCCATGTAGCAGACATTGCAAAGGGTGTCCCTGGTTCAATCGAGCTTGACAGGAAGATGGCAAGATACAGAAAAAACCTCGATTGGGACGGTCAGATTTCGTTAAGCCTCGATCCTGACAGGGTGCGCAAGTGGCGGGCAGAGGTTCCTCCTGCAGAGAGAGAAGTCTGCTCAATGTGCGGGGAGTTCTGTGCAATAACAATAGTGGAGAAGGCGCTGAAGAAAAGGAGATGAAAATAGCCCTCACCATAGCTGGTTCCGATCCTACAGGGGGGGCGGGGCTACAGGCAGATCTAAGGGTCTTCAGGGCCTTCGAGGTACACGGGCTTTCTGTAGTGTCTGCTATTACGGCACAGAATACAAAGGCTGTTGATTTTGTCTTTCCTGTTGAGAGAGATTTTCTCGAGAAACAGCTCCATGTGCTTCTCCCTGATATCAGACCTGATGCATTGAAAATAGGGATGCTTTACAGCAGATGGGCTGTTGAACTTGTTGCTGAGATTTTAAAGGAGTATTCATTAGGCAACCTTGTGATTGACCCTGTGACAGTTTCTTCATCTGGTATAAGCCTCATTGAGAATGGGACCTTAGATTCCTTAAAAGAAAGACTTTTCCCTCTCTCAAAGATAATCACCCCAAATATTTATGAGGCCTCTGTTCTGACGGGTATCATAATTGAAGATAAAAAGGATATGGAAAAGGCTGCGAAGGTCCTGAAGGATATGGGCCCTGAAGTCGTAGTCATTACAGGCGGACACCTCGAAGAGGTAGCCCTTGACCTTTTTTATGACGGGAATTTTCATGATATAGAAGGCTTAAAGATAGAAGGTGAATATCATGGCACAGGGTGTGCTTTTTCTGCTGCTGTTACGGCATCACTTGCCCTTGGCTATATCCCCCTCGAGTCAGTAAGGAGGGCAAAGGAATTCATGGATAAGACAATAAAAAAAGCCCATCATCCTGGTAAAGGTATGGGGCTGCTCTATATATAAAATCGCAAAGCTGAATTTCGGTAAACTAAAATTTCGGAAACCTCAACTAATACACTTCTGCTATAATTAAATCAGGTTACATAAGCCCAAATCCAGCGATAAACGTGCAAACCATTGCTATTGTGTCACCCTGAGCGTGTCGAAGGGTGACACTGATGTCATGGTTCGACTGGCTCACCATGACATTATCGCTTCATTACGACAAATTTATCGCTGGATTTGGGATAAGGTTAACAAAATGTCATTGGTGATATGCCGAAGATAAAGACATTCTACCAGTGTCAGTCATGCGGTTACACAAGCCCTAAGTGGCTTGGTAGATGCCCAGACTGTGGAACATGGAATAGCCTTGTTGAAGAAAGGAAAGAAGCCGTTACCCGTCAATCCTCATTTCTTACCCATCTCGGTAAATCAGAGCCCCAGTCCCTGAGTTCAATCACGGGCGGATACGGGCAGAGGACATCAACAGGGATGAAAGAACTCGACAGGGTTTTAGGAAGTGGCGTTGTCACAGGATCAGTGATACTCGTTGGAGGCGACCCTGGCATAGGCAAATCCACATTGCTCCTGCAGGCCCTCTCGGGTCTTTCCAGATACGGTAGGGTACTTTATGTCTCGGGTGAAGAGTCTCCTGAGCAGATAAAAATCAGGGCAGAAAGGCTCTCAATAAACTCTAATGAGATAATATTACTTTCAGAAACCTCACTCGAAGGCATTATTAATACAGCATCAAAACTTTCCCCAAAGATAATAGTTGTAGATTCCATCCAGACTGTTTACACAGAGGAGCTTGTTTCCGCACCTGGTTCTGTCAGCCAGGTGAGGGAGTGCGCTGCAAAATTGATGATCTTTGCAAAGAGGTCGGATATCCCTGTATTCCTCGTCGGCCATGTTACCAAAGAGGGTACGATTGCTGGCCCACGTGTACTTGAACATATCGTAGATACAGTTCTCTATTTTGAAGGTGACAGGGGACACTCTTACCGCATCCTCAGGACAGTAAAAAACCGCTTTGGCTCAACAAACGAGATAGGGGTCTTCGAGATGTCTGACTCAGGTCTTATAGAGGTAGAAAATCCATCTGAACTCTTCCTTCTCGAAAGGCCACTGAATGTTTCAGGCTCAACAGTTGTTGCGAGCCTCGAAGGTACCAGGCCCCTAATGGTCGAGATACAATCCCTCGTCTCTCAGACTAACTTCGGGATGCCTCGAAGGACAACCATAGGTGTTGACTTTAACAGGGTAAACCTACTCGTGGCAGTGCTTGAAAAAAGGGCAGGCCTCCATCTCGGAGGAATGGATATATTTGTAAATGTTGTCGGAGGGCTCAGGATAATTGAGCCTGCTGTTGATCTCGGCATCATTGCAACAATAGCTTCTTCTTTGAAAAACATACCGATAGACCCAAAAACCTTTGTATTTGGCGAGGCCGGTCTTTCGGGTGAGATAAGGGCAGTTACACAGGCAGAAGCACGGATAAAGGAGGCATCAAAGATAGGGTTTAAGCGGGCTGTCATGCCTCTGGGGAACTCTGAAAAAATCAAGAATAATCCCGGATTAGAGATAATTGGGGT
Source organism: Thermodesulfovibrionales bacterium (assembly GCA_030019415.1). Classification (GTDB taxonomy): domain Bacteria; phylum Nitrospirota; class Thermodesulfovibrionia; order Thermodesulfovibrionales; family SM23-35; genus JASEEX01. Next base: position 37,590 of record JASEEX010000009.1, read on the forward strand.
AAAGGATGTTGAAGACTGTCTCGAGGCTGTTCTCACTTAGCATTATCTTACTTTTATTTTCCTGCGCAACGTCACGAGTCGAGATGCCCGTATATGAAGGCATTGATGTAAAAGATGTCCTCTACTCAAAGAACAGTATCTCAGCCATAGATGCCATTTTCTCCATAATCCTCGAAAAAGACAATGGTGAAATAAGGGGAGACGGGGTGCTAAATGTATCCAGAAACGGTGATCTAAACCTACGCGTATACTCATTCGGATTTCTTGCACTCGAGGTCACATCAGAAAAGGGTATTATAAAAAGCACTCCCTGGTTTGACAGAACCAAAGCTGAAATACTTACCCACGGCCTGCGAGATTGTCTCTTCTGGTGGGATATAGAGGACTCTGATATTGATGAAAAAGAGGATGTATATCTTCTTAAAAACCAATCGAGAATAATATGGATAGACAGAAAGACAATGCTACCCGTAAAGCAAACAATCTCTCTTGAAGATGGCAGAGAGTTTAATTTCTATTATGAAAATCCGGAGAAGTTAGGTGATGTCTGGTATCCCTCAAAGATAAGGATAGAACTCTCAAGATATTCTGTAACATTAAAGATTAAAGATATATCATTGAATTTCCTTTAAGAGACCAAATGAAGAAGAGGAAAAAACTCAGGCCTGATTGGGACGAATACTTCATCGGCATTGCAAGGGCAGTCTCGGCAAGGGCTACCTGCCTGAGGAGAAAGTATGGTGCGGTTATTACAAAGGATAACATTATTGTAAGTACCGGCTATAATGGTGCCCCTTCAGGCATGAGGGACTGCCTTGAGGTAGGTAAATGCACGAGGAGAGAGCTTCAGATCCCCCATGGCGAGAGGTATGAACTCTGTCACGGTGTGCACGCAGAGGCAAATGCGATTATTCGTGCATCTGTCGATGAATTAAGGGGTGCAACAATTTATATATCAGGTATTGATGAGGGAAGTAATGAATGTTATGCTGAGCCGTGCATGATGTGTAAGAGAATGATATTGAACTCAAGGATAGCGAAGGTCGTCTACTCAGATGGAAATAAGAGATTTGTGATTGTTGACCCCAGGAAATGGCTGAAGAAGAGGGTTTAATCTAATAACCAATAACCAAATTTCAAATTCCAAATAAAAGTATTTAAAAAATTCGCTTGAGGTAGATTATGAAAACTATTTTAGTGACCGGATGTGCTGGATTTATCGGGTGGAAGGTCTCGGAGGGATTGCTTGAGGAGAATATGGATGTTGTGGGTGTTGATAACTTTAATGACCACTATGATCCACGGCTAAAAGAATGGCGATTGAGTTCATTAAATAAAAATCAAAACTTCTCTTTACAGATCCTTGATATTTCAGAATATGAACCTGTAAGAAGATTATTCCTGGAAAATAAATTCGATGCTGTCATCAATCTCGCTGCGAGGGCGGGGGTGAGGGCATCTGTAGAAAACCCATGGGTTTATCTCGATACAAATATAAAAGGCACTTTAAATCTTCTTGAATGTTGCAGAGAATTTAGTGTTAATAAGTTTGTATTGGCATCCACTTCGAGCATTTATGGTCTGAAGGAGATACCCTTCAGAGAGATAGACAGGACAGACTTTCCCCTCGCACCCTATTCGGCAACAAAAAAGGGGGCCGAGGTCCTCTGCTATTGCTACCATTATCTCTACGGCCTGGATATAAGCATACCGAGATACTTTACAGTCTATGGTCCTGCAGGCAGGCCCGACATGAGCATATTTATATTCGTAAAAAGAATTGATAAGGGTCTTCCTATAATTGTGTTCGGAGACGGCAAACAGCAAAGGGATTTTTCTTACATCGATGACATTGCCGATGGTACAGTTAAATGCCTCCAGCCCTTCGGTTACGAAATATTCAACCTCGGCAGTGACAATCCTGTTGAACTCATGTATGTGATAAACCTTATAGAAGAGGCCCTCGGTAAAAGGGCAACCATAGAGTTTTTACCACGCCATCCTGCTGACGTCCCTGCAACATGGGCAGATATTGAAAAGTCCAAAGAAAGATTGAACTGGTATCCAGAGACCACAATAGAAGAAGGCATCAAAAAGACAGTTAAATGGTACCTCGAAAATAGAGAGTTCATAAACAGCCTGAAAAATTAATGACGGTATCGAAGCTCCTGCATAAGATCGCAAACTCTCACCTTTAATATGGGGTGTATTCTCTCTGGTGCAATCTCACACAGGGGTCTAAGAACGAAATCCCTCTCATGCATCAAAGGATGGGGGATTTCTAAATTATCTTCCCTTAAAATAAGAGCATCGAAAAGGAGGATGTCAAGGTCGATAATGCGTGGCCCCCACTTGAAGGACTCTTCCCTGCCAACCTCTCTCTCTACCTCCTTTAATATCCTTAAAAGCTCCTTTGGCTCAAGCCCTGTCTCTACTTCTATAGCCATGTTTATGAATCGAGGTTGATCCTTTACACCCCAGGGCTCGGTCTCATATATGGAAGACTTCTTTTTAACGGTGATTCCTCTTTTTTCAAGAATTTCTATTGCACGCAGGCAGTTTTCCTGCCTGTTGCCGAGATTAGAGCCAATACCGATGTAAGCTATAGCCATGAATCATCCAGTTTTTACCGATAATATTAAAAATCACTCTTGTTATTTTAATATCCTTGGTGCCTTTATTGTATCACATAATAGTCCCCTCACCTTGCGGGGGTTCACCCCGCACCACAGGAAACCACGGTGCGGGGTTCACACAAAATTTAAGAGACAATACCAATAGATTAGTGTATAATTAGAAACCATGGATGTCAGAAGAATCTCGTTTATTGAAGCAAAGTCACCCGGTGCCAATATTTTTAGCAAGTGTTTGATGCCGAGGCTTGGTGCAGTCCTGCTCTCCACAATTTTGACCGAACGGGGTTACGAGGTAAAGGCATTTATTGAGGATGTCGCTGACCCTGATTGGTCCTATATTGAAAACTCTGATGTTGTCTGTATCTCCACCATTACTTCCACTTCTGTGAGGGCTTACAGAATTGCCGACGGACTCAGGCGAAAAGGAATCCCTGTTGTCATGGGAGGTGCTCATCCATCCTTCCTTCCAGAAGAGGCACTTAAACATGCTGATTATGTGGTGCGTGGAGAAGGTGATTTTACTCTCCCTGAACTAATCGATTATCTTAAGAAAGGGACTCCGGACATCACTTCAATAAAGGGCCTCAGTTATAGAGACAGTGGCGACGGTATTATAAATAATTCCCCGAGACCTCTCATCGAAGACCTTGATGTACTCCCTGAACCTGACTTTAAGCTCGTCCCACATTGGAAACCTTCTAACATCTATCCCATTTCAACATCAAGAGGATGTCCCTTTAATTGCAAATTCTGCTCTGTGATACATATATTTGGAAGAAAATACAGGTTTAAAACCGTTGCTGCCACGATGAAGGAATTACGACATGTCCATTCGATCTCAGGGGCGAGCAAGTTCTTCGTTGACGACAATTTTACCGCAAACAAGAAACGAACAAAAGAACTCCTTCGTGCGATGATTGCTGAAGGGATAACTTCCAGCTGGTCTGCACAGGTGAGGACAGATGTTGCGAAGGATGAAGAACTCTTACGCCTCATGGCTGATTCAGGCTGTGATACCCTTCACATCGGGTTTGAGTCTGTCAGCCAGAAAACTCTTCAAGCATATAACAAAGGGCAGGACATTGACGAGATCGTGCATTGTATCAAAATAGTAAGGGACCACGGTATCGAAATCCATGGCATGTTTGTACTCGGCGCTGATACCGATACGATAGACACCATAAAGGAGACAGCAGACTTTTCCGTTAAACTTGGTATTGATACAATACAATTTTTGATCCTTACCCCCCTGCCGGGTACACCATTATTTTATGAGATGAAAGAATCAGGAAGGCTCCTCCATACTGACTGGAGCAAATATGATGGCCATCATATTGTCTATAAACCTCTCCTTATGAGCCCTCAAACTCTCCATATTGAGAGCCTCAAGGCAATGGGACGATTTTACTCATGGAAATATATATTCAGGCACTTTGCTCATCTCGATTTCTTCCATGCAGCAGTCGGGTTATACGGAAAGAGGGCGATAAAGAAAGCGCTTGAAGAAGCCGGGGACTACCTTCAATCTATAAGTAAGCTTATAGATTCTCCCCTCCCAGAACAGTCGTAGATAATAAACCCTATTAAAGAATCTTTCCTATCCTCTCGACTGCCTCTTTAATCCTTTCTACAGATGCCGTTAATGCAAACCTCACAAACCCTTCTCCTGCCTCTCCAAAACCATTACCAGGTGTTGCAAGCACCCCTGCCCTCTTCAGTAGATGTGTTACAAAACCCGTGGAATCAAAATTAGAGGGTATCTTTGCCCAGATGTAAAAGGTCGCCCTCGGTTTCATGAGATGTATACCGAGTTTTTTTAAACCACTGTAAAAGACATCTCTCCTTTCCTGATAAGTCTTCCTTATCGCCGAAAGAATCTCATCACCTGTATCGAGGGCAACTATAGCCGCCTCCTGTATGGCCTGAAAAACCCCTGAATCGAGGTTTGTCTTTATCTTTCCAAGGCCTGCTAAGACCTCCCGGTTTCCAACAGCAAAACCTATCCTCCATCCTGTCATATTATACGTCTTTGAGAGTGAATGGAACTCGATGCCCATATCCTTTGCACCGGGTATCTGCATAAAGCACAAAGGTCTCTTATCATAGTAGATCTCGGAGTATGAGGCATCATGGCAGACAATGATGTTGTACTTTAATGCAATCCCTACCACTTCCTTATAAAATTTTACAGGCGCTATTGCTGAGGTAGGATTATTGGGGTAGTTTAAGAAGATAAGTTTCGCCTTCCTTAATACCTTTTTGGGTATTGCATCAAGATCAGGCAGAAAGTCATTCTTCTCATTTAAAGGCATTACATGATTTTCCCCCCCGGCAAAAAGGGTACCCGCTGAATAAACAGGATAACCAGGAGATGGCACAAGTACTATATCGCCTGGATCAACAAATGCTAAAGGGATATGGCCTATGCCCTCCTTCGAGCCAATTAATGAGAGAACCTCTGTCTGCGGGTCAAGCTTAACACCAAATCTCTTCCTATACCACAGCGCAACAGCCTCCCTGTAAGAGGGCATGCCCTCGTATGATGGATAACGGTGGTTAGCAGGTTTCTCAACAGCCACTTTCATGGCATTAACTATATGTGGCGGCGTAGGGATGTCAGGGTCACCGATACTCAGATCAATGAGGTCAGTGCCTCTGGCTATCGCCTTCTGTTTCATCTTGTCTATGGATGCGAATAGATAAGGTGGTAGGTGCCTAATGCGTGTAGAGAGTTCAACAGAAATCCTTTTCTCCAAAGCTGCCTCCTGATTTTTTTGCTATTATATACTATAATAGCCTATTAAAGAGAAATGAGGATGAAAGGGTTGAAGGTGCACTCAGTTTCACAGGAAAAAGCTCATGAGTAAAAATTACTGGGAAGCATATTTCAATGCTATAAAAAAGCAAGACTGGGAAGGAGCTAAAAACTCTCTCCATCACCTCAGTAATGTTGAACGAGACAATCCCCAGGTACATCTCAAGATTGGGGACATATATCAAAGGATGGGTGATTCTCTTAATGCAATAGCCTCGTATCACCACGCTGCATGGATTCTCACAAAGCAGGGCTTCATGCAGAAGGCCCTTGCACTCTATAAGGTAATTCTCAGGCTTGATCCCTACAATGCAGAGGCAATAAACAGATCAAAGGAACTGATGGTGAAACTCGAATCTGCAAAAATCTCCGCAGCACCTAAGCCTCTTCTTAGAGAAGAACCTATCCCGTCACTCTTTTCTTCCCTGCAGAAAGATGAGATAAAAAAAATAATAGAAAAAGCAGAGATCAAATCGTTCTCAGACAGTGAGAAGGTAATAGAGGAAGGCGACTCCGGAGACTCATTATTTATAGTAAAATCAGGACAGGCAAGGGTCATTTCACATATCCTCGGGAAAAAGATAGAACTTGCTACTCTCTCAGAAGGAGATGTCTTCGGCGAGATAGCATTTCTGACAGGGAGGCCAAGAACAGCATCTGTGATTGCAAAAGGACCACTTGTTGTTATCGAGATAAGGAGGCAGCTTCTCGAAGAAGTAATAGAGAAAAACCCGGACGTACTTTATAAACTCGAGGATTTCTACCAACAACGTCTTCAGAATACACTGAAAAAGACAGAATCAGAAATAACCCCCGTTAGAAGAAATATTTCTAACGGGGTAAAAATTAAGGAGGTTTAGGAGCAGGGGGGACTCTGTCCCCCCTGCGAGCTAAAGTTATTTCTTCTTTGCTGGCTCAGCTGGCTCTGCTTTCTTCGGTGCTGGCTTGATAGCAACGCTCTTTGCTACATTCTTACCCTCAACCTCTGTGTACTTGACAGTCACCTTATCGCCGACCTTCACATCTGCAAGCACCTTCTTCTCTTTGTCTAAGGTGATCTTGGTCTTATCATCGACAGTAACAACTGTCTCCTCGACCTTACCCTTTACCTTCTTGGTTACAGTGATGGTCATGGCTTTTGTGTCGACCGCTTTCACCTCACCGGTAACCCGTTTAACCTTTGGCTTTTCAGCTGGTTTTGCTGGCTCGGCCTTCTTCTCTGCAGGTACAGGAGCTGCCTTCTTCTCCTCTACTGCAAAGGAGATAGAGGTTATGGCGAATACAAAAAGTACTGCTACGACAAGAGCTAATGCCTTCTTCACTAAAAATCACCTCCTTTCACAGAAGTAAATGTAGCAATAAATATGCCAGGGCTAAACTACCTAAAAATAAACCTTAAATAAAAACAGCCCTTGCCCTTTTAGGAAGGGGTATCCTCTTTTGGGGAAACGAGGTTGAACTTTTCCCACCTGTAACAGAATGTCTTATAACTCATGCCGAGAAGTTTTGCTGCCTTTGTTGCAACACCGTTTGACTTCAGCATAGCCTTCCTCAGGAGTTCTTTTTCAAGCTCCTCAAAATTTATCCCTTCCTCCGGGAGTTCGAAGTCAAGGATATTACCTCCGTGCGAAGAACCTAATTCGCTCTTAATGTCCTTAAGGCCTATATAAGGAGATTCGCTCATAAGAACAGCTCTTTCTATAACAGACTCGAGTTGTCTGATATTTCCTGGCCAGTGAAATTCCATGAGTGTCTTCAACGCATTTTCCTCAATCCCTTTTATTCTTTTGCCAAATTCCCGGTTATATTTCTCTATGAAAAAGTCCCTAAGTTCGGGGATGTCTTCCTTTCTCTCGCGCAATGGTGGAAGCTCGATGGTTATAACCTTTAGCCTGTAATAGAGGTCTTCTCTAAAGTTCTTCTTAATGATTTCCCTCTCAAGGTCTTTGTTTGTTGCCGAGATTATTCGAACATCAACCTTTATACTCTCGCGGCTACCAATTCTTCTTATCTCCTTATCCTGAAGCACCCTGAGGATCTTCGACTGCGTCACGGACGGGAGGTCTCCAATCTCATCAAGCAATATTGTTCCACCATCCGTAGACTCGAAAAGCCCTATTTTCCTCGATGTCGCACCTGTGAAAGCACCTGGCTCGTAACCAAAAAGCTCACTCTCTATCAGGTTCTCAGGGATTGCAGCACAGTTCACGGCAGTGAAGGGCCTTGCGCGTCTCGGGCTGTTGTAGTGAATGGCCCTTGCCACAAGTTCCTTGCCAGTGCCGCTCTCACCAATTATAAGAACAGATGCAGAGATCAAAGAAACCTTCTTCATTACCTCGATCGCCTTCTTCATCTTTCTGGAGCTCCCTACAATCCCTTCTATACTGAATTTATCGTAAAGTGCCCTCTGAAGTTGCAGATTTTCTTTAAGGAGGGCGGCCCTCTCAGCAGCCCTCTTGACAGTCAGAAGTAGTGTGTCTTTATCAAGAGGTTTTGTTAGATAATCAAAAGCACCTTTCTTCATTGCCTCCACAGCAGATGGTATTGTGCCGTATGCTGTCATAATAATCATTGATGGCTCAAAAGGCCCCTTAGGGATGGATTCAATAAATTCTATGCCGTCAATACCTTCCATCTTAAGGTCGGTCAGAACTACATCAGGATTAAGCCTCTTAACAATCTTCGAACCTTCCTCACCTGATGAGGCGGTATAGGTCTCGTATCCTTCATCATTAAGTATTGTCTTAAGTATCTCCCTTTGCAGGGGTTCATCATCTACTACAAGCACAACAGCCACTTATTCCTCCATATCACTTCTCACTTCTTCATAAGAAAAGATATCGTCACAGTGCTTCCCTTGCCTTCTATACTCTGGAACTCCACCTTACCGCCGTGTTCCTCGACAACCCCTTTTGTCATGGCAAGTCCGAGACCAAGGCCAGTGCCCTTGGTCGAGAAAAAGGGGTCAAAGACCTTCGATAGGTTTTCCTTAGAAACGCCGATACCTGTATCCTCAATAATAATAGAGACCCTGCTGTCAGAGACCTTTGTACTCACTGTAAGCCTCCCGCCATCAGGCATTGCCTGAAAGGCATTCAGGATAACATTAAAGATACATGTCTTTACCAGCTCTGGGTCTAAATAGAGCTTAGGAAGCACCTCGTATTGTCTGTATATCTCAATGTTGTCCATTTCTGCTTTTGCCAGTACCACTGCCATTACCTCCTCGATAAGACCACCCAATTCAATCTCCTGAAGGCTCAGCCTCAATGGTCTTCCATAATCCAGGAAATCCCCTACGAGTTTGTTAAGACGCTGTACCTCCTGCTTTATACTCGTGATAAGGGACTCAAACTTCTCTTTTTCCCCGCTTTCCAAGGGTGAACATTTTTCCTTTAGATAGTCTATCGAAAGGCTTATAAAATTCAGAGGATTTCTTATCTCATGGGCAATGCCCCTTGCGAACTGTGCTACCCCGGAAAGGTGCTCAACCTCGCGCAGTTTCTCCTCAAGGGCGCGCTCCTCCCTTAGTTTTTGAACCATGAAGTTAAAACTCTGTGTCAGCTCTCCTATCTCGTCTTTCCTGTCTGTAGTAAGCTCTGGTGTCAGATCCCCTGCTGCGACCCTCCGTGCAGCACTCACCACATTATGTATTGGCCTGGCATACATCCATGAAAGAAATACAGCGATGAGTATGCCAAGACCAAAGACCAAAGAAGTTGCACCTATCCTTTTTATTGCATTGACCTTGAGGAGCTTAGAAAAATCCTCTGCGTTTATCTTCAGATGTATATAACCATAATGCTCGTTACCAGCAACCACAGGAAGAGTGACATTATAGACCTTCCCCTCTTTAGAAACAGGTTCTCCGAGCTCTGCCTTTATGATACGTTCTTTTTTCCTGGGGCTAACCTGCTTTCCCACCCTCATCGGATTAGTACTTGCTATAATCTCATCTGTATTGCTGATGATAGAAATCTCCTTCACACCTTTTGCATTTAGCTCCTGAAGGTAATGATAAAGCCTCATCTGGTCTGTGGACCCTGTGCTCGTGACTTCTTCAACACCAACCTGTATTGCCTTTGAAAGCTCAGTTGTCTGTCTTTCGAGTTCTGCAAGCAGCGCCCTTTCAGATTGTGAGTAAAGGAAGAGTAATACCAAGACGAGGACAAGACTCAGAAAGAGCATCATCCCGATCAGTTTTTTATTCAAAGAAAGGCTGAGGAAATAATTTCTCAGTCGTAACATACACTGACCTGTTTTATATGCTATAATAAAAAGCTTAAAATAATGGATGATTTAAAATCAAGGACACCAACGGAAATACTCGATGTTCTCGGAAGGGATTGTCCCTATTCTCTGATAATGATAAAAAAGACAATGGAGAAGTTACCAAGCGGAGCAATACTGAAAATATTCTGTGATTCACCCGCCTCTGTTGAGGATTCTATCCCACGGTACTGCGAAAAACATGGATATGCATTCGAATCTGTTTGGCTTGAGGAAGAGGGCAACTGGGAAATTTATATCCAGAAAACCTAACTCCTCGTACCCTCTGCGTTCCTCCTCTTCCTCACATCCCTTATAAACCAGATGATAAAACCTCCTACCATAACAGCGATCGCTACATATACCTCGTATTTTTTTAGATCGCCAAGGAGCGTTTTCAGGGATGCGCCAAAGAAATAGCCTACATAGGTGCATATAGCTGCCCAGATGAGACAACTTATAAGCAGAAAGGTAAAGTACTTTTTTTTACCCATACGCGAAAGGCCAAGGATTGCTGCACTCATAAGCCTGAACCCATAAAGCCACTGACTTATAAATATCGATGCAACTCCATACCTTGCCATTAAAGACTCGAGTTTTGATAGATTAACTTTTATCACTTTCTGGGTGTATTTTAGGAAAGCTTCTCTCCTGTGTAAGGCAATAAGGAAGAATGTGCTATGACCTATATATGATGCTATAGCCGAGACGAACACAACCGCATTCGCGTCGAGATACCCATTATAAGCAAGAAATCCTGACGCGATAAGAACACTCTCACCTTCAAAAAATGTGAATACAAATACAGCAATATAGCCGTATCTTGATATAAACTCTTCCAGAAATCCTCCCGCAGGTTAATTTATAGGAGAGAATATTTTATGTCAAGTTTAGAAGGGTTGTAACAAATAAGGGATGCCAGATTTTCTGGCATCCCTTTCCAATAGGTTACTCAAAAAATTTAGACTCTAACCTGCCTTTCACCATATTTATCAAAGATTGCCTCTTCCTTAACTGAGACAGCTACTTTATAGAGAATGGTGAGTATAAAGAACCCGATTCCCCATACCCCAAGGGTAATTAATGTCTCGGGTATCGTAGGCCAGTATTCAAATACCCTTTCAAATGGATTTGGTATAAATCCTCCAACAACAAGACTTATGCCCTTTTCAAGCCATAAACAGAGAAATGTTGCCACAGCCGCAAAACCTAAGGCGGTCTCGTTCCTTCTTGCCTGAGGAATAATCAATATTGGAAGGGCTACTGCTGCAAGGGCAGTACATATCCACATTACCGGTACAAGTTTTGTATATCCATGAATACCAGTAAAGAGATACTTAAAGGAGTGCATATGACCCGGTATATTGCTATAAAAGGCAGTAAATAGTTCAAAACCATAAAAGGCCAAAGTTACTATTAAAAAGTAAAGGGAAGTTTTCGCCATTGTCTGGATGGCCTCCCAACCAGGATCGAATCTTGTAAATCTTCTTAAAATTAAAGAAATTACTATCAGGAGGGATGGACCTGCTGCAAAGGCTGATGAGAGAAACTTTGCTGCCATAATGGCTGTCAGCCAGTAATGCCTTCCTGGAAGACCCTGGTAGAGGAATGCTGTAACAATATGGATTGAAGGTGCCCAGCAGATTGCTAAAATAATGAATGGCTTTATCCAGGCTGCTGGCGGCACTCCCTTTCGCTCAGCCCCTAATACATACCAGCCGCATAAGATATTAAGCAGGAGGTATCCACTAAGGACGACCATATCAAAGAACATGACAGACCTTGGAGTTGGATGCAGAAGGACATTCAGGACTCTAAGTGGTTGACCAAGATCAACAAAAATGAAGAGCATACACATTGTCACACTGGCAACAGCAACAAATTCACCCAGGACGGCAATCCTTCCGTATTTCTTGTAGTTATGGAGGTAATAAGGCAGGACTATTGTAACTGCGGAGGCAGCAACGCCAACAAGAAAGGTAAACTGACCTATATAAAGCCCCCATGAGACATCCCTGCTCATTCCTGTTATTCCCAGGCCAACACGAAATTGGTAAATGTAAGAAATAAATCCTACGCCGATAACAGCGAGTAAAAAAATTACCCAGCTCCAGTATGTTCGACTTCCTTTTAGTGCAGTTTCAAGCATATTTAATACCTCCTAAACTATATAGTAAACACTGGGCCTTGTCCCGAGTTCGGACTTACGCCGAATGGTGTATTTTGAATGAAGAATCTTGCTTACCTCCGAATCAGGGTCTTCAAGATCACCAAAGATTATTGCACCCTTTGATTCCTCAACACATGCAGGCTGAAGCCCTACGGCGAGCCTTTCATAACAGAAGGTACACTTCTCTACGACACCCTTCATCCTTGTTGGATATTCCTTATTCTCCTCTTTTATGAAAGGCCTTGGGTCTCTCCAGTTGAAACTCCTTGCTCCGAAGGGACAGGCAGCCATGCAGAACCTGCAACCAATACAGCGGTGCATGTCCATCATTACGATTCCATCTTCCCTCTTATATGTGGCCTTCGTCGGGCAAACCCTTACGCAAGCGGGATTGTCACACTGGTTACAGAGCACCAGAAGGGGCAGATGTTTTATATCTTCTCCCATGTATTCATGTTCCTGGCCAGGAAAGGCATGCTCAAAGGTCTCTTTCCATATCCATTTGATCTCCTCCTTTGGCTTTTCAATATCAGGGACGTTGTGTATCCGATGGCACGCATCTATGCATTTCTGCATCGTCTGTTTATCCAGCTTTTTCATATCTATGACCATAGCCCATCTCTTCCCAACCAGAGCCTTTGGACCTCTTGAAACCTGTGAGGCCTCAAATTGCCCTGGATGTAAGATTTCAATAGCAGATATACCTCCAAGCCCCACTATAGCAGAGGCACCTGCTATCTTTAAGAATTCTCTTCTACTGATTCCCATGTCTAACCCTCCTCCTTCGGCTCGATATGACAATCCCAGCAATATGGTGTAACAGCCGCATAATTATGACATTCATCGCAAAACTTTTTCTTGTTTGAATGACACTTCATACATGTATTGGAAAGGCTTATATTATATTGCTTTCCATCAGTAGCAGTATAGATCGACCTCCCCTCACGGACATACCAATCCCTCCAGTCATCCAACATTACCATATGCTCTGTCTTCATGAACGATTTCGGCTCAATGCACTTCTTTTCGACCATTTTCTGTATCTCAGGTGTATCTATCTTTGGTTCTGGAGGGGGTGGAGCAGCTTTTCCGAGATCAAATAAGAAAGGAAGTATGGATATACCCAGGAATACAATAAGCCCAATAGTAACCTTCCAGCCATCAAAAAATTTCCTTACTAAAGGAACCTGCTTAGGTGAAGATGGGTCAAATAAGGTTTTCCATTCCTCATGCATCTTCTTAAGCCTCCTTCCCTGCGATCTTTCCCGGTGTTATAGGTCTTTTAAGAGGCTGACGACGTAAGTCTACCGTCCTCGGACTCTCTCCCGGTATTACAAGTGCATTGGCAAGGAGCTCGTGTACACCTCCTACTGTCACCTGAGGACACCAGTACGACAAGCCCATCGAAAGGACAGCCCTATCAATAGCACACATACAGAGAAGTCGGTTTACACCGAATTTCTCATGGACATGCTTTGTGGCATTAGACCTGGGAAAGTTTCCCCTCAGTAATGTCTCCAACTGTTCATCAGTACCAAGGCCTGCACCTCCTCCGCAGCAGAAGGTCTTCTCCCTTATACAACTTTCCGGCATCTCATAGAAGTTATTGCATACATTCTTGATAATATATCTTGGCTCCTCAAAAAGTCCCATTGCCCTCGAAGGGTTACATGAATCATGGTAGGTTGCGATTACATGGTCATTTCTGCTCGGGTCTAATTTGAGTTTGCCATGTCTGATTAAATCAGCAGTAAACTCAGCAATATGAACCATCTTTGTGTCTTTTGCATTCTCGAATTTCGTTCCCGTAATAGGTGAGACCGGTTCCTCAAGAAAGTCCGCCGGGCCATTCACGGTTCCCATATACTGATTTATTACCCTCCACATGTGACCGCATTCCCCTCCAAGTATCCACTTTACCTTTAATCTCTTCGCCTCGGCATACATCTTTGCATTTAGCCTCTTTATCATCTCATGGGATGTGAATAAACCGAAGTTTCCGCCCTCAGAGGTGTACGTGCTCCATGTATAGTCAAGACCAATGTGATAGAAATATAAAAGAGTAGCTATAGTAAGGATAACGCCACGTTCATCAAAGAAATCTCCGGAAGGAACTATGTAGAGGATTTCAGCACCCTTCCTGTTCATGGGCACATCAACCTTGAAGCCCGTTATTTTTTCTAATTCGTCTCTATATTCATCCATAAAGTCCTTAATTGTGTGGGGCAGAAGGCCCATATGATTTCCCGTCAGAAAACTCTTCCCCACAGGTTCAATAGCCCAGTTAACGTGCATCCCGAGCAAGAGGAGAAGTTCCCTCGCTATCATCGTGATTTCAGCCATATCAATGCCATAAGGGCAGAAAACAGAGCAGCGGCGACATTCAGTGCACTGAAAGCTGTACTTGAACAATTCTTTTATTACATCTACTGTAAGTTCTCTTGCCCCGGCGATCTTTCCGAGAATCTTCCCCGATGTTGTAAAATACCTTCTGTATATTGACCTGAGAAGCTCAGCTCTAAGGACAGGCATATTCTTTGGGTCTCCTCCACCAATAAAAAATTGGCACTTGTCAGCACATGCACCGCACCTCACACAGATATCCATAAAGAGCTGAAAAGACCGAAATCTTTTCAGACGGTCTTCCATACCGTTTAAGAATATCTCTTTCCAGTTTTCGGGAAGCTTCCAGTCCTCATCAGGGGGTGACCATTCTCTTGGGAAGGGGAGATCAATTACTTTCATCCATTTTACCTTTGCAGGATTGAGATAGTCTAACTTTTTGAATTTAGGAGGGACATCCATCCATGGCTTCGCAGGGGGTTTGTAATCTACTGTCGCTAATTTCTCAGGGCTTGCACCGAGTACTGTTTCATAATATGGGACCTCTCTTTCTTCCTTTTTTTCAACCTCTGCCATCTCTAATCCTCCTTTTCTAATGGTAACCCAGCATCTTTCATAAATTCTCTATAGTCGTCCTCGTACTCCTCATATGTATGAACCTTGACAGGATAATTCCATGGGTTGATGTGTCTCTTAGCTCGATTGTTATTTGCAATGTTTCTTGTAGGACTTAGAAAGACGCCTGCCATATGCATCAGCTTGCTGAAGGGAAAATAGGCAAAAAGGGTGCTGACTAAAAACAGATGGATATAAAAGAGGACACCGATACCTTCCGGAATCTTTGGACTGAAATTGATTAACCCCATCGTCAGCTCCTTAATGCCTACAACATTTACCTTGTAGAAATACCTCATGAGCCCCCCCGTAATCCCGATACCGAGGATAAGGAAGAGGGGGAAGTAATCGCTGGGAAGGGAGATGTAACGCATCTGCGGTATAAAAACCCTCCTCAGTAAGAGGTATGTCACCGCTCCTATAAGCATTAGATCAGTTATGTAAACGAGCGGCACCCACACCTGGAAAAAGGAATCAATCATCTCAAGAAACTTCACGGGAGAAGGTACTGGCTCGATGAAAAGTCTGAGGTGTCTGATTAAGATAATGAGGAAGGAGTAGTGAAATGCCAGTGCTGCAAGCCAGAGCCACTTGGCGGATGCAAATGAAAGCCTTGGCCCAGGTCTTAATTCGGTTCTCATGTTCCTGAAAAGAGAACGGAAAAGAAGCACCTCAAAGACCATCCTTATGGCAGCACCGAGAGCAGTAGAGGGGTTTTCTATCTTATTCTGCTTTATCCACGGGAGTGATTTCTGCTGCCCTGTGGTTGTAGGGATACGGAATGGGAGAGGTATTGATGCCCATTTAAGTATTCGATAGATCATTCCCACAACAAATATAGCAATCGCGACATAGGGTATGATAGCTCCAAATAAGAAGTTCAGTTTTGCCCCCTCAACTCCAACCCACGCGACCAAGATAAGTGCTAAAACTGCAATAAGGGAAACCCAGAAAGAAAGCCCAAAACTCATAATATTTTCACCTCATTTCTTTTATAATTATCTATAATTTATCTATATTTTGACCTTCTTTGAGATCAAATTCTCCCTCCTGAATATCACATATCAGACCTGCTTTTTGACATGCCTTAAACATACTTCTTATTTCATAACCTTTGAGTTCATAAATCTGCTCCCGACACTTCATGTAAATGTCAAAGGAGAGAAGGGCAAGATTATCTATTCGAGAGTCTAATTCTGATAGCTCCCTGGAGAGGTCATTTTCCCTGATTTCTTTTTTTAATTCCTCTCTGATTACCTTCTTCAGAAGGAAGAGGAATGAAATAGCCTGAGAGGGCGAAAAATCCTGAATGGCTCTTACTCTTATGATATTGTCAAGATAGGTGGAAACCCTCTCGTAATTAATTCCCTTAAGGAGCTCCCCGAATAGGTCTTCTATCCCTTGAAAAATAGTAGATCCTACAGGATTTGCAATACTGTCCTTTTGCCTTCTAAGGAATAGTGCAGTCTCAGGTGGGTAAGTCTCAATCACCACATCAAACCACTTCTTTAATATAGTGGATCTCTTTTGTGTCAGGAGATTTTCAAGCTTCACATTCATTCCAAGTCCTTATGACTTAAAAGAGACCATTATTTATAAAAAATAAAATGTAATTTGTCAACTTAAAATTTAATTATATTAATCTTCTACATAAAGAAACAAAACTATTTTGATAACATCACAAAAGGGAGGATACAAATCAGTTCCCCCCCTTTGTAAGAAAAGGCTCAGAGAGTAAAGATTATTTTTACTTTTACTTAAACCCTGCTGCCGTATATTATACGCAGCCTGTTGGTTTTGGAAGCCCGGCGAATTTACATGCCTGTTTTGCAGGTCCCCCCGGGAAGAGCTGGTAGAGATACTTAGTATTCCCCTTCTCTGGACCAAAAGCCTTAGCCATCTCCTTAACGAGCATCTTTATAGGGGGAGCAATCTGATATTTAATGTAATAATCTCTGAGGTACCTGATTAACTCCCAGTGCCGATCGTCAAGTTCAACTCCCTCCATCTTGGCAAGTTCGGGAGCCATTCCTTCTTCCCATGCCTCCCAGTCCTGAAGAAAACCGTCCTCATCCATATCATACTCTTTTCCCTTATACGGCCACTTTGGCATATTCTACCTCCTTTTTAATTTTTAGAATTTTTTCTGAGGAAGAAATCTTCCGTCAGCATATTACCACACATTTGTGAATCTTTCAAGATTAAAAATACCTTGTTTTGTGCGGTATGAGTCATCAACTTTAATTTTAGTTTAGCAAAAATTTATAACCTATTGAAATATAATGCAATTTCGTACATCCGTGATGTCATTCCCGCGAAGGCGGGAATCCAGTAAAATCAACGCTTCTGGATTCCTGCTTCCGCAGGAATGACGGAAATTTGCTAAACTACACAACTTTAAAATAAAGCTGAAAATAGTTCAAATAAAAAAAATTTATGAATAAATAAATTTTTTGCCCCTTTTTGAACCTTAACTTTTGTGTAATTTGATTTAAACTAAAACAATCTCGAAAAAAAAGTCAACATGAAATTAAAATTATTAGATGAACTAAAGTTATTTTATCCCGCATTTAACGGGTGAGCAGTGAACGTGTCTTTTCCCCTTCCATTCTCACAATCTCAGCAATATATTTCTGAGTTTCCCCTATCCTCTCCAGCATCTGGCCTTGCTTTTCTGACCTCTCGTCCATCTTTGAAATGAGGGCCATTGTATCCCTGTGAACCTCCATTATAAGACTCTCTGTCCTTTCCCTGCTTTCTATTATCAAGCGATCTGTCCTTTTGTCACCTTCTTCTATAAGGTTGCTAATCCCCTTGTTACCTTCTTCTATAAGGCCGTTAGTCCTATTATTACCTTCTTCTATAAGGTTGCTAATCCATTTATTGCCTTCCTCTATAAGGTTGCTGACCCTATTATTGCCTTCTTCTATAAGGCCGTTAGTCCTATTATTACCTTCTTCTATAAGGTTGCTAA
>JASEEX010000009.1:55508-56324 GCA_030019415.1 Thermodesulfovibrionales bacterium
CATTTATTGCCTTCCTCTATAAGGTTGCTGACCCTATTATTGCCTTCTTCTATAAGGCGGTTAGTCCTATTATTACCTTCTTCTATAAGCCGGCTAATCTCCCTACGGGTCATCCTTCCATTCCAGACAGAAAAGACACCGACAATCAAGCCAAAAACACTGGCCATACCGAAGCCCAAAGCTATCAACGAGAGTTCCATAACTTTTTTCCAGCAGAGGATTTATTCTTAATCGTTACCTTTTACAGAATATAGTAGCCTAAGGTTGCTATAGAAATCCATACAAAATAAACCGGATCCTGAACCAAGCCTGTCCTGGCGTCAGGCCAAGGTTCAGGGTGACATTACGGATTATGTAACAGTTTAGTTTCCCGAAAAACTTTTGCATTCCTAATCCTCTCATCTATTACACCCCTAACCCCTGGTTTAGAGGGGAACTAATGGGACATATCCCTTTTTCTCTTCCCCTCTATTAAGAGGGGACTGAGGGGTGTGTTTATTTTCAATGGCTTTAATACTGTCTTCAATTCTTGCCAATACTCCTTCAATGTTATTCATCACATCCTCATCCTTCTCATCCTTGAATCTCAAAATGGTTATTCCTAACTCATTTAATCTTTGCTCTTTAGCCCTATCTTTATCGTAAACTTCTTCAAAGATATGTGTATATCCATCCAGTTCAATTGCAAGCATCAACTTGTTACAAAAGAAATCTACAATGTAATTATCTATGGGCTTTTGTCTGTGAAAATCATATCCCATGGACATGTCCCCCATTTTTAGTACCAGTTTAAGTGCTAATTTCCGCTAACATATC